>LUZA01000068.1 GCA_001603455.1 Bacteroidales bacterium Bact_09 | reverse complement strand
AGACAGGATGTTAATCGAAAGGGAAGGAAAAAAGCCTTTTTATGAACGTTCATTGATACCTTGCCCTCATTGTGGAACAATGCACAGCGGACTTAAATGGTCAATGAAAAATAAAACAGCATTTAAAAATTGGTTTGGTTACTATTGTGATAATTGCAAAGAGATTATTCCTGTCCAGAGAAATTTGACAGCTTTAATAATATTGACTGTGACTTTTCCTATTTGGGGTTGGTTTAGAAAGATCTTAAAACAAAATTGGTTAGACAAGCAACCTGATAGATACAAAAACATAAATCTTGAAATTCCGGAAAAGAAGAATTCAACAAAAAACTGGCTTAAATCAGGACTCTTCTTTGGGATTTTCATGTTTGTAAGTGTGGTAATTATTTATCCATTGATTAAAGGAAGCGAAATTACATCGAAAAGCATTTTGATTGGAATTCCTCTATGGTTGATTTGTGGTCTTGTTTGGGGATATACTAATAAAATATTGATGAATAAAAAAGGAAAAGAAAATAAAGATCATAACAATGTATAAAATAATTGCCGTAATAGAATTAAATTCAAGGGTTATAGCCCGCTTTAACTTTCGTGTAATTTGACAGGAAATCGCCCGCAATCGGCAACTTTTCATACCGCCAACCGTTGGTGGCAATAGTAAAATAAAGAACACTTACTAGACTAATAAACAAATAATTGGAATCCTCAACATCAAAAGGGACTAAATTAGAGAATCAAGTCTATGATTTAATAAAAGGTTTCATTGCTGTCCGGAGAAATTTTACCATAAATTAAGTTGCCCAACCAGCTCTCCCTCCGGAACATTAACAGAGAACGCAGGTTGATTGAATATATCACGGATATTGCCTCTTTTGAAGAGGATTTGCCCTATCGAATTTGAAATTGAATGAAGACTTGGCTCCAACATATACCGTTTCTTAGCTATGATCAACAGCAGGTAATCACAGATGGCAATCCATATCTGTGTAAAAACGGCATTCATAGAGGTGCCATAGAAGGTTTTTATATGAAGATGCTGCTTTATCCATTTGAAGAACAATTCGATCTGCCATCTTTCTCTATACAGTTCGGCAATAGTCAGAGCCTCCAACTTAAAGTTATTCGACAAAAACCTATAAACAATTCCAGTGCTAAAATCTTCATAGACAACGAGTCTGAGTGTGTCAGGATACTTGCTGGAGGTTGTTGTCGCCGTCAATCGTATAGTCTGGTCAGAAAGCAGTCCTGCACTTGGGTCAACCTCTCTGCTCTCCAGAACCTCATATACCATATTATCCTTTGCCCTGGTAACAAAGTATGCGTTGTTGAGATGAAAGTGCTTGTAAAGCGAATCAAACTTCACATAGCCCTTGTCCATCAGATAATAAGCGTTGGATTCCACAGGAATTTTGTCCATAATTTTCGAATCGTGAACCCTTCCATGAGTAAGATAAACGAATGTCGGAATAGAGCCTCTGAGATCCATCAGTGTATGCATCTTGAAAGCACCTTTACCGTGATGGAAAGTAGCCCACGGGCAGAGTTTAAGACACAATTCAATGGTGCTGCTGTCAAAGGCATAAACCATCTCATCAAGATCTATTCGAAGCTTCTGGCCGACATATTGGTCCTTTGCTTCACGTATCAGGACTTGAGCAAAATCCTGATAGATACGCCAATCCTTCTTCTCATTCGCTTCTGCAAGCGTGGACTTGGGCACTGCTTTGAGTCCCGATCTGTAGAGGTCCTGAGTGCAGAGGTTAAGTGTAGTTTCAATGTCNNNNTTTTTCCTTTATTCATAGCCTGCGGAATGCGGCTTAAATGCCGATTCGCAAAACTATGATTTCTAATCGAAAAATATTTTTAGCATTGTAATCTATTGAATTTTAATTTAGTAAACCGTGTTGGAGAATTTTTCTCCGGACAGCAATGAATTTGCTTTTTTATAATTTTGTACAATGGATTCAAAAGAATTCGATACTTTTTTTGTGACATATTATAATATGTCATG
>LUZA01000067.1 GCA_001603455.1 Bacteroidales bacterium Bact_09 | reverse complement strand
GATATAATGGATGCGGTAAGCGCCAGTGCTGCTCATATTGGGAATGTCGGCCCGGGTTTCGGGAGTGTGGGATCATTAAGTAATTACAATGCATTCAATGGATTTTCAAAATTTATCCTATCCATTATGATGATCATGGGTCGTATTGAATTGTTCGGTTTCTTCATTCTGTTCAGTTCACGTAAATAAGATCTGGACCGATATGGGAATTGACCAATACATTTACCAAAAACTCAAAGAAAACCTTCCTTTCACTCCTTCTTCCGATCAGGATGATTTTTTCAGGGTACTGGCTTCTTTTTTGACCGGCAGGGATCCTATATTCATTCTGAACGGTTATGCCGGTACTGGAAAGACAACAGCTATGGCTGCATTGACTATTACACTAAGGGAATTGAACAGACAGGCAGTACTGCTTGCTCCAACCGGACGTTCAGCCAAGGTGTTGATGGGATACGCAGGAGCTCCCGCCCATACCATTCATAAAGCCATATACCGTCAGAAAGCTCCTGCAGCAGCCGACGAGACGGGTTTCGGGACCTTTGAATTGTATCCCAATCGCAATAAAAATACGTTGTTTATAGTGGACGAGGCGTCCCTGCTGTCAGATGTCCCTGGAGGAATGCTTTTCGGTAGCGGTAATTTGCTGGAGGACCTGTTGACTTTTGTCTTGAACGGGAAAGGGAACCAGTTGCTTATTCTGGGCGATTCTGCACAACTTCCGCCCATAGGGCTGGACATTTCACCTGCCCTTGATCCTGTCCGGATGAAAAAGTATGGCAATGTAGTTTATATGGAAATGCAAGAAGTACTCAGACAGTCTTTTGACTCGGGCATCCTATGCAATGCCACGCTGCTGAGAAACAATATTGCAGGGAAAACGTATTCGCTGCCTGAATGGAAAACCGATGGATTTAGTGATATCCGCCGCATAGGGTCCGGAGAGTTGATGGAATCGCTGATAGATGCCATATCACGTTATGGTTTGGAAGAGGTTGTCGTTCTGTGCCGTTCCAACAAACGTGCCAACAGGTACAATCGGGGCATAAGAGGCAGTATCCTTTACCGTGAAGAAGAGATTACCAAAGGAGACAGGGTGATGGTAGTGAAAAACTGTTACCAGTTCCTGGAAGACATTCCCGAAATGGATTTCATAGCCAACGGGGATATCGCAGAGATCCTAAGGATACATAAATTCCAGGAACGTTACGGGTTTCGCTTTGCCGAAGCCGTATTGCGTTTTCCCGATTATAAAGATACAGAACTGAGCGTGCGTCTTTTACTTGACACCCTGGAGAGTGAATTCCCTGCCTTGTCGCGTCAGCAACAACAGCAGTTGTATGAAGGAGTTTCTCTGGATTACGCACATATCAGGGGAAAACGCAAACGTTACAATGCCGTAAGGGAAGATCTGTATCTGAATGCCTTGCAGGTTAAGTATGCTAATGCCGTAACATGCCACAAGGCACAGGGGGGGCAGTGGAAAGCAGTTTTTGTGGATAAAGCTTTTTTTGGTGATATTTGCAATAAGGATGTACTGCGCTGGTATTACACGGCGTTTACACGTGCCAGAGAACAGTTGTATCTGATCAACCTTTAAATTTCTACATATGAGACGTTTTGCAGTTCCCTTTATGATCACCCTATTGTTACCCCTGGTTTCTATGACCCAGGAACGTATAAACACAGAAACACCACCCGTTGGTCTTGTTAAACCCCTGGATGTTCCCGTTGCCTGGAAAGATGTCCGTACTTTAGTGATCCGTTCCGGAGATCAGCGGCAAACATCGTTTTATCTGGAAGATATTGTTACGGGTAAACGGATTCCGACAGAAAATCCCGGATTATGGCGGGCAGACACGACCCGATATGGACTTGATGATCAGGCACTCAACCCTGTCCGTTCACCTGATGGAAAATATGTGGCTTATACCATGAACAATGATCTGTACGCAAAAGAGTTGGCTACAGGTAAGGTAAGGCGTTTTACCCATGACGGCAGCAAGACTATTCTGAATGGCTATGCATCATGGGTATATTACGAGGAGATTCTGGGACGAAGCAGTAATTACCGGTCTTTCTGGTGGTCGCCCGACAGTCGCCGTATAGCTTTTTTTTGGTGCGATGACACCCATGTTTCCATGTTCCCTATATACGTTGCTGACGGTCAGTACGGCTATCTGGAGGAAACAAGGTATCCCAAGGCAGGAGGTGAAAATCCACAGGTAAAAATTGGTTTTGTGACCATAGAGGATCAGGAGGGGATCGTATGGGCAGATTTTAACCCAGTTGAAGATCAGTATTTTGGACAACCTTTTTGGACCCCTGACGGAACAGCCCTATTGGTCCAATGGATGAACAGGGACCAGAATACCCTAAAGTTGTATTCAGTCGATCCCTTGGACGGTTCCGGAAAAATTATATACAGGGAGGATCAACCAGCATGGCTGGAATGGATATCAGATCCGGTCTTTTGGGGTAATGGGGTCCTGATGGTAAGGGATTTTGAATCTTGGCAGCAGATTTATTTCTGTTCTCTTGACGGGAAGGATTTGCGTAAACTGACTGAAGGAAGAAATTGGGGGATGATACTCCACGGAACAGATCCCCGGGGGGATTACCTTTTCTTTTCAGCACGGAGGGAGATATCTACCAGGTCCGACGTTTACCGGATACCTCTGTCCGGAACAAAAAGAAAGAAAGATCCGTCCATACGCCGTCTTACCACCGGAGAATACCACAATACCAATGTGCTCTTTTCTCCCGATTCCAGGAATTTCACCGTTCTTTGTTCCAATGTGTCTACGCCTTCACGTTCCCTCCTTTATAATGTTGACAAGGGCCTGGTACGGCAGTTGGGCGATTCCAGGGGAGATGTCTATGATCTTGAAATGGAAAGAGGCAATGTCCCCGTATCCGAAGTGCATTTCCTCACAACGGAGGACGGATTTACCATTCCGGCAATCATTACTTGGCCTATTGATATGGAAAAAGGAAAAAAATATCCGGTACTGGTTAACGTTTATGGAGGTCCAAACAATGGCAGTGTGATGGATCGCTGGGTTTCACCTGCATCAAAATACCACTGGGCACGCAAAGGTGTGATCCAGATCACGATGGATCACCGCGGCAGCGGGCATTGTGGAAAAAAGGGACTTGACATGATGCACAGAAACCTGGGAAAATGGGAGATCCATGACTACAAACTCTGGATAGATTACTTAAGGTACCTGGGCTGTGCAGATAACCATAGAACCGGCATTACCGGATACAGTTACGGCGGTTACGTGACAGCACTGGCCGTTTGTACGGCAGGGGATTATTTCCAATACGGCATAGCAGGTGCTGGTGTTTATGACTGGGATTTCTACGACACGCATTACACAGAACGTTTTATGGATACACCGCAGGACAATCCTGAAGGTTACCGCAACGCCTCGGTCCTGGGGCATTGTGGTACGTATGGAACGTTTGGACCATCTGTTTTGTTTATTACCCACGGTACTTCAGATGATAACGTTCATTTCCAGAATGCCATGCGACTGGTTGATGAACTTATGAAAAAGAACAAGCATTTTCGCCTAATGATGTATCCGGCAGCAAGACACGGGTATAGAGGTTACCAAGGAACTTTTTCCAAAGCAGAGGAAATCGCTTTCTGGACGCATTACCTGTTGGAGGAATAAACGATGTTGTCTGGCCGGGAGATTACATTCATCAGGGAACACCTGGATGACGATATGCACAGGCTGTTGCTTTCAAAGCATCATTTCCCCGGTATCGACGTTCCCCGGTGTGCCCGGCAGATAGAAGGATTACGCAGGATCAGGGAAAAGGTTCCCGAATGGTTTGCCTGCAGGCAGATATATATACCTTCTGTATTGGCCGTTGAACAGGCATCTTCTGCCCAAACGGCCGGATACAAAACCCGTTTTACCGATGGTGACGGACCAGTAGTGGACATGACAGGCGGATTGGGAGTAGATACGTATTACTTTGCAAAAAAAAGCGAACATGTCTATTATGCTGACAGGAACCTGAAGTTATGCCAGGCGGCTGAACACAATTTTGGGGTTTTGGGAATAGCCGAGAGGATATCTGTCCTGAACAGGGAAACCGGAGTATTGTGGGAAGGCTCCCGTATTCCTTATGCTTCTCTGGTATATGCAGACCCATCCCGCAGGGATGAAAATGGCCGGCGTCTTTATGAAATAAGCAGTTACAGTCCCGATGTAACCCGGCTCAGGCAATACATTCTGGATCGCGCCAGTGCCTTTCTTGTCAAGATATCTCCTTTGGCGGACATATCCCGTACGTTGTCCCTGCTTCCCGGAAGCGTTGAGGTCCACGTGGTCTCATCCGGGAATGAATGCAAAGAACTCCTGTTCCTGATCAAACGGAATGATTCCGGTGTGGACGATCCGCTTATAGTGTGTTCAAGCGGTTTCTCCTTCAGGATGGATGAGGAAGTCAGAGCTGCAGATGTTCTGGACAGAGATGGGGGACGGGATGCACTGCGGGAGGGTGCATCCCTATACGAACCGGAACCATCTTTGCTCAAAGCAGGTGCTTTTGCATTACCTGTCTTCAGGTACGGTGTCAGGAAAATTCACCGCAACAGCCATTTGTATACATCGGACCGGGACGTTCCGGGATTTCCCGGGAAAAAATACAGGATCAGGGAGGTGGTGCCTTTTACTTCAGGTGTTATGAAAAAATTGTCTGAGAAATTTCCCAAAGCCAACATGAAGGTCCGTAATTTTCCGCTGACTGTTGCTCAATGGAGAAAAAAAACAGGGGTTACCGAAGGCGGACCGGTATATCTTTTTGGGACCACAGCTTATATTGCGGGCAAAGAAACCCGGGTGGTCATTTACGCAACAAAATAGGAGGAAAATATATGAAAAAAAAAGTTGTTTTTATGCTGTTAACCGTTCTGCTGGGATGCAGTACGGCAAAAACGTACCCCGAAATGTCAAATATTACTGAACAAACGGTTACGACCGTCATATCACACCTGACCGGAGATCATCCCGGAGGTCTGTTACCTCACACCGAACGTGGTATCCGTCAGGCAGCCTCTTTGTGGAGGAAAGAAGATGGTAGCCAGGAGGATTTTATCAATTTTTGCCTGGTGCAGTATTGTAGCGATGAACATGCACGTAATGTTCTGTTTACAAAATTGTCAAAAGCATTTGAAAATATCTTTGGGACGTCCAATCAACTGAGTGTTGAGTTAAAAAAACCTGTTCATCTACAAGGGGACGAGTTGCTCCCTGTGGATTATATCCTGGGTAATTATGAGCCTTCTGCCCATTTCATGGAGGATATGTTTACCAATAAGACGGCCTTTGTCTGCGTGCTCAATTTTCCAAATTACACACTGGAAGAAAAAGATACCCTTGGAAAGGAATGGAACAGGTTGCAATGGGCTTATGCCAGAATGGGTGATCTTTTCACACACCGCACCCCGGCGTTCCTGAACCAGGAAATGGCACAGGCTCTGGGTAATGCAGAAAATTACATTGCCTCTTACAATATCATGATGGGGAATCTGCTCACAGAGGACGGCAGGCGTCTTTTTCCACGCGATATGGTACTGTTGTCCCATTGGAACCTGCGCGACGAGATTAAGTCAAATTACGCCGGGTCGCTCGATGGTCTGGAAAAACAGCAGATGATCCAAAAGGTAATGGAACATATCGTATGTCAGACAATCCCACAATGTGTGATCAATGATACGACGTATGAATGGAAGCCATATTCCAATACCGTTTATAAGGAAGGAGTCCCGGTAGAGGCGGCCCCTGAAAAGGACCGGCGCTATGAATACCTTCTTGCCACATACAGGGTCGAAAAGAAAATGGATCCGTACTATCCCAACATGCCTACAGCGATAATCAGGAATTTTGAAGGGTCCATGGAAATCCCCGCACACCGGATTGAAGAACTGTTTATTAACCTGATATCCTCTGAACAGGTGAAAAAGGTGGCTGCCCTGATAGAGAAAAGGCTGGAAAGAAAGCTCGAGCCCTTTGATATCTGGTACGATGGGTTCAAAAGCAGAACAGCTATTCCTGAAGACGAGCTGACAGCTTTGACCAGTAAAAGATATCCAAATGCCGGGGCTTTCAGGGCTGATATGCCTCGGATGTTGCAGGTACTGGGTTTCACCCGCACCCAGGCTGACCGCCTGGCTTCCCGCATAGTAGTAGAACCTGCCAGGGGATCAGGACATGCCTGGGGTGCTGTCGGACGCTGGGAACCTTCCCGCCTGAGGACCAGAATCGGCAACAATGGGATGGATTACAAGGGATACAATATTGCAGTACATGAATTCGGCCATAACGTGGAACAGACATTGAGCCTTTATGACGTGGATCATTATCTGCTTGGAGGTGTTCCCAATACGGCTTTTACCGAGGCGCTTGCTTTCGTTTTTCAAAAACGCGATCTGCAGTTACTGGGATATCCGTCGCAGAAAATGGATGACAACACGGTACTGGATATTTTCTGGGGATGTTACGAGATCATGGGCGTTGCGCTGGTAGATATGTACGTTTGGCAATGGCTTTACGAGAATCCGGACGCTACGGCAGAAACCCTTAAACAAGCGGTCCTGGATCATGCTCGCAAAGTATGGAATCTTTATTACGAACCGGTTTTTGGACAGCACGATTCTCCCTTGCTGGCTATCTATTCGCATATGATTAACAGTCCCATGTACCTTCCTAATTATCCTTTTGGCCACATCATTGAGTTCCAGCTCGAAGCTTATTTCAATGGCAGGATGAAAGAAGAGGGTGGTGTACTGGCCGATGAGATCATGCGCATGTTCACTCAGGGAAGGCTGGTTCCCGCCTTATGGATGGAAAAAGCGGTGGGATCATCCGTAAATACAGAACCGCTTCTCAGGGCTGTGGATGCTTGTGATCTACGCTGCGAAGTTCCTTTTGCAACTCCTGTAACAAATCATTGAGTTTACGGCTGGTTGCAACAAGTCAATCCAAATGCCTCATATTAATCAAGTTTCAGGTGTTTTTTGAAAAACTCCATGCGGACGTCCAGCCATTCTGCCGGGGTATTGTGCCCGTTATCCTGATAGATCCTGTATTCCTTAGGAGCTGTGATTAGGTTGTAACCGGCAAAATTTGTGTGTGGGGGACACGTTTCGTCCTGCAGGCCCACTCCCATTATGGTAGGTGTTTTGATGCGGGGTGCCAGGTTTTTGATGTCAAAATAACTCAGGAGCTTGTAGATATCTTCCCAATCGGCCCGGGGATTATCTCTCATATAGGCATCTATATCGCTCCTTGGCCAGTCCACGATCCGGAAATAATCACGGTAATCGCTTAGGAAGGGTATGGTAGGCGCAGCTACGGCTATCCTGTGATCCAGGGCACAGGCTGCCATAGTGAAGGCGCCTCCCTGGCTGCCTCCCTCGGCTGCGATCCGTGCGGTATCGGTCTCGGGCCTTGAATAAACGAAATCAATGGCCCTTACCAGATCCATAAAAGCGCCCCTGTAATAATAATCGTTTTTATCTTCTATGCCCCATATGATCCACCTATCGCTGTATTTGTTCCCGTCTTTATAGATCCCCTGTCCCCTGACAGAGACCACGAAAGAAATGAATCCGGGTTCACCATCGGTATGGGGCATCCAGGGATTTGATCCATAACCCATATAGGTTATAATCACAGGGTATTTACCCTTCTCTTTGGGAACAGCATAGTAACCACCCATGATCTCGTTCCCGAATGATCTCATTTCTACATAATAAATGTTCCTTGCTCCGGAGGAATACTCTTTCAGCAGCTTCATGGACGGCCGCATGGGAATACGGTCCAGCTGTGCCCTGGTTTCCTCCCAGAATGCATCAAAATCTTCCTGAGCATCAATCGGTGAAACGATCTTTTCCGGCTCCAGTCCAACATTGAAAGAAAGGGGTTCTCCCTTCAAGCCGTCTGTTTCAAGTCTGAGGGTGCAACGGTAAAACCCGGGATCGGAGATTTCCAGGGGGACGACTAAGGTCATACCGGCTTTTGGTTTTACCCTAACTTTCCGGGATGATTCCTGAACCGGCCTGTAATCATCTGTGGTTACAGTCAGATGTATCACAGATTTTTGTTTTTTTTCCTCATTGTTTCTTACCGTTACGCTAAGGGTATGGGGATCATCACCCATAAATACCCCGCCATTGGCATCTACGGTATAATCCATGGTAACATTCAGAGCCGGGGCGACCGGCTGGATGATCATCCTGGAGGTCAACAGACCACCGTCACCCCCTCCGTCGTACACTTGAATGGCAATGGTGTTGGGTTCATCGGTCCTTATATACTCAAGCGGAACGGTATACATCCTTTTGGTCCCATAACAGCTCGAATATTCAGGAGGGAAGCCTCCGGTCTTTCCAATGATCTTTCCGTTGAAATACAGGGCATCTGAATCGTCTGCGTTGTCATAGCGGATCATCAGCTCCCCATAGTGGACCACTGCTTTGAGGATGTCTTCGGGCAAAGTGAAGGTCTTACGATACCAACCATACCCGTCGTAATTGGGATAACCCTGGTTTTCCCATGATGTTGCCGGGGATATTTCTGGCCACTGGCTGTCGTCGTAGTCGGGCAAGGCCCATTGCAAATCGTTCCCGGTCCGGAACTTCCAGGCAGGGTCCAGTTCAAATTCGCTGACTGCGGGTGCTTGATTGCAACTCAGTACCAGCAGCAGGGTAAAAAAAGAAAGAATAATTTTTTTCATATGCATATGTTTTAGATCTCGGATTTTCAAAATTACCCCTATTTTCTATGAAGACAAGACAGGTTAAGGAACTGAAGGCCTTCATAGTGGACAAATTTTTTGCAACCATTACTCTGCAGTAAATTGCGAAACATCTGTGATCCGGTGTACCACGTACCGGATCACTGGTTTTTGGCACCTGGTGACAAAGAATGTATCCAGGGAAACAGTTCCCCGTAATCGTTCCGGAAAACGGCTGGATTCAATATAATAAAAGGGCTCCCCGGGGGCGATTCCGCCTCTTTTTTCAGTAATCTGTTCGTATTTATGGGTCCTTTCCAGTGGGCCCTTTGTCTTGACTACTATACCATTGGGTCTTGCTACATAATAGTCCAGATGGGCAGCCGGAAACCAACGATTGGCCAGAATTGCGCTTTGGGGTGGCATGCCTTCCTCCCCATTTCTCTGCCGGTAGAGCATTTCCTGTTCTTGCATTACCCGGGAGAAATGTTCTCCCAGTTGTTTCCATCCGTACATGTCCAGTGTGAAGTCCTTCCTTCCCAATTCAGCCCAGGAATCGTTTTTAACAGTGTTTTGGACAGCAGCAGTATGTGTCAGGGGAATAAAACCTGTTTTGACCTGAAATACGGCTATTGCTACGATAACAGTAAGGACAACCGGGGAGACCTTGATCGCTCTGCCGGCTTTACCGCCCGATACGGATGCTGCACAGAAGAGGATCAGGGGATAATAGCCTGGCGCACTCCAATGAGGCAGTGTCTCTCTGAACAAAGAAAAGAAAACGAATGTGGCTATAAACGGAAGGGCTTGAAACATGAGCAGGCGGAAGGTGGCAGGTTCAACGGGCAGCAAAGAGGGATCGCCTTTGCGGCGTAATTTCAGATAGCCGATAACGGACCATATAATGAGAATAACATTGAGCGGATTGTTATACAGGAAAGAGCCCATGAGCTCCTTCCCCAGAAAAAGGGGTTTGATTCCTTCCCCCAAAAAAGACACACGCTCTGAATGAAACGCAAAACTGGACAAGTCACTCTTCAGGTTCCATATGATGACCGGAGTGAACAGCACAAGAGTAACGGTCATGCCTGCCCACAACCAGGGCTCTTTAAAGGTTTTTCTCCGGTATATCAGTAAATACAGGATAGTTCCGGTCCAAAGGAAGATTCCGGTATATTTACTGAGCACGGCCAGTCCAGTAAATATGCCTGCCCACAGGAAATTGATAGGATTGGCCGGCTGCCCGGTAGTGGAGCCGGGGTAACATGCTTTTATCATAAAATACAGTGAGGCCAGATAAAAAGTACCTAGGGGTGTGTCGGGTAAGATGCATGTTCCGGCAATGACAGAGGCATAGAGCGAGCCAGTGTGAAGCAGGGCGGCATGCCAGCCGGTGCGTTCATCTTTAATCATTATCCCCAAACGATAGAACAGCCATGTGTTGACCGTTCCCATTACTAAAGCCGGAATACGGAGGGCAAAGGCGCTGTCCCACATCAGATCACATGTAAAAAGCTGTATGATCCATCCCAACATGGGGGGATGGTCAAAATGGCTCCAGTCCGGGAATAGGGCATACGTCCAGTAATACACCTCATCGTTGCCCAGTTCCGTTATGGCAGCCAGGATGATCCTGATGACGAGCGATGTGGCCATCAATAGTACTAATTGTTTCCTGTGATCTTTCTTCATAAAGACAAAGATAGCAAAGAGCACGGTACCGCATACCTTCATTTTTAATATCTTTGTTACCATGAAAGTGGTTCTTACCGGAGCAAATGGCGGTGTGGGCAGGATTGTACAACAGCTTGCCCCGGAATTTATACATGCAGAATTGGTTGCCTACTCACGGCAAGAACTGGACGTGCTTGATCAAGAGGCACTTATGGAATGTTTTCTAATGCAGGAACCGCAATATGTCATCAATGCAGCGGCCTTTACCAATGTGGATCTGGCGCAGTCAGAATCCCAGGCAGCATACCGATTGAACGCTGACTGTCTGGAGGGTATGGTCAGGGCGTGTGACAGAACGGGTGCAGTTCTTATCCATTTGTCTACAGATTATGTATTTGACGGTACCAAGAGAACTCCGTATACAGAAGATGATGTTCCGGCTCCTATCAATACATACGGATCCTCAAAAAGAGCAGGTGAAATAAAAGTGCTGGATTATTCCAGAGGGGTCGTGGTCCGCACTAGTTGGGTTTATTCGCGTCATTCCCGTAATTTTCTGGCAACCGTGCCCGCGTTGATGCATTCACAATCAGGCCCTTTGTATGTTGATACATTTCAGATAAATTCTCCCACGTACGGACCAGATCTTGTACGTGCCCTTTTTAGCCTGATAAAGGGCCATGTAGAGTCAGGCCTTTTCCATTATACAAACTCGGGCGGTGGTTGCACACGATATGAATTTGCATGCAAGGTCCGTGAAATGATCCTGCATAAAAAACCTTCCGCAGTCCTTGCTCCAATCCTGCCCATGGGAACAAAAATCCAGGGCGGAGCACTCAGGCCCGCATATACGGTAATGAGTCCTGAAAAGATGGGGAGGTTTACTGGAATAGCCATTCCACACTGGCAGGCTGGAATTGAAAATATCATTTGATTGAAATATGGAAAAAAGTATTATTGACAAAGCCAGGCAGTGGCTGGATCCCACATATGATCAGCAAACCAGGGAAGAAGTACTCAGGCTGATAGAGGAAGATCCTGCATTGTTGGAAGATTCCTTTTACAGGAACCTGGATTTCGGGACGGGAGGATTGCGTGGTGTCATGGGAGTTGGTACAAACCGGATGAACCGTTATACTGTAGGAATGGTCACACAGGGACTGGCAGATTATGTAAAGAAAACATACCCGGGACCCCACAGGGCAGCTATTGCTTACGATTGCAGGAACCAATCCCCTGATTTTGCCCTAATTACAGCCCAGGTACTGGCGGCCAACGACTTTACGGTATTCCTGTACGATGCGCTCAGGCCTACTCCTCAGCTGAGTTTTACGGTCAGGCACCTTAAGTGCCAGATAGGAGTAATGATAACGGCTAGCCACAATCCCAAAGAATACAACGGTTACAAGGTATATGGAGATGACGGGGCACAGGTGGTGGCTCCTCATGACGGTATTATCATCGATCAGGTAAGAAAGATCACCTCTCCGGCCATGGTACGTTTTTCAGGAGGAAAAGGACAAATCCAGACTATAGGACGGGAAATGGATAACCTGTATCTTGATACCATACTGAGCCTGGTCAACCTTAGTCCACAGGAAATCAGCAGGTACAGAGACTTGAAAATGGTATATACACCGCTGCACGGTACAGGGGTGCACATAGTCCCGCAAGCATTTTCAAAAATGGGTTTTACCCATTTACAGCACGTCCCCCGGCAGGAAGTTACCGACGGTAACTTTCCGACGGTATCCTCGCCAAATCCTGAAGAACCGGAAGCCTTGAAGATGGCTCTGGATAAAGCCAGGAAGACAGGAGCCCATTTGGTAATGGCAACAGATCCGGACAGTGATCGTATAGGTGTTGCCGTACGAGATCAGACAGGCGATTTTGTATTACTGAACGGGAACCAGACGGCATCTCTACTAACATACTATCTGCTGGAAAAATGGAAAGAAACAGATCGGCTGCAGGGGAAGGAATATATTGTAAAGACTATCGTAACCAGCGATCTGTTGCAGGCGATCGCCAGCCATTATGGGATTGATTGCTATAATGTGTTGACCGGTTTTAAATATATAGCCGAAGTAATACGCAAGAATGAGGGGAAAAAAGTATTCATCTGCGGAGGAGAAGAAAGTTACGGCTTCAACGTGGGTGAATATGTTCGCGATAAAGATGCTGTTGTAACGTGCGTGCTTGCAGCAGAGGTTGCTTGTTGGGCAGCTTCCCGGGGCAAGACAATGTACGATCTGCTTAAAGAACTATACGTACGTTTTGGATTTTTTAAAGAACGTATGGTTTCCAGAACACTAAAAGGAAAAGACGGTATGGAGCAGATAGAAGCTATTATGAAACGTCTGAGAGAAAATCCCCCGGTGCAATTGCTGGGATCTCCCGTAGTCCTTTTACACGATTACAAAAAGCGGGAAACAGTAGATATGGTCAGCGATCTGAGGTATAGGATAAACCTGCGGGAATCGGATGTACTCCAGTTTGTATCTGCAGACAACGCGGTGGTTACTGTAAGACCATCCGGCACCGAACCAAAAATTAAATATTACTACGGGGTAAGTACCCGGCTTGATTCAGAACAGGATTTTGAAAAAACCAGCCGCATACTGGATAATAAACTGAAAGCACTTAACGATCTTTTTCAGAAATAAGATCCGGACCAGCTGATCTTTTGCGGATCAAATCCTAAGGCGACGATCCTTTCTTGCAGGGGTTTTATCTGTTTTTCTGAAAGTGACGGTTCCTTTGAAAAGATCCACAAATTGTCTGCCGTATGATCGCAGATCACGGTACAAGTGTAATCCTGATCCAGGTAAAGCACAAAATAATGTCTGTAAGAATTTAAAAACAGAGTGCCACGCAGTACTCCGGGGAAGTTTGCGTTTTGATGTGCTTTCCCTTTTCTTTCCTTCATGGGCCCGTAAGGGGTATATTTATGGGTCTTGACAAAAAAATGAATCATTCCGTTCTTGTCCAGGGAAGCGTCCAGGTGAACTGCTGCTATCATTTTTCTGGCAGGCCTTCCCATCTGGGCAACCTCATGCCATGTACCCATAAAACGTTCTATGTCCAGCTCTGTCACAGTATCCCTTTTAGTTATAACAGG
>LUZA01000066.1 GCA_001603455.1 Bacteroidales bacterium Bact_09 | reverse complement strand
ATTGACAATTGTACATTTTGTCCTTATTCATCCATATGCCAAAGAGAGAAATACAATGACTAAAAAAGAAAAGGAAAAAATAATCATTCCGTTGCTTTTTGTACTGGCAGCGGCCATAACCATAATTTCCCTGCCCCGCGAAGGTCAGTTTAAATACCAATACCAGAAAGGAAGTCCCTGGATGTATGAGAATCTTGACGCAACCTTCGATTTCCCGATCATAAAGACAGAAGAGGAATTGCGCTTGGAACGTGAAAAGATCACCAGGCACTTCACTCCTTATTTTCTCCTGAAACCGGACATCGAAGCTGAACAACTCAGGGCCTTCACCGCAGAAGCTGCTCGGGTGGAACTTTCCGATGAATTGCAAAGCAAACTGCTATCCCTGTATAAAACCATATACGGCAGAGGTATCATGGATAATGTCCGGTACAACGAACTGAATCCTGAAACCGGACTGGCTTTAGTCCAAGGAAAGATGGCCGATAAAAAGGCCTTGTCCGAAGTGTTTTCTCACGAATCAGCCAAAGAGTATTTGCTCAACAGCCTGGGAAAGTTTTCCAGGCAGGAAATCAATGCCCTAAAGTTTTCCGGGCTTGATTTTTCTTTGTTTATTATACCCAATCTTATATTTGACGAAAGTACCACTATTGCGGTACAGTCAAGCAGACTTCAGGACATATCCCTTACAAAAGGGCTCGTACATACAGGACAACGCGTCATTAGCAAGGGAGAGGTCGTTACGGGAACCGTAGAACAGATATTGAATTCGCTGCGGGCCGAATACAATTCAAAAATTGGTTTTTCCGGGAGTATTCCCTTGTTGATCGTAGGTCAGACACTGATGATTATTCTTACCCTGTTCATCATTTTCATCCTGATCCAGGCCATCAGGCCCCAGATGTTACGTAATGTTCCGGAACTTGTCTTTACACTTTTCCTGTTTGTTTTGGTAGTGGCAGGTTCGTCGCAGGTATACAAGATCGAACCCTCTGCACTATACCTGTTGCCCTTTCCTGTCATTGTTCTGTTCATGGATTCATTCTTCCCAACCAGGTTCTCTCTTCCTGCATATATACTTTTTCTGACGCCCCTATCAATAATCACAGACGGATACCATCTGTTATTGACCGGCATCATAGTAGGAGGTGTGGCCGTTTATGTTTTCCGTTTCTGGGGAAGGGGCTGGCAGCAATTTCTGTCGGCTCTGTGCGTCTTCATTGCCTATTTACTGATCTATATGGCATTCCACCTGATCTCGGAAGGGACCTTTAATCAATTGAGCAGTGCAGTTTTTAAGAATTACGGTGTGGCCTCTGTCCTGATGATCGCTTCATACCCTCTGGTTTTCCTGTTTGAAAAAATCTTCGGGTTCGTATCCCTTTCACGATTGAGGGATCTTGCCGATACAGGAAACAAAGCCCTCCGGGAATTGTCAGAAAAGGCTCCCGGCACCATGCAGCATTCCTTGCAGGTCGCTAACCTGGCAGAAACCGCAGCCAGGACCATCGGGGCCAATGCCCTTCTCTGCCGTGTTGGGGCATTGTATCACGATATTGGGAAGATAAACAATCCCCAATACTTTGTAGAAAATCAAACAGCCAGTTTCAATCCCCACTCCCTGCTCAATCCCAGGGAAAGTGCCCGAATCGTGATCCAGCACGTTGAAGACGGAAAAACACTGGCCAAAAAATTCGGCCTGCCATCTCTTGTAAGTGGTTTTATTGAAACACACCACGGAAAAACCCGTACCGAAGCTTTCTATACAACCTGGTGCAACGAAGGAGGCGATCCTGCCAACGTAGAAGATTTTACATATGAAGGACAGCTGCCCACAACACCGGAGCACGTCATTGTAATGCTTGCCGACGCAGTGGAAGCCGCATGCAGAAGCCTGAAAGATTATACTCCGGAAAGCATCTCCTCGATGGTCAACAAAATGGTTCGTCAAAGGATCTCGGAAGATCAGCTCCAGAATGCAGATATAACCTACAGGAACCTGCGCAGGATCCAGGAGACCCTGAAGGTGCAGATACAGGAAATGTACCATTCACGCATTACCTATCCCAAAAGGAAACGATTAAAATAAGGAGAGTGCATATACGAAAATGGCCGCGATCAGCATTTTTAATGCCCCATCCAGGGCGGCTCCATTTCTTTTACGCACCCAGATCAGATGAACGATCAACAGGGGAAGTGAGATCAGGAACATGAAAGTACCGTATCCCGACCGTTGGGCAAACATTACAGACAGAACCAATGCAAACAGGATCAGCAATAACTGATAGATTTTTGCGGGAAAAGTGGATCCTGTTCCGGATATACGCGAAAGCAGTATCGCAAAGGTATGTTTCCCATAACGTTTGTCGTTCTCAAAATCCCTGATATTGTTCACATTCAGCACGGCTGTTATGAGCATGCCCATGGCTCCTGCGATGTAAAGTACATCCGGATCCAGTGAATGGGCCAAAAGGTAATAGCTGCCTGCAACCCCTGTCAATCCAAAAAAAAGGAATACCGACACGTCTCCTCCCCCCCGGTATCCATACGGAGACCTGCCGGCAGAATAAAAGACTGCCGCCGCAAGCGCTACCGCTC
The DNA here is from genome assembly GCA_001603455.1 of Bacteroidales bacterium Bact_09. GTDB lineage: Bacteria > Bacteroidota > Bacteroidia > Bacteroidales > UBA932 > DMER64. The sequence goes on along the minus strand of LUZA01000066.1, from coordinate 2,275 downwards.
CTAGGCATATGAACAGAATCGGTACGGTATGAGTAAATGCCCCTAAGGCTACGCGGATCAATGTCAATCCCGATATGGAGGCAAGTCCGGCAACCACGATAATGACTGTCATAAGCTGCTTCTCGGTCATTTTTCCACTCTGGAGACTCAACGCCTTACGTCCCGGCTGGTTCCTGTCCGTTCCCTTTTTCCAGTCGCCCCATTCATTGACCAGATTAGACAAAATTTGGAGCAGGCAGGCTGTTGAAAGAAGCAGAATGAACACCGGCCATGAAAAAAAACCTTGCGAACGGGCAAGGAATGTGCCTGTAAGGATAGAAGAAACAGATAAGGCAAGAGTATGGGGTCTTGTACTTTGTAATATGGACCACATGCCGTTATTATTTCAAAAAATATTGATTCAGGAAGTTTTGAAAATCCTTTTTATACTGGTCTCCAATGGGAACACTCGAATTTTTGCCAAAGACAATGCGGTTCTGAACTACTTCTGTAATTTTTGTCAGATTAACAATAAAAGAACGGTGTACACGCATAAAAATATCTTTAGGCAACCGTTCCTCTATCGATTTTAGGCTGAAAAGTGTCATTACCGGGATACTGTTCTCGGAAAAGATCACAACATATTCTTTCCTGCTTTCGATATACTGGATATCGGAAATTTTCAAACGTACGGTCTTTGAGTCCGCTCGTACAAAAACATATTCACTCACTGTCCCAGCCAGATGGTCTTCTTCCTCAACATTACCGACACCCTCCCCGTAAACAGGTTTATCTTTGCTGTGCAAAGCCGCATTTCTTAATTCATATTGTTGCTTCACTTTTTCGGCACTTCTCATGAAATCTGTCAAACTGAATGGTTTCAACAGATAATCGGTGGCATCCACCTGAAATCCTTCTACGGCAAAATCGGCATATGCGGTAACAAAGACTATGATGGGTTTTTCTTTGAGTGAACGAATATATTCCAAACCGTTGATATCGGGCATTTCTATATCGGTAAATATTGCATCCACTTTTTCGGTAGCCATGATTTCCATAGCCTCTGTAGGACCTGAACAGGCTTTTACAAGTTGCAGGTATGGGATCTTCCCCACATAGGAGACTAATTGTTGAAGCGCAAGTGGCTCATCATCAATTACTATACACCTTATGTTCATAATTAAATATTAAATGGGGAGCTGTAAATGTACAATATATTCTGTTTGAGTCTGCTCCATGGTAAGTTGATAATTATTTCCATACAGCAGATTCAGTCGTTCCTTTACATTCCTGACACCCAGCCCGCCTGCTTTTACGGTTTTTGGTTTATTGGGAAAGATCGTGTTGGATATGGAAAAATGGAACCAGCCCGGTTGCACCCAGAAGTTCATGTTGATATGCGTCTCTTCTCCGTACACAATACCGTGCTTAAAGGCATTTTCTATAAATACGATCATGATCAGCGGCGGGAGTTGTACATTTGGAATATCCCGGGGCACAGTAATGTTTAGCTTCACATTTTCACCGTATCGCAATAAGTTCAGGTTGCAATATGCCCTGAAGACTTCTAGCTGTCTTTCCAGCGAGACTTTGGCATCCGGTGTGCTCTCATACAACATATGACGTAAAAGGCGTGAAAGACTCACGATGGCATCCTTTGCTTTTTCTTCATCGGTATCTACAAGCACATGGATATTGTTTAACGTGTTCATCAGAAAGTGCGGACTGATCTGGAACTGAAGAAATTCCATTTTGTATTTCATCAGTTTGTTATCAGCCTCATGGGCAAGCATTTTTTCCTTAATATTATGGAACACAAACCGGATGGCAACGTTCATTCCCATAAGCAGCATGGCTATCACAAAGTTGCTGAACAACGTAGATTCATAAGGAATAAAGTTGGTCCATGTTGCCCCGTACCTGACATCCATAATGTCAATGATAGCTTCACACCCGAACACAATCCCCAGAAGAAGGATAAAGACCAGGAAAAAATAGGTAAAATAATTGTTTTTTAACAGAAATAAGGGGACATAAATATAATGATGAATGAGCAGGCCCACAAAAAAAGGAGCTAAAATGGCCCAGAGAAAAAGGACATGATGCTGTATTAAAATCGGACTCAGAAAAGCTACTGCAATGATCCCCCACAGTACAAGATTTTCCAGTCTCTTAAGTTTTTTGAGTTCTCTGTTTATTTCGTATTCGTGCTGTGCTGCCATAAAGGAATAACTGTGCGAATATACGATATTAGTACAGATATATAAAAAAAAAGGCGGGATTTAGATCTCCCACC
>LUZA01000065.1 GCA_001603455.1 Bacteroidales bacterium Bact_09 | reverse complement strand
ATATAAAATAGTTGCATAACTAAAAAATATAGTTATATTTGCAGTGTAAACAACTCTTACTATGAAACTCACTGCAAAAGAAGAAGAAGTAATGACCTTATTCTGGGACAAGGGGTCACTTTTTGTAAGGGACCTTTTAGATTGTTACAGCGAACCCAGGCCACATTTCAATACATTGTCCACCATTGTGCGCGGGCTGGAAGAAAAAGGGTTTCTGGACCATAATGCCTTTGGCAATTCGCATCAGTATTTTCCTATTATAAGCCGGGAAGATTTCAGAAGGTCCACGCTTAAGGGAGTAATCCGTAAATATTACAGCAGTTCCGCATTCAGCGCCGTTTCGTCACTTATTGAGGAGGAAGATATATCCCTTAACGATTTAAAAAAACTCATAGAAGAAGTGGAACGTAAAAACAGTTGAACATGGGCGCTTTTGTCACATATTTGTTGAAAGCCGGTATTTTTCTGTTGTTTTTCTACCTGTTTAACCGGCTGCTGCTGGCCAAAGAGACTTTTCACCGATTCAATAGAATCGTTTGGCTGTTGATCATACCGCTTTCCCTCTTGCTCCCTTTTTGTGTTTTGGGATCCTTTGATCCCTTTGCCTGGTTTGGGTCAAAAGAACAGGCAGTGCAGATGCTTGTCATTCCGGAAGGTATGACCGCTCAGGTGATGGATACCGAAATAAACTCCGATGCTACCGCCCGTTTGGTACAATGGGTCATCCTGGTCTACTTTACCGGCATGTTTGTCTGTTTAATTTTCTATGTTATTTCTTATGTTAAACTGGCCGCCATATTATGGAAAAACAAACGCAACGGAAAGGCAGCCGCTTTTGAAAACCTGCTTACCACATGCAGAGAACTAACCGGAGTTGCCCGGAAGGTCGTTCTCTTGGTCCATACACAGGAGATGGCTCCCTTCAGTTGGATGCACTATATCGTAGTTTCTGAAAAAGATATGACAGAGGACGGACGGGATATCCTTATCCACGAATTATCCCATGTTTATAAAGGACATTCCTGGGACCTGATACTAACGGACCTGCTCATTCTTTTCCAATGGTTCAATCCGGCTGCCTGGCTTCTGAAGCAATCCATACAGCAGGTTCATGAATTCCAGGCCGATGATGCTGTTCTGCGGGCAGGTGTCAATGCAAAACAATACCAACTATTATTAATAAAGAAAGCTGTTGGCACAAGATGCTACTCCATGGTCAACAGCTTTAATCACAGCAAACTCAAAAAAAGAATTACTATGATGTGGAAAAAGAAATCAAGCAAATGGGCGTTTGCAAAGTGCATATACGCTCTGCCTCTCGCGTTCATTGCCATTACGGCTTTTGCAACGCCTGAAATCTCGGGCAGGTTGTCCGAGATTTCCTCTGTCAAAGATATAAAAATTTCTTTGCAGCAGGATATCAAACCCGTGATCCCGCCTGTGCCCGTACCGGTACCTCCGCCTGCTGTTCCCGTTGCAGAGCCGGATCCGCAGTCTGACCAGGATACACTGGTCCCCCTGGCCCTGGTTGAAACCAAACCTTTGTTCGCCAACGGAAAAGGGGAAGAAGAATTTACACGCTGGGTATTTGAACATGTAAAATATCCGGAGGAAGCCCATAAAAAAGGCATTGAGGGTAAGGTAGTAGCCTCTTTTGTTTTAAACAACGAGGGAAATGTTACAAATGTTAAGATAGTCAGGGGTGCACATCCGCTGCTGGACGCCGAAACCATCCGTGTGCTGGAATCTTCCCCAAAATGGGAACGCCCCGGGATGGTTCGTGGGAAAAATGTCACAGTGAGATACAATTTTCCCCTAAAGTTTGGACTTAAAGGAAAAGTTAACGACATCCAGGTAAAGCAGTCAAACAATCCGGAAGATCTTGGTCTGGAACCCGCCATTTTTACTAACAGCAAAGGTGAAAATGAATTCATGCGTTGGGTGATGACGAATGTGAATTATCCGGAAGATGCAGAAAATGAAGGGATCGGGGGAAGGCTTATGGTATCTTATGAGCTTTCGGAAGAAGGCGTAATTACACAAGTTGAGATTCTCAAAGGTGTTCATGCTTCCATAGATGCCGAGGTCTTGCGTGTCATAAAATCTTCACCCAAATGGGAAAAACCTGCCATGAAAGAAGGCGTCCCTGTTAAAGTATCTTATGGTGATGCCAATGAATTTTATGTTAATAGGTAATGATCATGATAATTCTCAAACCGTAACTGTGTTAGGTGATCATGAAGTTCTGGATGATATCAATATCGTTGGTTATTTGCAGCAACCCGATGAAAAATTTTCGGGCACTAATATTCCCAAAAATGTTCTTATTATTGTTGATGATCAGGAAGTTAAAAATCTGGAAGGAATTGACCCTGCTGACATTGATAACATAGTAGTGCTGAAAGACAAGGCAGCTTTAGAAAAATACGGGGAGAAAGGCAGAAAAGGAGTGATCATTATCAAGCGGAAGTAATTGCAAAGATTCCTATCTTTGAGCATGAAAAAATGCCTCATATCACTGTTATTGCTGCTGGCTGTCGCCTGCAGCAATTTTTCTTCTGTAGAGAAATACCGCATTGGAAAGCCCGGTGAGTCTGAAATGATCATGCCTCTTTTCACCAACCAGGTCCCGGAAGAGCTGCAGTTCCTGCGTCTGAAAGCGGGTCCGCTCAGCCGGAGAAGTATGAAATCAGACTTGTATGCAACCCTTAAGTCCAGGATGATGGCCACGGTCCTGGATACAGCCAACACCGGGGTGGGAATTGCTGCCCCGCAGGTAGGGATAAGCAAGCAACTGATTGCCGTGCAACGGTTTGACAAGGAAGGGAATCCTTTTGAATTTTATGTCAATCCCATGATCGAAAATTACAGCCAGGAGACCAAATGGGGATGGGAAGGCTGCCTTTCGGTTCCCGGAGACAGAGATACCGTACTGCGCTCTACCCAAGTGGTCATAACTTACCGGGATCAGGATTCCTGGCAGATGGTCCGTGATACGGTATCCGGATTTACGGCTGTTATTTTTCAGCACGAGATCGATCACCTGAACGGGAAGCTATATATCGATTGATATTATCCACCATCATGGCCACCAGGCGTTTGCGTGCTTCAATGGAGGCCCATCCGATGTGCGGGGTCAGAAAAAGTTTTGATTTGTCCACTACTTTCCGGTAACAGTGATCCGCAGGGAGCGGCTCGGTACTGAAAACATCCATTCCTGCTCCCGCCAGCCTGTTTTCATTCAGCGCATCGGCCAGTGCACACTCATTCACGATGGCACCTCGGCCCAGGTTGAAAAGATAGGCCGAGGTCTTCATTTTTTCCAGCTCGGCTTTCCCGATCAGACCACGGGTCTTCTCATTTAAGGGGGAATGGATGGTCACCACATCCGAGGTTTGCAGCAGCTCATCCAGGTTCACCCGCTGGTATTGCCTGCTGGCACGGTCTTTCCCCGAGGAAGAATAATACACCACGTCCATGCCAAAAGCCGAGGCGATGGCCGCCACTTTCTGCCCGATGGCTCCCATCCCGATAACACCCAGGCGTTTGCCGCTGAGTTCATGAAAATAGCGGCCTCCAAAATGGGTAGGAAGTCCGCTTTCCGAATAAGCCTGTGAATGAGCAAACTGGTTGAAATACGAACCCTGCTGCATACAGGAAAGGATGTGTAAAAAAGTAGTTTGTGCCACGCTGTCAGTAGAATATCCCGCCACATTCACCACCGGAATACCGGCCTTTGCCGCATATTCCAGATCTATGACATCCATTCCGGTGGCTGCTACACATATCAGTTTCAGTTCTTTGGTCGCCTGCATTGATTCCCGGTCAATCTTTACCTTATTTACCAGCACAATGTCGGCTTGGGCAATACGCGGGATCACTTCCCTGGGTGCAGTATTGTAGTGTACGGTCAATGTCCCAAATTGTTCAAACGGGCTGAGGTCAATATCATCCCCCATCGTCGCTGCATCTAAAAATACCAGTTTCATGCTGCAAAGATAAGGGAATCTCCGGGATTCTGCGCCACTGCTATTCAGGTGAAATCTTAATTTACTGGAAACCAGATCTTTGCATTTTTCTTAATCAGCCAATGGCGCAGAATCCCGGAGATTCCTACTCAAGTGATCTGCTGCCTGCAGGATCTTGTTTTTCAGCAGGGGCTCGTAACCGGGGTGTTCCTGCAGGAAGGCAGCCACGCTGTCGGCCGCGACCCGGGAATTATGCCCCCTAAGACAGGCTGAGATCCAGGAGGTGGGGAAAAAGATGTCCCCGGTCCGTTGCACTTCCTCCAACTCGGCAAGTGCCGGACAGATGTATTTCAAGGCATGTTCCTGCCTCAAAAAATGGTTCAGGTAACCCAGGGCCGAGATGACCCAAGGTTCGGTGCCCCGGTTTTCAACTTCCAGGAGCGATTGAAAAAAGGCGTCTCTGGCCGCTGGGTCCGGATCTACGGCTTGCACTATAAAGGCATAGGCTTTTCGGCGGTCGAGATTGGTAATGCGTTCCAGCTGTTTTTCTTTGATGTAGGATGCTTTATCGGGCAGGCGGATCATCAGCTGGTAAGAGAGTGAGGTCATTTCTGTTTCCCCAAAAGGAAGTTCATCGAATGATTTGCCGCTGTCCCATTGCTCAAACAGTTGCTGTGTGATCAGGGTATTGGTAAAGATACCGGTCAGTGTACGGTAGGCAAGCAGGCGGTATTCTTTGTCTTCCGCGGTGTCGGCGGCGGTTTTAAGTAAAAATGCTTCTGTAAGGCCGTCTTTTACCGTGGCATAACGGAGGGTTGCTTCCCCGATGTATGAGAGTGCGGAATTCCGCACCAGATTGTTGGTTTCGGCAGGGAGGTAACGGATCAAGGCGTGGGTCAAAGTGTCTCCGGAGAGGTTCCCGGCCAGCATATTTTCGTACAAGGTCATCAAGAGGGAAAGCCGCGTTTCTTCCGCCTCAAAGCGGGCTAGGTTATGCAAGATGTAATCCAGGCTCAGGCTGTCCGGCAGGAACATGCCGTAAGCCAGGCCGTCGGTGTTGGGGAGTATGTATTTCATCCCGGGGGTAACGGGTGCCTTTGCCTCGGCAAGTTCCAGGTCAAGGGTCAGGATTTGGGTCTGCTCCCCGTCAGTCAGGGAAAAGGTGACCTTTTGCGGCCACAGGAGGCCCCGGCCCAGCGGATCGGTTTGAGTAACTACTAGTGAATCTTTTGACATACAGGCGCGTATGTGTGGCATTCCCTCGCTGTGGATCCATACCCGGCTCCAGCTCTCCAGGTCTTCCGGGGTCTTTCGGTCCAAGATGGAGATCAGATCTTCCCAGGTAGCGTTGCCGTAGGCAAATTGATGCAAATAGGTGCGGATACCTTCCCGAAAGGCTTCAGGGCCCATAATTTCAGCCAGCATATGCATCACGACGGGGGCTTTGTCGTAGATGATATTTCCGTAGATCAGGCCGGCTTTGGACAGGTTGTCCAGGGATTGCTTGATGGCGTTGGTGCCGGCAGTCCGGTCTACATCGTAGGCGGTAGCGTAAAAAGCACGCAGGTCGTTCAGACGATGGTTAATTTCCGGGAACTGCGGTCGGATCATTTGGGCAGCAAAGTAATTGGCAAACACTTCTTTGGTCCAGACATCGTCAAACCACGCCATGGTAACGTAGTCCCCAAACCACATATGTGCCGTTTCATGGGCAATCAGGGACATGCGGCTCAGTTGCTCCCCGGTGGTAGGGTGTTCTCCCAGGAACATGCGGCGGTCATTATATAAAGTAGCTCCGGTGTGTTCCATGCCCCCGTACTGGAAACCAGGCAGAATTATAAAGTCGTATTTGGCAAACGGGTAGGGGATCCCGGTGTATTCCTCCATCCATTCCAGAGAAGCGAATACCTGGTCAAAAATGATCCCGGTCTGGGCGATCTTCTGTGGGTCCGTTTCCCTGTGGTAAAGGGATATGCTCCGTCCGTTGCGGGTCTCGGTCAGGAGCTGAAATTGTCCTGCCACAAAAGAGAACAGATAGGTACTCAGAGGCTCGGTAGGACAAAAAGTAATTCTTTTGCGACCTGACCTTGTTGGGGCGTTTTCTGCAGCAGCACTGTGGGCAGTCTGAGCGGCTGCATCCGGCAGCACCTCTTGTTCCGGAGGCGTATTGGAAACGGCTTCCCAGTGTGCGGGTAGTTCCAATGTCAGGGTGTAGGTGGCTTTCAGGTTGGGCTGGTCAAAACACGGGAACAACGTCCGGGCACGGTCCGGCACCAGCAGGGTGTACAGGAACTCTTCGTTCCGGTTTAAGGATTGTTCCCCGGCCTGAAAATCAATAGTAATGGTATTCGTTCCTTTTTTGAAGTACCTGCGGGGGATGACAATATGCTCATTTCTAAAGCGGTACTTTGCCTGTTTTCCGTTCACCTGCACCAATGCAACAGCGGCCGGATCTTCCTTGAAATCCTTGAAATCCAATATGATTTGCCGGGGCTTTTCCAGCCGGAAATCAATTGTTTGGGAAGCCTGAATAGGAGCCTTCGGATCCTCAGGCAGATTGAAAAAAAGCCGGTACCCCAGCCCGGAAATGGTCTCCTTGCGTTCACTTGCCAGCTGCAGACTCACCCCGGGTTCGGGACCGGAACAGCTTAGGAATGCAAAAAACAGTGGAATTATTATGAATTTGCGCATGTGCAAAGGTAGTAATCTCCGAGATTCTGCGCCACAATCCCTTAGGTAAAATTTCAACTTATTGAAAACCGGACGTTTGAGTTTTTTTTGATCAGTCAGTGGCGCAGAATCTCGGAGATTCATATCTTTGTGCCATGTCAAAATACGGTACTGTTATTTGGGTGGGATTGCTGGCGCTGATAGCCGGTTTCCTGATCTGGCCTCCCACACACAAGGTGTTTGTGGACATTACGGCCAGGTTTCCCTATATCTCGGAGATTCATATCTTTGTGCCATGTCAAAATACGGTACTGTTATTTGGGTGGGATTGCTGGCGCTGATAGCCGGTTTCCTGATCTGGCCTCCCACACACAAGGTGTTTGTGGACGTTACGGCCAGGTTTCCCTATATCTCGGGATTTATAAAATTTGCTATCCTTTCCATGATGGGCGAGTTTCTGGCGGCTCGGCTGATACATAAAAAATGGGCGAAGGTCAGGGGCGTGCTGCCCAAGATGGTGGTCTGGGGTATCCTGGGGATGCTGATCGTGCTGATGTTCGCGGTTTTCTCCGCTGGGGTGGACGGTGCGGCTTCCCAGGGATTGCTCATCTCTGAGTGCAGCGATACCTGCCCTCCGGTGGTGCAGTTCATTTCCAGGTTGCGCAGGGCGTTGATGATCTCGGCACTCATGAACCTCACCTTCGGGCCGGTGTTCATGGCGGCGCACCGGATCACCGATGTGTACATTGACAAACGCTACTCGGGAGAAAAGATGACCTTTGCCGAGGTCATTCCGCGGATTGACTGGGGACGGTTCATCAGGGAGATCGTGGGGGTGACCATTCCGGTGTTCTGGATCCCGGCGCATACCATTACCTTCCTGCTGCCCGGGCAGTACAGGGTGCTGTTTGCCGCCTCGTTGTCCATAGTGCTGGGGCTGATCCTGTCGTTTGCCAAAATGAGGAATCTGAAAAGTTCAAACATAAAACAATAAACCATGCGTTACTTACTGTCTGTCATTTTAGTAATTGTCCACTTGGGGCTTTATGCTCAAAATGTGAACAAACAGAATTTTCCGGAGAAGAAAAACTTTAATAGGGTGGAGATGGCATTGCCTGTGGTAAACGGGTACACCGTTTTAAGGTGCGATTTTCACACCCATACGGTATTTTCTGACGGCCTGGTCTGGCCGGAATACCGGGTAAGGGAAGCCTGGAAACAGGGGCTGGATGTACTGGCCATTACCGACCATATTGAATACCGTCCGTTCAAAGAATATGTCGGCGGAGATCTGAATACCTCGTATGAGCTGGCTTTGCCGGTGGCGCAGGAATTGGGGATTATGCTCATCAGAGGAACCGAGGTTACGCGCAAGCAAGGGGTTATCGGTCACTTCAACGCCCTTTTCATAAAAGATGCCAATGCCATTGATCAGGCCGATCCTGAAAAAGCTTTACAAGCCGCATATGACCAGGGAGCTTTCATTATGTACAACCATCCGGGCTGGGCTGTGGATACCTGTTTGTTGACGGAATTTCAACAGGCCATGATTGAAAAAGGCCTGGTAAGGGGCATTGAAGTGTTCAATAACGATGAGTTTTATCCCAGGGCGCTTTCGTGGAGCCGGGATCAGAATCTGACTGTCTTCAGTTCTTCGGATATTCACTGGACCATCAATGATGTTTTGGAAACTCACGTCTTAGAGGGAGTAGAGACACATTTCCGTCCCGTGACCTTGTTGTTTGTAGAAGAGAACACACAGGAAGGGGTTAGGGAAGCTCTGGATAACAGGCGCACGCTGGCCTATTTTTATGGCAACGTGGCGGGGGAGGAAAGATGGCTCAAATCGCTGTTCCTGGCCTCGGTAAAACTGGAAAAGATATCTGAAAAAGGAAAATCGGCCTTTTACAAAATGACCAACTTTTCCGGGATCCAATATACATTTACCATAGGTAATGCCCAATACATGCTAGATGGAGGATCATCCATTCACATCACCCTGCCTGTGAATCAGCGAGAGGTATCGCTGCACGTTCTGAACATGCATTACTACGAAGGCAAGCACCCGCTGGTGAGTATGGTGCTGACAAAAAACAATTAGCAGGTGAACCCTCACTGCGCCATTTCTTCAGAGTGCCTTACAACGTGCTAATTAAGAATGTCTTAGAATTTGACATTCAAGTTTGGCGCAGTGAAGTTCCACCTGTTCATCGTGGCCCAAGGTCCCCCTAAACTAAAAAGAGTCGGATTTTGATCAGCTTTCGCTGTGGTGAAATTTCTCCGGACAGCTATGGACTGACTACACTAAAATTGTCAAAAACTGTATAAAGTCCGGATTCTCTGACAGATTGCCTTGTTTTTGTGAAAATATTCCCTATTTTTATGAAACTTTTCGATTTCCGCACCAATGATCAGCTATTACATAGCATCGCATGCCGGCAGAAACCCTATTTGCCTACTCTTTTAATGAGCCTTCGTCCCTGAGGGCTTTTTTTGTTCCATCGACCTTTAACCATATTTAAACTATTTGGAAATGTTAAAACGGACCTTCATGCTTTTGTGCATTTTGTCTCTGTCAATGGTACAGCTATTTGCACAAATGAGGGTTACCGGAAAGGTAACCGATGCAGCCGATGGTTCTGCGATCCCATTTGCTACTGTGGTGATCAAAGGAACTGCCACCAGTGTTCCTGCCGATGCCAACGGCCTTTATGTACTTAACAATGTTCCTGAAAACGGAACATTGGTTTTCTCCAGTATAGGCTATGAAACACAGGAGATCCCTGTAAACGGCCGGGCCGAGTTGAACGCAGTGCTCATCCAGCAGGCTGTGGGTTTGGAGCAAATCATGGTGGTTGCCTATGGCACCACTACCAAAGGATCCTATTCCGGTTCTGCTACCCAGCTCAGGCAGGAGAGCTTCAAGGATGTGCCTGTGCTTACCTTTGAACAAGCCATCGTGGGCGCTGTTCCAGGGGTGCAGATCTCCCAGAAATCGGGACAACCGGGTTCCCTGCCCGAAATCCGCATCCGCGGTTTTGGTTCCTTCAATGCAGGCAATGAGCCTTTGTATGTTATTGATGGTGTACCTGCCACCAGTGGAGACTGGAGTTCGGGGAACATCTACACAAGTTCCATGAACTTTTTGAATCCCGGGGACATTGAGTCTGTCACCGTGCTCAAGGATGCCGCCGCATCTTCTCTATACGGATCCAGGGCTTCCAACGGGGTTGTCATCATCACCACCAAAAAGGGAAAAGCCGGAAGACCGGTTACAACCTTCAAGGGCAATGTGGGAATTTCGTATTTTGCCATGGATAATTATCCCATGGTGTCTGAAGAGGAAGGAGAAGTCCTCACCCGGGAAGCCTGGCGCAACTACGGTACAGACAATCCTGCACAATGGCAGAAATACGGTTCCCTAGACAATTATGTGGATGTCATGACCGAAAAATACTATCCCTCGCGCAAAAGCAACCTGATCTACGAAAACTGGGAAGACCAGCTTTTCCGCACAGCCATTTCGCAGAACTACGAAGTGTCCATATCCGGAGGAAATGAAAACTCGAGGGTCTTTGCCTCGGTAGCCTACACAGACGAAAACGGTATCAACCGCATCCAATACATGAAACGTTTCACCGCCAATGTGAATGCAGAACACAAGATGTCCAAATACCTGAGGGTGGGCGGTTCTATCCAGTTCTCAGACCAAAAGCAGAGCGGCCACCAGGACGGGCAAGCAAAAGACAACGTGTTTTACCTGTGGAAGGTGCACCTCACCCCGCGCTGGCCTTTCAAATACGAAGACGGTTCCTACTGGATGGAATTCTACGATGGCGGTACCCGGGTGAATCCCGTGCCGCAGTTTGACCTGCAGATCAACGATGCTACCCAGATGAGGGTCATGCTCAAGGGATGGGCAGAGCTCAACATTACCGAAAACCTCAAGATCAAGAGCCTTCTGAGCAAAGACTACCTTAAGATGCACGACCGGTTTGCATGGCTCTACGGCCACATTAACTTCACGGCCTACGGGCAGGGATATGCCTCGGACCGACACCGCTTTATTGACCGGATTGTGAGCAGCACCATTGCAAACTACAATAAATCATTGGGAAAACACAACATCGCTCTGATGGCCGGATGGGAAGCCGAAAGGGAAGAATTCCTCTATACCCGCCTGGCCAAAATCGACTTCTCCAATTTTGGAGCGACTGAATCGGCTCTTGCCTCCAATTTTGAATCGGGCTACACCTACAGGAGCAATTCCAACCTGCTCTCCTTTATCAGCAGTGGCAGTTATGATTTCAACAGCAAGTATTACGTATCCGGTTCTTACCGCCGGGATGGATCCTCTAGGCTCGGCCCGGAAACCCGCTGGGGTGATTTCTGGTCTGTTGCCGGTTCCTGGAGGCTGAGCAACGAGGAATTCATCAAAGGTATTAAATGGATCAATGATCTCAGGATCAGGGGATCATATGGAACGAGCGGAACCCTACCCTCCAGTTATTTTGGCTACATGGCGGTCTTTTCTTACGGACTATATGGCACCCAGGCAGCCGGATACCCGTCCAACCTGGCCAACAGTGACCTGACCTGGGAAAAGAACCGCAACTGGAACATAGGGCTGGATGTACGTGTCTTTGACCGGTTTGATTTTGTTGCCGAATATTACAACAGGACTACAGAAGACCTGCTGCTCAACGCGACCGTACCCTCTACCACCGGGTTCACCAGTGCCCTTACCAATATTGGCTCCATGGTCAACAAGGGGGTGGAACTGTCTCTGAACGTTGACATTATCAAGACCCGGGACATGTCCCTGAAAGCAGGTATTAACTGGGCAACCCTCAAGAACGAGGTACTGGCCCTGTCCGAAGAAGGCGAACAGATCGTGAGCAGGCCCCATATCTGGAAGGCCGGCTACTCTTATGTGCAGTATTACACGCGTGAATACTACGGCGTGGACCCCGAAACAGGGAACCCGCTCTACTACTCCAACGCCATTTTGCCTGACGGCTCCCGGGACCGTACGTTGGTTTCCAGGGCAAAGGCATCCTCTACCATCCTGGAGGGAATGACCGCCATTCCCAAGGGCTTTGGGGGATTCAATTTCTCCTTTACCTACAAGTCGCTCTCTGCCTCCATGGCCTGGTCCTACAAGTATGGCCATTATGTATGGGATAATGCTGTGGATGACTTGGAAGATGACGGCTACAACTCTTATAAGAACACTTCCAAAGAGCAACTTAGAAGATGGCAGAAACCCGGAGACATAACCGATGTGCCGCGCAGGGTTGCCGGCAACAACCAGGGCGGTTACTACGACTCGAGCCGCGCACTCAAGAAAGGAGATTACCTGAGGCTGAAAAACCTCACCATCTCCTGGACCCTGCCACAGACGCTGCTCGGCAAGGTGAAAATATCCAATGCAAGGATCTACGTAGCAGGAAACAACCTGCTCACGTTCACCGGGCTCAATTTTGACCCCGAGGTGCAGGCTAACGGATACTACAATTTTACATTTCCGGCAGTGCGCACCCTGACCATAGGCCTGGAACTATCACTTTAACCTGTAAATAATTAAAGATATGAAAAGATATATTTTAAGTATTCTGTCAATTACAGGATGTATCTTCCTGTTCAGCTCCTGTAAGGGATTCCTGGACACCAAACCTACAGACAGGGTAGTTGCAGAGACTGCCATGCAGACACTCTATGATGCCAATGTGGCGGTCAACGGCCTCTATATAGATATGAAATACCAGGACTATTACGGGGGCACGATTCAACTCCTGGGCGATGAGCGGGGTGATAACATCCAGCCAAGGGTCATGAGTACCGGCTGGGTGCAAATCTATACACTCGGCTATGAGTCCGAAAGCAGTACTTACTTTTCTACCTGGGAAAGGTGTTACCAGACCATCATGAGGTGCAACACCCTGATAGCAAACCTGGCCAACCTGAATGTAACGTCTGCATCTGATGTGGCCAAAAAGAACGACTACCTGGGCCAGGCTCATGCCGTCAGAGCCCTGGTTTACTTTGACCTGGCCCGCCTCTATGGCTATCCTTACCTGAAAGACAATGGCGCCTCGCTGGGAGCTGTGCTCATTACCGAAGTCACCTCCCCGTCCGGGTCCAGACAACCCAGAAGCACGGTTGCCCAGACCTATGCCCGTGTTTTCGAAGATCTGAATACCGCATTGCCCCTGCTTTCGAAGGCAAAAAACACCGGCCACTTCAACTACTGGGCAGCAAAACTGCTGCAGGCCAGGGTGTACCTGTATAAAGGCGAATGGAATAATGCCTATGCCGCTGCCACAGAGGTCATCAAAGACTCTCCGTATGTGCTGGCCACACGGGATCAGTACATCAATTACTGGAAAGAGGAAGGCACACTGGAAACCATACTGGAGTTCTTTGTCTCGCCCCAATCCGGAATTGATGACGATGGAGGGTACGTCTCCTACTGGCACAACCTGTGGCACGGAGCACCCTCATCGGGCGCCTCGCTCATCCCCACAGTAAGCTGGATCAACCTTATCCAGAGCGACCCCAATGACATCCGGGCCCAGTTTGTAAGGACCGATTCACAGTACGACCCCACAAAGGCATGGTTCAACAAATTCCCGGGTAACGGCGGAGTCAACTTCCGTTACAACAATCCCAAAGTGTTAAGACTTTCCGAGGCTTACCTTATTGCAGCCGAGGGTGCCCTGAAGGGAAGTGCCGGTGCCACTGTGGCCAGCGGATACCTGAACACCATCCGCAAAAGAGCCAATCCCAATGTTGCCGATGTGGTGGCCACCGAAGACCTTATCCAGATAGAGCGCCGCAAGGAGCTTGTGGGTGAGGGACACCGCTTCTTTGACCAGATGCGTCTGGGCAAATCCATCACCCGGCTGGATTCCGACGGGCATAACTTTGCCGAGTCTGCCGGATGCCCCGGGACATTTGACTGGAGCTATTTCAAGATAGTGCTTCCGATCTCTCACACAGAAAGAAAGTCCTATCCCGAACTGCAGCAGAATCCCGGGTATACGGAATAAGGTCTGATAGGACTGCTGGCGCTTTTAGTGCCCGTTGCGGTCGCTGATACCACATTGAACGGAGAGCTTTTTTCTTTTTGCCGAGGCTCTCCGTTCCATATGTTGTCAGCGGCCGTTGACCGCCGGCCAGGAGCAGTGCCTTCTAGCAGCGACAGCCCCCGGTAAAAGGTGAAACCTTAGTGCGGGACTTTTACAGCTGTTTCCAAAAAATAAATTACCTTTGCCATCCCGCAAATCATTTGCAGAAGCAAAAGCAGCGACCAGCATTTTGTTTTACAGGACATTGCAGGTGTGGTGGAACTGGTGGACACGTCAGACTTAGGATTCTGATGTCGCAAGGCGTGGGGGTTCGAGTCCCGTCAACTGCTTTCTCCATACTTTTGCTTCCAAATATAAAATGTATAAAAATGGAAGCAGAAATCGTAGTTTCAAACTTAACAAAATGTTATTCTAACGGAACAGAAGCACTTCGAGGCATTAACCTTGAGGTAAAAAAGGGGGCATTCTTTACGCTG
>LUZA01000064.1 GCA_001603455.1 Bacteroidales bacterium Bact_09 | reverse complement strand
GATCAACGATAGCCATTTATAAATACTACTGTAATCCATAATGACTTATTGTCGATTATAATTAGACAGATGTTACGAGGCTTTCAATCCAAGCGATCAGCTCGGCAAATAATCCTGCGATAAAGTTGAACAGATTTGTCAAAATTTCAATAAGAGCTTCCATAATACAAAATGTTAAGAGTTGATATTAAATGAAATGTGATTTATATATTGATGTTAAAAGGTTTACAAACGTTGCAAAAATCGAACAAATATAATGATTATTCAATAATATCCAATTCGTCGATCAGATATTTTGCATTTCCGATCTTGTCCATGATAAACAATACATACCTGATATCCACAGAGATATTGCGACAAACGGAAAGATTAAATTCTATGTCGCTCATGGTGCCTTCCCAAACGCGGTCAAAGTTGAGCCCCAGCAGGTGCCCGTCACCATTCAATACCGGTGAGCCGGAGTTTCCGCCGCTGGTGTGGTTTGTAGCGATGAAACAGACCGGAACGGTTCCGTCGGTTTCCCAGCGCCCAAACTCGCGTGCAGCATAGATGTCCCGCAGGGATTGCGGGATGTTATAATCGAATATTTCCGGATTGTCCTTCTGCATGATTCCTTCTATGGTACTTACTGGCAGGTACATAACGGCGTCTGCGGGACTGTAGCCCTGTACGGTCCCGTAGGTGACGCGCAGGGTGGAATTGGCATCGGGGTAAAAGATCCGGTTATTGTCAAATTCCATGATGGCCTGCATCCAAGTGCGGTAAAGGAGGTTCAATTCGCGGTTGATCTCTGCGATCCGAGGCTGGATACCGGTGTGGTTCTTTTCAACAAAGGGGCTGACCAGGAGGAATGCGGGGTCCTGGCGGATGTGGTCCAGGGCACTTGCCGAGTCTTTGGCCAGCAGGTCCATGGTCTTTTGGCGGTCGGCCAAAGCCGAGGTACCGTACAGGTAAGCGGCCAGCCTGGAAAAACGGAGGCCGTCTCTGGAGAGCGGATTTCCACCGAGCGGAGTGTCCGAGGAGAGCGGGTGGATGGCGTCGGCGGGGAGGAGGTGGCCGAGGGGTTCCATGACGCGGTAGAATTCGGCGAACAAGAGCTCAAAGATCTCTTTGTCTATGGGCAGGTAGTAATCCTTGAAGAAATCCTCGGCGACCTCGACAGCCCTGGCCGTTCCGCTGCGCACGAGGGTGCTTTCCAGCGTGTTGGCAAAGCGGAGCAATTCCACGGCCATGACCGCCTCGGCATACATTTCCGAGGCGAACATATAAGGCTCCAGCTCTTTGTAAAGTTCCTTCATGCGCGGGATCAGGGTGATGTACTCTTGGCGGCCGGAGGCCTCGGCCCATACCTGGAATAGGCGTTCGAATTCCTGTTTCTTGCCGATGGTGTTCGCATTCAGGATGCCACGGCTTTCACCCTGCCATTTTTTCCAGGAGTTGGAAACACCGGCGTTCTTGTTGGAGTATTGGATGCGGACGGCCTGGTCTTTGGCCTGTTCGCGGTTCATAACCTCTAGACGGAGGGTGCGCAGGTGGATCTTCTGCGGGTTGGAGTGGTTGGCTATGTAGTCCACTGCCGAGGATAGCACGTATTGCTGGGTGCGCCCCGGATAGCCGTACACCATGGTGAAATCGCCCGGTTTCACGCCTTTTGCCGAGATGCTCAGGTGGTGGAGCGGACGGTAAGGTACGTTGTCTTGGCTGTATTCCGCTGGTTCGTTGTCCGTGTTGGCATAGATGCGGAAGAGGGAGAAGTCGCCCGTGTGGCGCGGCCACATCCAGTTGTCCGTATCTCCGCCAAACTTGCCGATGGAAGAGGGCGGGGCTCCTACGAGTCTTATGTCACGGAAGGTCTGGTTCAGGTAGAGGAAGTATTGGTTCCCGTAATAAGCCGGGGTGATCCGGACTGAATAGAATCCAGGGTCCATGCCCCGAAGCGTTTCTTCGCCGATCTTTTTGATGTTGGCTTCTATGATGCCCTGGCGTTCCACTTCGCTCATCTGATCTGTTACGCCTTCCAGAACCTGTTGCGTTACATCTTCCATACGCCGCAGAAACGTTACGCTCAGGCCTTTGTTGGGTAGCTCTTCCTTTCGCGTGCGTGCCCAGAAACCATCTTTCAGGTAATCGTGTTCCACGGTGCTGTGTGCCTGGATCTGTCCGTAACCGCAATGGTGATTGGTGATCAGCAATCCCTCAGCCGAGATGACCTCGCCGGTGCATCCGCCCCCGAAGTGCACAATCGCGTCCTTGAGGCAGGCCTGGTTTACGCTGTAGATGTCTTCTGCCGTCAGCCGAAACCCGAGTTCCTGCATCTGCGGTATCTTTTGCCGAATGAGCATGGGCAACCACATTCCTTCGTCGGCACGTGCCGGAAGGAGAAACAGCAGCAGCAGAAAAAAGGTGGGAAAGGTGCGAGAACTGGAGGTGCGGGTGCTGGCTTTGGTGTGGATGGGGGGGAGGAATCTCCGGGATTCTGCGCCACGGACTTTTAATTGAATTTGTAACATATTGATATTCTTGTTATAATGATTTTAAGCATATTAATGTGGCGCAGAACCCCGGAGATTCCTCCCCGCACGCAGCACCACCGGGGGGAGGTAAAGTGCCCGGTAAAGCAGGTGGTTTGTTAGGGTGTGGTAACGGATCTCCCGGTTGAATGGTCTGAGTGTGGTACGGATCCATTGCTGCATTTTATAAAACTCCGGATGTGTTTGCTCGTGGAGCAGGTCTATGAACCAGGCGGCAGTGAACAGGATGTAGGCCTGCTGAAGGGTGCGCAAGGGTCTGACTTTCGAGAGGTTTTCTATCTGGAGAATCAGGATGATTTTGATGCTTTCCAAGCGCTGCGGGGTAATGCGTTCCAGGGTAAGTCCCTGTTTGTTTAGGTGATAGATATAGGTTATCTGGCGTGCAATGGCAATATTGTGTATGGATCCTGCCATTTGATAACTCCATAAATTATCTTCATGTATGAGGCCTTCCTTGAAATAGAGTTTATGGGACATCAAAAATTGTCTGTCCACGAGTTTGTTGCAGGCCATGATAGGGATATCCCGCCGGAGAATGGCGCTGGAAGAAGCTAGGTTGCCTTCTATGTACGCTGGCATTTTTTCATTTATCCTGAGCGCAGTTTTGCTTTCTGGGCGCACATCTACAGATCCGCATACCAGGTGGGGATGACTGTACAGTATGGCCATATGGACGAGGTTTTCAATAGCCCGGGGAGGGATCTCGTCATCGCTGTCTAGGAAAAAAATATAGTCGCCGGTAGCAGCATCAAGTCCGGTGTTCCGAGCTGCCGACAGGCCACGGTTTTCACTGTGATGCAGGATCTGCAGGGACCGGGGTCGTGCATTTTCTCCCGAAGGAGTTTCCAGTAACCGGGTGGCCAACACCATACTATTGTCAGTTCCATGGTCGTCCACCAGGATGATTTCGATATTGTCGTAGCTCTGTCGCAATACCGAGTACAGGCATCGTTCTATGTACGGTGCCGTGTTGTAAACAGGTATGATAACAGATATTTTCATGGCAAACGGTTCTTAATTTATATTGGTTGTGCTATTGTCTGGTTATTCTCTATGGCAAGGGATCCGGAATCATGGCAAACGGTTCTTAATTTGTATTGGTTGTGCTATTGTCTGGTTATTCTCTATGGCAAGGGATCCGGAATCATGGCAAACGGTTCTTAATGGCTTGTTTGATATGTTTTTTCTCGGTTGGTTTAAGTCCGATGAGCCAAATCAGTACGCCTGTGGCCAGCAATGAGACCAGTGTGGTAAAGATCAGATCTAGCCACCCTTCCAGCCACCGGTGAACCAACAGAGGCAGGGGAGCGGATAGTGCCGAGATCAGGACGACAGGCATAAAAACTTCCCGCATATATTTGTCCAAAGGGATCCCAGAATGGCGGTTAACGTACACGAGTCTGTAAAGATAACAAAATCCGTTGACAAGCACCCATACCACCAGTACGGTCCAGGGTTCCATGCCGTATTTGAGCAGCAGCCAGGTGGCCGGCAGCGTGGTGATCCGTATGAGTGATACGGTGATCTGGTAACGGCGGATCTTTCCGGCCGCCCAGGTGGTGATCCACAAGGGACCGCTTAAGGATTCCACCAGGTAATACAATAGGGTTATGCTGCAAAATACGATGGTATATTGGGGCACTTCCTTGAGCCAGATGTCCAGGATGAACTCCATGTTCAGCAGGATGGGCAGGGTGAGTGCAAAGATCATGAAATAGGAAAACTTGGAGGTCTGGTTGACCAGGTCCTGCAGGTAATGTTGGTTGTCAGATGCCGAGGCTTTGGTGATCTGGGGATTGAACGAGGATTGGAAATAGATCACAAAATTGTAAACCGCCGTGCTTACCTGTGTGGCAATGCTCATAGCGGCATTGGTCACCAGCGGGGTAAAGAGGTTCAACAGGAACACGCGCCCCTGGGTTACGGCCAGCTGGGCTCCGGAATCGCACAGTGTCCAGCCGGAAAAACCGGCCATTTCCTTCAAAAGCGGTTTGTCCCAGGTCAGGCGGAATCTGCAGACGTTGAATTTGCGCAGAGCATACCCCCGGGTAATGAAGAAGATTACCAGCGAAACAGCCAGCAGAAGCCCGGCGTAAGAAGTCAGCTTGTCCACAGGCGATACTATCAATAGGAACACCACACCCAGCTTCAACACCACATCGGCAATGCTGATCCAGGCATAAAAGGACATTTTTTCATGAGCGATGATGCTGGCGTTGTAAGGGGTTTGGATGATATTCACGCAGGTGACCAGGATCGTGAACTGGAACACCCAGTTGGCCGCGTTCATTCGTTCTGGGGGAATGACCAGCTGCGTGTTCAGGAACCACAGGCCTGCTGTTTCGGCAACAACAACAATGATCAGCGCCACCACAAGGTAAAGTGTCATGCTCACATCAAAGACGCGCTTAAGCCTCGGCAAGTTCCCGCGTCCCAGTTCCACGCTCATAAAGCGCTGGGTCGAAGCGTTCAGGGCGGTTTGCAGGAAGGTGAACAAGGTGACGATCCCGCCGACGATCCCGTAGAGCGCAAAGTCGTTCACTCCCAGCACATCCAGCACGATGCGCGAGGTATACAGGGTCACGGCCAGCCGTACGAGCATACGCACGTACAGGGCCACCGTGTTTTTGGCGATCAGTCGTTTGTGTTCGAGTTCCGTCATATTGTTCATTCGCTGGTGATGATCCTACATCCTGGGGTTTTCAATCTTTTGCCGGGGGTGGCCGTTTCCCTCAGGAACCAAGCCCGATCCCTATGTAATCAAAGCCTTTCTCTTTGATTTCCTGCGGATTGTAAATGTTTCGTCCGTCCAGAACCAGGGGCGTGTGCATGATCTTGCGCAGCACATCCCAGGCCGGCATCCGGAATTCTTTCCACTCGGTCACCAAGATCAGCGCATGGGCATCGTTGGCTGCCTGGTACATATCGTTGGCAAAATGGATGGACTTGCCGAGGCGGCGGCGCGCCTGCTCCATGGCCACGGGGTCGTAAGCCTGCACCCGGCAACCGGCTTGCAGTAGACTTTCTATAAGCACCATCGAAGGGGCTTCCCGGATATCGTCGGTCTGTGGCTTGAAGGAAAGTCCCCAGACGGCAACGGTCCTGCCCTTGAGCGCGCCTTTAAAATATTTTTGCAACTTGCTGAACAGTACCTTTTTCTGTGCTTCGTTCACCCGGTCCACAGATTCGATCAGCTCCATGGAATATCCGTGCTCCCGGCCCATACCGATGAGTGCTTTTACGTCCTTGGGAAAACAACTTCCACCGTAGCCCGGTCCGGGGTAAAGGAATTTATGCCCTATGCGGGTATCTGAGCCGATGCCTATGCGCACGCTGTTCACATCGGCCCCGACGCGTTCGCAAAGGTTGGCCATTTGGTTCATGAATGAGATGCGGGTGGCCAGCATAGCATTGGCTGCGTATTTGGTCATCTCGGCCGAGTGGACATCCATAAAGAGGACGCGGAAGTTTTTCAACAGGAAAGGCCGGTAGAGGTTTTCCATAATCTTGCGGGCTTTTTCGGTTTCTACGCCGACGACTACCCGGTCCGGGCTCATGAAATCGCGGATGGCATCACCTTCTTTCAGAAATTCGGGATTGGAAGCAATATCAAACGGAATGTGGACGTTTCGCTTGTATAGTTCCTCCTGTATGACCTGTTTCACCTTGGCCGCTGTTCCTACCGGGACCGTGCTTTTGGTAGTGAAAACCAGGTAATTGGTCATGTGCTTTCCTACTGTACGGGCGACCTCCAGAACATAATGGATGTCGGCACTGCCGTCTTCGTTGGGAGGTGTCCCCACCGCACTGAACACGATCTCTGCGCTATTCAGACAATCCGTGATATTTGTAGTAAACTGCAAACGTCGGGCATGCAGGTTCCTGAGGACCATCGGCTCCAGCCCGGGTTCATATATGGGCAGGATCCCTTTTTTCAGGTCTTCGATCTTCTGCTGATCGATATCAACGCACGTTACGTGCGCACCCATCTCGGCAAAACAAACGCCGGATACAAGTCCTACATACCCGGTTCCAACGATGACTATATTCATACGGTTATACGGTTTTTATACGGTTTTGGTTTTTGGTGGAGCGGCGGGGGGAATCTCCGAGATTCTGCGCCATTGCTCTTTGTTGAAATTCTTATTTATCATATAATCAGCTCCTTGTGATTTCAAAGGCTCGGCTGTGGCGCAGAATCTCGGAGATACCAAGCCACTGTCCGCTCTAAGCCTTCCCGGAAATTCATCTGTTGCTGCCAGCCGAGTTCGGTCTTTATCTTGGTGGCATTTATGGCATAGCGCAGGTCATGGCCGGGACGGTCGGTCACAAAAGAGATCAGGGGGAGGGAGTCCCCGGGAGGCCGGCCCAGCAGGCGGTCGGTGATCTCTATGAGCAGGCGCACCAGTTCTATGTTTTGCCATTCATTGTCCCCGCCTATGTTGTAGGTTTCTCCAATGCGCCCGTTATGAAATACCAGATCAATGGCGCAAGCATGATCTTCTACATACAGCCAGTCCCGTACGTTTTCCCCTTTGCCGTACACAGGCAGGGGCTTGCGTTTCACAATGTTATGGATAATCACCGGGATCAGTTTTTCCGGGTATTGGCAAGGTCCGTAATTGTTGGAGCAATTAGAGATCTTGACCGGCAGGCCGTAGGTATGGTAAAAAGCCCTTACGAAATGGTCTGCTGAGGCTTTGGATGCCGAATAGGGGGATCGGGGGTCATAGGGAGTAGTCTCCAGGAACGGATCGTCCCCAAAGTGAAGGGCCCCGTAGACTTCATCGGTAGATATCTGGTAGAAAAGGTGCTTGTGGTAATTTTCTTTTTTCCAGCATGTTTTGGCCGTTTGCAATAACGTTAGTGTTCCCATTACATTGGAACGTGCAAAATCGAACGGATCGGTAATGCTGCGGTCTACATGGCTTTCGGCCGCCAGGTGGATCACCGCATCTATCTTGTACGTCCGGAAGATCTCCTCCATTTTTGCATAATCGCACACATCGGCCTGGATGAAAATGTAATTCGACTCATTTTCAATATCCTTCAGGTATTCCGGGTTGGCCGCATACGTGAGCTTATCCACATTTATAATACGGTACTGCGGATACTTTTTTACAAAATGACGTACCACATGTGACCCTATGAATCCGTAGCCGCCGGAAATGAGAATCCCCGAGATGCTGCGCCACTTCAATGCAGTATTTTCTTTATCTTCCATAAAATCAGTGTGTTATAATTTCAGTATTTATCAAATGGCGCAGTATCTCTGAGATTCCGCGCCAGCGGAGGTACAGCCGTGGGTGCCACCTCAACAGCCGGGGGTGCCACCTCACCGGCCGGGGGTGCCAGTGGTGCCTTTTCTGCAGCGGCGGCCAGTTCCAGGATGTATTGCCCGTATTCGTTGTTTTTCATGGGGGCAGCGCTTTCCCGGAGCTGTTGAGGGGTGCGCCAGCTGTTGCGCAAGGCAATCTCTTCCAGGCAGGCGATCTTCAGACCTTGCCGGGACTGGATGGTTTCCACGAAATTGGATGCCTCGGCAAGCGAACTGTGCGTTCCGGTATCCAGCCAGGCAAAGCCCCTGCCCAGGGAGGTTACGTGCAGGCGTTGCTGCTGCAGGAAAAAGTCATTAACCGAGGTGATCTCCAGTTCTCCGCGGGCGGAAGGTTTGACGGCAGCGGCGACTTCAAGAACTTGGTTTGGGTAGAAGTAGAGGCCCGTGACGGCCAGGTTTGACCTCGGCTTTAGAGGTTTTTCTTCAATGGAAATTGCGCGTCCCTCCGACCCCAGCTCAACTACCCCGTAGCGCCCGGGATCTTTTACCTGGTAGCCGAACACATGGGCGTAGCCGTTATTAGCCGATTTAACGGCTTGCTTCAACATCTCGCTAAATCCCTGCCCGTAGAAAATATTGTCGCCCAGAACGAGGCTGACGTTGTCGTTACCCATAAATTTCTTGCCGATGAGGAATGCCTGTGCCAGCCCTTCGGGGCGGGGTTGCGGGGCGTATTGGAACCGCACGCCAAACGATTCACCTGTACCGAGCAGGCGCTCAAAGGAAGGCAGGTCCTGCGGGGTAGAAATAATGAGGATGTCGCGTATTCCGGCCAGCATAAGGACCGATAACGGGTAGTAAATCATTGGTTTATCGTAGATGGGGAGCAATTGCTTGGAGACTCCTTTTGTTATTGGGTACAGGCGTGTACCCGAGCCTCCTGCTAGAATAATTCCTTTCATATTAAGGATTTTTTGAATGTGAACAAAGTTAATAATTATCTTTGAGCGATGAAATGTTTGTGGCTGCTGGCAATTATCCTATTCTTACAGGGTGCGAACATGCCCTTGTCTGTCGCTGTGCCTGTGGGCATACATGCGGCTCAGGGGGCGGCTCAGGCAGAGACATCATACCCAGGAACAAATATTGACAGTTTGCAGGTTATTGCAAACAGGATGCTTAATGGCAGGACGGTTGCCGTTATGACCGGATCGCTCGGCGAATTGATGCTTACCGATGATTGTCCACAAGTGGATGTACGCCGTTTTGACGATATCATGGACGGTTTTGCCGCTTTGCGGGCTGGGAAGGTGAATTACGTGATGACTGCCTATACGACGGCTTATGTGGTGAACCGCTCCGACTGCTCGTACCGGATATTGCCGCATCACTTGACCAATGAAGGGGCGGGAGTGGCCGTGGCAAAGAACAATCCTTCCGGTTTGCTTCGTCAGATAGATTCAGTCCTGGCTGTTTTCAGAAGGGACGGCACGCTGGATAGGATCATCGGGAACTGGATCCGGCATGACGGCTCTGATTATGTGATCACGGAATTCGGGAACAAGGATGTTGCAACGGAAGGCAGGCCGTGTAACAGGCTGTCTGGCAAATCTGGGAACGGGCAGCAAAGCAAGTCGGTGACCGAACAGCAGGACCGCCCGGGGAACACTCCGCAGGGCAAGTTGCCTCCGCTGCGGGTGGGAACGGCGGCCAACCGGGAACCGATGTGTTTTGTGCGTAACAACCAGATCGCCGGACTCGACTGGGAATTGATGATGCGTATAGGACAGGCGCTGAGACGGGAAGTGCAGTTCACGGACATGAAATATGCAGCCCTCATAGCCGCATTGCAGTCAGGAAAGATAGATGCCATCGCCTCGAATATGACGGCTACGGCCGAGCGGAAGAAACAGGTGGATTTTTCTGAAGTTTATTTTGTGAACCCACAGGTGCTGATTGTGTGGGATCCGGATAGTACGGCTGCCAGTGAAGGAGCGACCCATGTCAGCCTTTGGGTTCAGTTGAAAGACGGGTTGCAGCGGAACCTGCTGCAGGAGGACCGTTACCGTCTGATCCTTGACGGTTTGTGGATCACCTTTGTGATCGCCATTTTTTCAGTCATAGCGGGGACACTGCTGGGAGCAGGGATCTGTGCCTTGCACATGTCTTCCCGTCTGGTTAACCGGTATTTTGCCAAAGGGTACATAGCGCTTTTCCGGGCCATCCCGCAGGTGGTTATTCTTATGGTGATGTTCTATGTAGTCTTTGCCACGGTGCGCATCAGCGGCATTATTGTGTCGGTCATTACTTTTGCACTGATCTTTGCCTCTTATTCCTCTGAGCTTTTCCGCACATCCCTGGAAAGTATTCCCGCCGGGCAGCGCCTGGCAGGTTATGCGATGGGGCTGAACAAATACCAGACTTTCCGGTTTATTCTGCTACCGCAGGCTGTACAGATCGCTTTTCCGGTGTTCAAGGGCGAGGTCATTTCGCTAATCAAGATGACAGCCATAGTGGGGTATATTGCGGTGCAGGACCTGACTAAAGCCGGAGACATCATCCGCAGCCGGACCTTTGATGCTTTCTTTCCGCTGGTCATGGTTGCCCTGATCTATATGCTTATCATCTGGGGCATGACCAGGCTCCTGAACATGATTTCTTTTAACGGGAAACAAACTGCCTGAACAGCAGCAAAAGCTGACTGGAATTTTCGCGCGCGGCCGGTTCTGCCCGGATTCTTTATCGGCAGTAACGGTCCAACTGGTAGCAGAAGCTGACGAAGATCGTAGGCGGCCGGTTCTGCTTTGATCGTTGATTGCAGGATCCTTCTAACCGGCGTTATAGCTGCCGGTAGTAAGTGAATTTGTGGTTGGGTATGGCGGTGGGGTAGAAGATGGCGATCAGATCTGCCAGGATCAGATGCGGATTGACCGCTCCCGATTCGAAATAATCGCTCCCGCCTTCGGGCGTGCTCCGCAGGTTGTTGTTCCAGACGTGCCTGTCGCGGAAGGCGGGAACCTCGGCAAATCTCGGGTCCGGATTTGCCAGCGATTCCAGGTCGCTGAATTGATTGGGATGGATCCAAAAATCGGCCTGGAGTGCGTACAGATATGCCTGTTCGGTGCTGATGACCGAGGTGTTGACTCCGGGTTTTGAGCTGAGGAGGATGCCTCCGGCGTCTGCGACCAGGATATGCTGGTGGCTCTCAATTCCGGGTATGTACCATATATCTTTGAAAGGTGCGTTGATCAGAACTTTAACCGGTTCAAAGGTACCGTTGAGCGTGTCTATATCTGTGTAGCCCGAGTCGATCATCTTGCGACGGTATTGCTGTATGGCTGCCTGCCGGGCCTTGATGCGATACTCCTCGTATTTCCTTGATATCCAATAGAATTGCTCAATAGCCCTGAATTCCTTGTCGAAGAATGCGGCAAAAGCCACCAGGTACTCGGCTTTTCCCAGGGGATGGTTTTCCATGTGTTCCGGGATTTCTATAACATTCATTCCCAGCTGTTTGATCTTGTCTATGTAATCACTGGACTGTCCGTGTATGGCATAAGCGAATACCACATCTGGGCGGAGTTGCAGCAGCGTTTCGTAATCAATGGCCGATTCGTAACCCACATCCACTGCATCGCTCACATCTTTGTTGCAAATGTACTGAGCACCTGAAATGCCTACGATGGAGCGTGTTTCGTCCAGTGCATCCAGGAATGCAATGTGGGTGGAGGACAGACAAACCACCCGGTGAACTTTGTTAACAACATAACGTGTTTCTTTTCCCGAAGCGGGATCTTTCAGGTAAAGTACTTTCTCTCCGTCTTCTTTGGATATATAGAAATTATTAGCATACAGGGGCTTGTAAATATAATCTATATCGTCATCTGATAGGCGGTACTGCTCTAAAAGATGTTTGCGAAAAGACCTGCTCCTGGTTGTGGGGCATGATTGAAAAGCAAGTGTGCACAGCAATACGCAGGTGCCGATAAGGCTCCCTCTAAGCATTCTGGATTTGATCACAACTCGTTGTTTTTGAG
This sequence comes from Bacteroidales bacterium Bact_09, assembly GCA_001603455.1. Lineage (GTDB taxonomy): Bacteria > Bacteroidota > Bacteroidia > Bacteroidales > UBA932 > DMER64. The sequence goes on along the minus strand of LUZA01000064.1, from coordinate 1,836 downwards.
CCTTCCACGGGATTCGAACCCGCGACCTGCTCATTACGAATGAGCTGCTCTACCAACTGAGCTAAGAAGGCTTGGGGTTGCAAAGATAAGCAAACAAATGGAAACTATCCTACCTGCTTATTTATTTTATACTTGGGATGAAAATCACTTCCAGCGGGGGATCGGGCATATCAGCGTCCAGTGGAAACATGGGTCTTTGAATCCGTTGGTAGGGCAGTTCCAGCAGGTTCTGATCCACTCCGCCCCGAGTGAGTGCCATCATCCAGTCTCCACGCATATTGTACACACTTTCGGGCAGGTAACCGACTTTGATCATTATGATGTCGGTTTCTCTTGGTTTAAAGCCGAGGTGTTCGAAATCGCTTTCGTAGTGGTATGGTTTCCGCTTTTGTGTAACGATCACATGCATGCTTCCTGTCTTTATGACGACTTCCGTATTTGTATCGCTTTCCCTTATGAATTCAACCGTACCGCTAAGCAGGACCGGCGGCTGGTACCGGTCATCCACCATGGCTCCGATGTATTCTTCGACTTTGGCACCGACTCCGGCCGCCAGTGATTTTTCCACCATTTTTGGTCCGGGGATCGAGGCGTATATGAGTTTTGGGCCCCGAAGCGACCGGAATTCCTTCCGCTCCAGCAGCCTGGCCAGAGTCCAAGTGACATCACCAGCTCCGCCGGCAGTGGGATTGTCTCCCATATCGCTGATCATAAAGGGCCTTTTATCGCTTTTGAGTGCTTTTTCGAGGCATTCGTCCAGGGTGGCCGTGGGGGCGATGAATTCGAATTGATGTCTTGCATCCCAGAATTTTTGCGCCAGCTCTTTGGCGGTGCTTTCGACAGTTTGCTTGTCGTCTCCGGTGACCATTACTACGGCATGGTTGCGGGGCTCATCGGCCCAGGCATAACCGATCCAGATGGCTGCGTCGATCACTCCCTCTTGGGCAGCTGCAGGGGCCACGCAGGCATACAGTCCTTTGGCCGGTTCTACTCGTGTGCTGGTCTTTTCACCGGGCAGCAATATGGGAACTTTTACCCAGGCTTTGTAAGCCGGACGCCCTTTGCCGGTTTCCAGTCTTTCCAGGAGGTTGGCCACCGCCCGCCTTTTGGATTCCATAGCATCTTCATGTGGGGCCATACGGTAGCAGGTGATAAGGTCCGTATTTTCTGCCAGGCGGAGCGAGACGTTCCCATGGAGGTCCATGCAGGTTGAAATGAGGGGCTTGTTGCCGATGACTTCCCTGATCCTGATGATCAGATCGCCTTCCGGGTCATCCAATCCCACGACGCTCATGGCTCCATGAATGTCGAAGTACAAGGCATCGTAGGGAAGGTTCTTTTTCAGCTCTTCCAGGGTCTGGCTAACGAGCGATTCATACGTTTCCCGGGTAACAATCCCTCCGGGTGTGGCCCTGGAATACATGGCCGGAAGCCAGTTTGCTTTTTGACGTAATACAGAATCTTCTGCCATAAAGTCGTACCGGGTGAATATCTTCTCTCCCTTGCTGATGCTAAAATCTTCTTCCGTAGTCTGAGCCGGAGAGAATGTACTGCACTCAATGGCAATCCCCGCGATCCCGATCCGGGGAAGCCGCATCTGTTGTTTGCATGATGCCGTGGTCAAAAGGATAACTGCGATTGCAGCAACACCCATTGCGACAGTAATATTTGCGGTAAGCCCCTTAGCGGTTATTCTCTTTGTGGCAGCTTCCATTGCGACCGGTAAAAATTTCATTTTCATATGTGATGATTTTTTAACTATTACAACTCACTATTAGGCAAACTACCTGCCTAGCCTAAGTCCACCTTCCTGCCTGTCTCTTATACACATCTGAC
>LUZA01000063.1 GCA_001603455.1 Bacteroidales bacterium Bact_09 | reverse complement strand
GTTTTAATGCAAATTTTAATATGTCTACAATGACTAAAGCATGATGCTTTTTGCATAGACAACAAAAAAAAGGTCGCTCAGGTGCACAAAAGGCTATCTCCCTGTGGCCACTTACATTCTGCTCGAAACCATCTGGACAGATTATTATGCCTGGCAGGCTTTAAGACTTGACCCCTTCCTGCAAAAGCACAGAGGCAATAATACTAGTTGTCTTCTCAACCAGATATGCCATCACATAATCTTCTATACCCCTATCCGATTAGAAGTATAGTTGTTCTCTTGAAAGAAATCCTGGCCCTGATAAATCAGTTTGTGGCGGGAACATCCCTCCCACTCCCCTGACCTCCGTTCCGGGAGTTGAAGCGTGCTACAGATTTTCATCCACGATCAACTGTTCATGACCTTTGCAGCAGTTATAGCCTATTTGCAGGGTAGAATGACTGATGCCATGATCCTGCAGGCAGGCCTCTATCCTCCCGCGCATCTCGGCGGCCTGTACCATATCTATATTTTCCGCCACGTTGATATGTGCTTCGAAATGTATCTGATCATCGTTAAGTTGCCATACGTGCAAGTGGTGAATATCTTTCACTTGTGGAATATTCCTGATTTCGGATACCAAGCGATCTATATCAATATGCGGGGGCGTTGCCTGCATCAGTATATCTATGGCCTGTTTGAGTACCGACCAGGTATGGTAGATAATGTAAATACCCACCAGGACTGTGATTACAGGGTCGAGCCATACAACTCCCCAGAGCCAGATAACCACGCCTCCAATGATAACAGCAACCGACGATAGGGTATCGCCCATCAGGTGCAGGTATGCCGCCTTCACATTGATATTGCGGTCCTTGTCTTTTTGCAAGATGAGCACCGACACCCAGTTGGCTATCAGGCCTATAACAGCCACTGTAAGCATTAAGGCGCCTTTGATCGGTTTGGGTTCCCTAAGGCGGTGGTATGCTTCAATAAACAAAAAAAGGCAGATAACAATGAGAACCAGCGCGTTGAAAAACGCTGTAAGTATCTCTGCGCGCTTATAGCCGAAAGTCCGCCTCTTGTCGGCTTTTTTGTTGCCCAGCCTGTTGGCTATCCAAGCAAACAAGAGCGCCATCGAATCGCCCAGGTTATGCACGGCATCCGAGAGTAATGAGAGGCTGTTGGAGAGCAGCCCACCCACAATCTCGGCCAAAGTAATTATAAAGTTAAGCAGCGTTACCCACAGTAATTTTTTCCCGTGCAACGCAGTATGGCTATTGTAGTGATGATGGCAATGTTGTGCATGTGTGTGCATAAAAATTGAATTAAAACAGATACATTCGGTTATAAAACGCTCAGGTTGTTTGCCGAAAAGCTCATTGTGTGTAGCTATTTCTTCCGAAATGCATGTTCACCACAAACTGGTGACATGTATGAAAAACGAGGCTGCTATTTTCTTCGCGCCACTGCATAAATAATTATTCTTAATCGATTTTTTTGCTCAGCCATTCTTCAGCTCTGTCCGCAACCCAGTAGCTTATTCTTTTACCGGCATCCGGCAACAAACCGTAGTTTCCGTAAACGGCATTTGTCGGAATAAGATAGGCGATTACACTGTCCTGCCCTTTGTTTTTTATTTCTTCTTCGACATATTCAGACATTCGTTTTACACCCGAAACAAGATAAATTCCCTGTACCAACACTTTTTTCTTTTTCTCTCCGGCTTGTATGATCGCGGGCAATGCTTTTTCTTTGAAAGATTGTCCGACTTCTACAAAAGCATAATCAAAGTATTGTATGCCGGTTTTACCTAATATATAGTTTCCTGCTTCCGTAATCATTTTCGTCCAAAAAGATTGATAATCAGGCGATCCATGAGCAAGCAACACCAGCGCTTCTTCATCTGCCCGGGTTGACATTTCTTTTACTCTGTCGAGTATAATATCCTTAATGATGGAATTGTACGACAAAGTTGGGCCCAAAGTAATCGGTATATGAGTGTTTACTAAAGAAGCGCCTTCTTTCTTCAATTCATCGATCATTTGCACATCGTATTTAATTCCCAATATATTCGGCACATCGTTTTCCGAGTGTCCGGACGGAGCGATAAACAAAGGAACGGCATATATGCGGTCTATTCCTTCATTTTCACAATCTTTTATCACGGATGCAATAGTGGGTTCGGTAAATTCCATCAGAGCCACCCTGACATAATCGAAGCCCGAAATATTCCTTTCTTTCAGAATATCCTTAATTTCATTTTCAAGCGACAGTACAGGCGCATTCCATTTTTCGGAAGGAGAACCGTGAGCTATAATGACCAATGCGTTTTTTGCCTGTAACGACGCACATCCGAACAACAAAAGGATAACACAAGCGATTGTTTTTTGTATTTTCATTATTG
>LUZA01000001.1 GCA_001603455.1 Bacteroidales bacterium Bact_09 | reverse complement strand
ACATAGCACATCCGTTCATTATTAGTAAAAATAGAATGAATAAAATCCGATGTTTCATCTTTATATTTTTATAGGGCAGGTTCAATTGGACAAAATTAACCTTTTTTAGATAAGCCGAGGCTCCCGGTTGTTTTGCTACCTGCAGGCGTCGCTGACACCACAAGATCGGGAAGCTTTTTCTTTAAGCCGAGGCTTCCCTTATCTAGTTGCGTCAGCGACCCCTGGCCTGGGAAATCCGGCCGAGGCTCCTTTGGTGATCAGTAAATTGGTGCAGGCATGTACGCGGTTGCCAAAAGCAAGATGCTGTGTTTCATGATGCAAAGGTCTCACTATTGGGTGGTCAGATCCAGTCCCCAGTCAATGCCTTTGAACGTTGCCGGGACACCTGTCTTCATCCAGACGGGCATGGGGGCGCTCTTCAGAAAATGGTTGAAGAACTGTTCCAGGCGTATGCTCAGGTCTTTAGCATTCACTCGCTTACTCAGGTTGTGGGACTCGTTGTTGTACTGGAGCATCCATACAGGTTTTTCCAACCTGCGCAAGGCGGTGAAAAGTTCAATGCCCTGGTACCAGGGAACGGCCTCGTCCTTGTCGTTATGCATAATGAGCAGCGGTGTTTCTACTTTATCTGCAAAAAACAGGGGTGAGTTTTCTATATAAAGATCAAATCCGTCCCACAGATTTTGTCCAATACGGCTCTGGGTGTGTTCATACTGGAACTGCCGGACCATGCCCGATCCCCAGCGGATCCCGCCGTAGGCACTGGTCATGTTGGATACGGGAGCTCCCGCACCGGCTGCTTTCCATTTGAATACCTGGGGCTGCGTGACCATATAAGCCACCTGGTAGCCTCCCCAGCTTTGTCCCTGAATGGCAATGTTGTCTGCATCTATCCAGCTGTTTTCTGCAATGAGTTTCTTTACCCCCGGCACAATACAGTCTAATGCGCTTTTGCCCGGATGTCCCGTCTGATAAGCAATATCGGGTACAAATACTATGTATTCATTGCTGACAAAAAAGGGAATGTTTATAGTAGAGCGGCTGGGAGCCGGAGCCCTGTAGGAATGGATCGTATGGGATGTCCTTTCATAAAAATACACAATCATGGGGTATTTTTTTGTGGGATCAAAGTTTTCCGGTTTGTACAGGATACCATCCAGATCAATACCTGTTGCAGATTTCCAGTGGACCAGTTCTGCGGTGCCCCAGTTGTATTCTTTTTGTTGCGGGTTTATGTCTGTTATTTTTACCTGAGTTTTGAAGTTGTCTTTGGTAAACCATATGTTGGGGGAATTCTCAAAGTTGTGTTTGCTGTAGATCATCACTTTCCCGTCTTTTGAACGGGTCAGGTAGACAAAGGTCATGGGCTCCTGGATCCAGCGTGTCATGGCCGGGCGTTTCTTGCCCAATTGCTTGTAATAATACCCGGTTTCCTTAGTGGTGTGGTCAAACACGGAAAAATAAACGGTCTCTTTGGGCTTGATGGGGTCTTTCTTTACTCCCGGCGTACCTGCAGGCAATAACATCTCGTTAAGTCTTACGATATCAAATGTGAGATTTTCCTTGCGTCCCAGCCCGTCGGTAAAGTTTATCGGGGGTGTTTTCCCCAACGGATCTAATTGCCAAATATCGTATCGGTCGTTAATGAAAATTGCTTGATCTCCTTCCATCCAGCCTGCGTTTCCGTAAGAAGAGGCCATATTGGGCGTGTCGTGCAGTTCGTTTGCAAAAGAGACATCCAGACCCTCCGTCATACAAACAATTTGTCTGCTTTGTACATCGTAGGAATACCAGTTTTGATCCAGGTTGTTGAACCAAACCAGGTATTTGCCTTCTTTCGAAGCGCTTACCCCGGAAATATATGCGTTTTTGAGCAGGAGTGAGGCCGAGCCGTCCGTGATGTTTATCAGATAGAGGTCTGAACGGCGATTGGAATTCCAGGAGGTTTCCATCTGGTAGGGGTAGTTGCTGACCGAATAGCCCCAACTGGCATCGTATTCCTGCGGAACCTGCACAATATGGTACTCATCTGCAGAGAGCCGCCGCCAAGAATGGGAATGCCGGTGGTCTGCGCTGTGTTGGTGTTCCGTGTTGCCCGGTTGTACAGTACTGTATCGGAGTTCTTCCGGATGCTGAGCGGTTGTAGGATTATTTTGCTCTGCCAGGTCCATTACGCACATATAAGATTTTTTCAATTCGCGGTTCAAATTCTGCAACTGCTGCGGCTGGATGTAATTGTCTTTGTAGTGCCAGATATCCAGCTGTGCTACTTCGGAGGGGACAATGGTCGTGTCTTTTTCCGGCAGAACGGGGGCTATGCCAAAAAACAGCCTGTGCCCCGATTTGCTAAATATCAGGGCCCGGTTCTTACTGATCTTCCAGTCTTGTGCCAGGCCTTTCAGGTTGTTGTCTATCAGTATTTTTGCCTTGTCATGGTCCTGGTTGTAATACAGGATGCTTACGTCATTTTTTCCCTGTTGGGTCGTATCCAAGTTGGCATAGAAAACCAGGTGGCGGTTGTCTTCACTTACAACGGGAAGGTCCACCTTCTGCTTCAGGTCTATGGTATAGATATTGGTGAGCTGTCTGTCTTTGGGGGTGTACATGAACAGTCCGGCTTCCAGCAGGCTGTCCTTTGAGTGGGGTCTTCTGACAAAAAACAGGGTATCCCCGCCGGTACTGAAATTGTAATCAGAAACGGCCGCAAGCGTGTCAGTGAATCCCGAAGCCAGCTGGTACACCATCAGGTTTTCTCCCTGGTCCTTTTCTTTCTTATCGGGTTTTTTCCCGCCGGTAGTATCCGCAGGCATGTCGCACTGGAAGGCGATATGTGTTTTTCCCCATTTGCCTATTTTCACCGACTTCAGGAAGGGTATCTTTTTCAGCTCTCCAGTCACACAATTATATATGCCCAGTGTATCTTTAGGCATCTCGTCCTTTTTGACCTTCTTAAGCTTTGCTTCTTTTGTCTCCTTGAAAAACGGATTGATGGTAGCAATCAGAAACCGGCCGTCCGGAGTGAGTTTTGGCTGGCTTGCCCTTTCAATTCGCTGTTTTTGCAGTGTCACCAGGTTAAGCACCTCTGCATAGCGGTCGCCTTCCTGCTCCTGGACAAGGTATGAAGCGTATTTCCCGTCTTCACTCAAGGATAACGCCCCTACAGTTTTCCATGCATCGTAAACACTGTGATCTAACGGCTTTTTCTGTACTTGTACAAGCTGTTGTGCCGGGGCAGGAACAGTTATGATAAGAACTGTCAATAATAGAATGGATTTTTTCATAGGAATTTTTTTGGATACAGGTTGCAAAGATAATTAAAATAGATGGAACCTCAGTGCACTGAGGTTCCACCTGTTGCGGGAGAGGGCGTTTTGTCATACGAATTTAATATGCCGGACATTTAAAGGGCAGAGAAGTTCGTTTATAAATTGTAATTTTGCCGGGAATTGTAAAGCCTGACTTATTGATTAGTTTAACAAGGCGGTTAATACTTATAGTAATTATTCCGGGTCTGTTACTTTCCTGTAAATGTGGCTCGTCAGGCACTGGAAAAAGTACTTCACAAAGTGCCATATCAGGCGCCGGGGCTACTTTTCCGTATCCTTTTTACAATATTGTTTTCCGTGATTATATGAGTACCAATCCAGGCACTACTGTGAACTACGGTGCGATAGGCAGTGGGGGCGGGATCCGCAGCCTGCGCGATCATTCAGTGGACTTTGGGGCCAGCGATGCTTTTCTAAACGAGCGGGAGATAGAGTCTATGCGCAGTGAGGTAGTGCATGTAGCTACCTGTATGGGTGGGGTAGTGATGGTTTATAATCTGGAAGGTGTTGACAGTTTGCGCCTTACAGGCCAGCTTGTATCGGATATTTATCTCGGGAAAATAAAAAAGTGGAATGATTTGATGCTTCAGGCCCTGAATCCCACCGTTGCATTGCCTGATTTGGAAATCACTCCGGTATACAGATCGGACGGCAGTGGTACCACATACAATTTTTCTGAATACCTGTCCAGAGTCAGTCCGGAGTGGAGCCAGGTCATGGGAAAAGGGAAGTCACTCAAATGGCCGGCCGGGATTGCAGCAAAAGGAAATCCGGGTGTTGCCGGTATAGTTCAGCAGACAGAAGGAGCCATGGGTTATATCGGCTCGGAATATGCACTCTCGTTGCGCCTGGCGATGGCTAAGATGAAAAACAAGGCAGGGAATTTTGTGGATGCTACCCTGGAAACCATTTCGGCAGCTGCTAATGTTGAGCTCCCGGACGATATGCGTGCCACCATCATTGATTCTGAAGACCCGGATGCTTATCCTATCAGCATTTTCACCTGGATCCTTGTATATAAGGATCAGCAATATGGAACCCGTTCCCTGGAAGAAGCACAGGAACTGGTTAGATTGCTTGAATATATTATTAGTCCTCCGGGACAGGCAGTAGCTGCAAAAATCAATTATGCACCGCTGTCTGAGCAGGCTGTGGGCAAAACCAGAAGACTGATAGAAAGTATGCATTATGCCGGCAAGGCAATTATTTCAACAACAGGTTCAGTTGAATAGAAGATGAAAGATAAAATATTCCGGTTTTTACTTTTTCTGGCGGCAGTGCTCATATTGCTCCTGACTGCCGGTATTGTGTATGCCCTTGTAAGCCGGTCTACCGAAGCTTTTGGAGAATACGGAATATGGAGCTTTATTGTAAATCCCGAGTGGGATCCCCGGCCGGCAACAGAGGAATACGGAGCCATGTCGTTCATTCTCGGAACGCTCTACACCGCTTTTTTTGCCCTTTTTCTCTGTATTCCCTTTTCATTTTCCGTGGCGCTTTTCAACGGGGAGTACTTCAAGGGTATGAAAATATCTTCTGCAGTAAGGTCTGTGGTAGATCTTCTTGCGGGGATTCCTTCCATTGTATATGGCCTGTGGGGATTTTATACCATCCGTCCGTTAATTATTGACTTGGGTATCAACGCGCAGGGTTTTGGGATATTTTTATCGTCCGTGGTGCTGGCCATCATGATAATTCCGTATGCATCGTCGTTGAGTACCGAGTTTTTATCCATGGTTCCCAACAATCTTAAGGAGGGAGCATACAGCCTTGGTGCGACGCGCATTGAAGTGATAAGGCACATAAGCATCCCTTCATCTCTCCCGGGAATTGTGGCATCCTACATCCTGGCACTGGGCCGGGCATTGGGAGAAACCATGGCAGTGACCATGCTTATAGGCAATACAGACAGGATTCCACAAGGATTGCGTGACACGGGAAATACCATGGCCAGTGTGATTGCCAATCAGTTTGGGGAGGCCGACGGGTTTAAATTAAGTTCACTGATTGCCATTGGGCTGCTGTTGTTTGTTATTACCGCAATCATCAATATGATTGCCAAGTTGATCATGAAAAGAGTATCCCGCCTATGAAAAGGAGTGGTATTGCATCCATCAAAGCCCGTAAGGGAAAGGACAGGTTGGTTTACTGGTTTGTCTGCCTCTTTTCGTTTCTTGCGATGATCCCGCTTTTTGTCATACTGTACAATGTAATTTCTAAAGGGTATAAGAATTTTAACCTCAACTTGTTTACGAAGGGTACCCCTTCTTCCATGGATGCCCTTATGGCCAAAATGAACGGAGAGCCTATTCCGGGAGGGATCCTCAATGGTATTACAGGATCCCTGCTCATCGTAGGCATGGCCATCTTGTTTTCAGTCCCGATTGGATTGTCAGTGGGGGTTTATCTTTCGGAAAACCGGAAGCATAAATTTGCCAGGATCATTAGTTTTCTGGCAGACCTGTTGCAGGGGATGCCATCCATTGTGATCGGGATCATAGCCTATGCCTGGGTGGTGAAGCCCTTGGGAGGCTACTCGGCCCTTGCCGGAAGCATCGCGCTCACCATCATGATGCTGCCCATGATCATTCGCTCAACGGAAGAAACATTAAAGATGCTTCCACAGTCCTATAAAGAAGCGGGGCTTGCATTGGGGTCATCCTATACGAACGTTGTATTTAAAATTCTGATTCCTTCCGGCTTTGGAGGAATTTTTACCGGGATTTTGCTGGCCATATCCCGGGTACTGGGTGAGACAGCCCCACTCATGCTTACCGCCCTGGGGGCTTCTGTGGTAAATTGGAACATTATGGAGCCTTCCAGTGCGATTCCCCTGTTGATTTGGGATTTCTATAACGATCCCAATCTGGTAGAAATGGTCTGGTCTTCATCGCTTTTACTATTGATTGTCATATTCCTGTTAAACGGAATAGCTAAAATTGTTGCACGCAAATGGAAGGTATAACTAATCAGAACGGGATGGAACCTGTTTTACGGTTCATAGATGTTTCTGTCTCCTATACACCGGGGGTATATGCTGTCAAAAATGTGTCAACAGCCATTTATCCCAATACAATAACCGCCGTTATGGGGCCGTCGGGTTGCGGGAAAAGTACACTGCTGCGTGCCATCAACCGCATGCACGATCTCTATGCCAATATCAAGACCACCGGACAGATCATTCTTAAAGGAAAAGATGTGCTCAAGACAGATCCCATGGAAGTGCGTCGCATGGCCGGAATGGTTTTTCAACAGCCCAATCCTTTTCCCACCATGAGCATTTACGATAATGTGCTGGCCGGGTATAAACTAAACGGGATCAAACTGAATAAAGAAGAAAAAGATGAAATTGTGGAAGACAGCCTGCGTAATGTTGCGCTGTGGAACGAGGTGAAAGATGCCATGAATAAACGTGGATCCTTTCTTTCCGGCGGACAACAACAACGGTTGTGCATAGCACGGGCGCTGGCGTTGAAACCGGAGGTCCTGCTCATGGACGAGCCCACCTCGGCCCTGGACCCCATTTCTACGAACAGGATTGAAGAACTACTGCTCGAACTCAGGAAGCAGTATAGCATGCTGATTGTTACCCACAACATGTCACAGGCCGCGAGGATTTCCGACAATTCCATGTTTATGTATTTGGGGGAATTGGTGGAGCACAACAATACAAAGCAGATGTTTACCAAACCCAGGAACCGCCGAACAGAAGAATACCTGACCGGCGTGTTCGGTTAATCCATTATAATGCATTAAATAAGTATGTCCTATGAATACACCGGATGATAATAAAGATTCCACTTCCATTGCCAGGATTAAAGAAAAATTCCTGGACAAGCTGCATGAGGATTTCATGTTTCTTTCCGACATAGTACTCACCCAGATGACCAAGGCGTTGGAGTTGTTACACGACAACCACAATGAAAATCTGGTGAAGCTGCTCAAAGGCAATGAAAAAATTATCGACTCGCTGGATGTTACCATCAAAGAGAAGGTGATCAACGCCATCATGTTGTTTACTCCAAGGGCATCTGACCTCCGTCGTTTAATGGCCTATCACGATATGACCATTTGTATGGAACGGATAGGCGATCTGATAGATAATATCCGGCATATGCTCTTTGCCATGGATTTTTCCGTACCGGGCTTCGAACCATACAGAAAGCTTCTTGACGAAATGTTTGTTCATGCCGAGAAAATGTTAAGAAGCGCATTGTTCGCCTTCTCGGGGCTGGACGAGGTATTGGCGCGTGAAACCATTTTGATGGACGATACGGCGGACAACCTGGAGCGCAAAATTGAGCATGACCTTGCCCTTGATTTCAGCGGAAAAGCACAGAATTCGCAGGGACTGGTCAATATAATGTATGTGAACAGCATCTCTTATTATCTGGAACGCATCAGCGATAAGGCTGTGGACATTGCCGAGGTTGCCGTTTATTTAATAGAGGGGAAGGATATCCGGCATACTAAACTACCAGGAAAGGGAACTTAAAGTGGGTTGCTGCACTAAAAGGTAAGGGAAGTCTCGGTTTTGAAAAAAAGCTTCCCTTACCCGGTATTGCAGCGACTACGAAGGCTGTTACATCAGGGGCAAGAGTGATCACTTCTCTGCCGTGGTGGTAATCAAGGCCAGGCTGCCGAAAAGTGATTGCAAAAGATCTTGATTCATTGTGTTGTTTCAGTTGATGTGCAAATATAAGAAGGGCACGATGAACACGGGTAAGTATGTTTTTGCGCAGCTTGTCGAAATTCTTCCTCAAAAACACATTCAGCGTATTGTCGAAAGATATCAAGGAGACAAATATGTCAAGTTCTTCAAGGGACTATCATATCTTTGAAGAGTTTGCATATAAGATGATTGAGATCGCGCAAAGGAAAAGAATTAACACTCCATTTGAACTTTGTGGTAGGTTTTACGCATTCGATTCCACCACTATAGTCCAGCTAATGCATTTTAGGTATTTTCCCAACCATGTTTTTTTTGAATTTATTTGCAGTAATTTTAATCTAAGATACTGATTTCCCGCATGTATTCCAAATGTTTTATGGCTTATTTTTGCTGATATTCAATGTTTTAACTGATTTTTAAGGGACGACTAATTATGCGCTCTATATAATG
>LUZA01000062.1 GCA_001603455.1 Bacteroidales bacterium Bact_09 | reverse complement strand
GAAATCCTTTTCTGATACCATTCCAGATCCTTTCCCAGCCCAGCATTATGGCCAACAACAGCAAAGGGATCAGGATGAGCATTCCCTTCACGTTAGGGGGCAAACCTCTAAACCATAGTGCCAGGCGTTTGATCATAGGCGTGATATTCTTATTCTGGCATCTACAGCTACAACATCTGAGACCGTTCCCAATAGCGGGTTAAGGTCCATCTCGGCAATTTCGGGAGCACAACGGCATAAAGCAGAGATCCGGCAGATAGCTTCCACAAAGAGATTTTCATTGATCCCTTCCTGACCACGGACGCCTTTTATAAGGCCATAGCCCCTCAGACTGTGCACCATCTTTTTTGCTTCACCGTGTGAGACAGGGCTCAGTCCGGTACTGATATCTTTGAGTACCTCTACAAAAATGCCTCCTAAACCACAAACGATCGTATGTCCGAATAAAGGTTCTCTCTTTGCCCCGATGAAAAGTTCCCTGCCATGAAGCTGGGACTGGAGCAGGACTGCTTTGGTATCCTCAATGGTCATCATAGTTCTGAATGTTTCAAGGAGTGTTTCGTCGTCCCCGATATTCAGCCGCACGCCTCCCACATCGGATTTGTGTACGGGACCAATTACTTTCATCACCAGGGGATAGCCCACTTTAGCCACTGCATCAGGCAATTCCTTTTCATTGCGGGCGGTGGCTTCACGTGCACGCGGGATTCCTGCGGCATCGAGCAGGGCGCTTACCTGGTCCGGAGCCAGATAACCTTCAGGGGCTTGTTCCACTATGCCGCGGACGGCTGATTCGTCAATTGCTGGCAGCTGAACCTCAACAGGGGCGGGAGCTGCCGTGTTTAGCACTCTGGACAGTGCAGACCCAAATATCACTTCGTCGGGGAAGTACACCCTTCCTTTTTTCTGAAACTCGCAGATCTCTTCCATAACATTGAGTGTTGACGGAAAAATGGGATATATGGGTTTGGTGCACTGGGACATCTTTTTATCCAGTAATTCGTACACATCGAAAACATGCGTAAGGCCGGGTGATCCGAAAATTACGGCCATACCATCCATTTGGGGGCATTGGTACTCAACAAAATCTATGATCTGATCCAATTGACTGGCTGTCCCGGTAGCCAGAAAATCTATGGGATTGGCCGCAGAAGATCCGGGGAATAAATTTTCCAGTAATTGGTTTCTCTTATTTTCTTCAATGGGCGGAATCTGTATTCCGCCTTCTGACAGCACATCGGTAAGCATAACGGCGGGTCCTCCGGCATGGGTGATAATACACATGTTTTTACCCTTTGGGGCTCCTTTAAGCAGGATACAAGCAACGGTAAGAAGCTGATTTCTCCCGTTACACCGGATGATGCCGGCTTTTTCAAAAAGGGCACCGACTGCCGTATCGGGACTGGCAAGAGCTCCTGTATGGGATGAAGCGGCACGGCTGCCGGCTTCTGAAGCACCGGCCTTAACGGCTGCGATTCGCGCTCCCTTGTGGTATAGAGAAGCTGCATGTTTCCATAATTTCAGCGGATTTTTAATACTCTCGGCATAAATAAGCTTAACGGGAGCGCTTTTTCCGTGAACGTAACTATTGTCCAGGTATTCGAGCACTTCTTCTATGCCCGTCTGAGCAGAATTACCTACAGAAAAAACATTGGCAAATGGTATACCCAACTGGACGGCCGCATCTATGATAAAGAGCGCAGTAGCACCTGATCCCGATACAAGGTCTATGCTATCGGGTATGAATCTGGGTATGGGCGAAGTAAATACCCCGGCATAATTGCCGTTCATATAACCCACACAATTGGGCCCGATGAGCGTACATGCGTATTTGTCGGCAACGTCCCGGATCTTGTTCTCAAGCTCTGTTCCCTTATTGCTTTCTTCCGAAAAGCCAGCAGAGAAGATGATGATCCCTTTTGTTTGCTTACTGCTGCATAGTGTTTCCACAGCACTGAGACAGAAAGCCGCCGGAATGGCCAGAATGGCCACATCTGTCTGGGGAATATCTTCTACCCGGCGGTAACAGGGCAGTCCCTGTATGGTGTCTGCCTTTGGATTAACAACATAGAGACTTCCGGGGTAATGCGTGTCAACCAGGTTTTTCAGTACTTTACCTCCTGGTTTGTGAATGTCATCGGATCCCCCTACGACCACGATGCTTTTTGGATTAAGAAACTCTTTAGTGATCATCAATATTGCGTGTTTATCCTACAAAGTTAGCAATTTGTTTCGCAATTTGTCTAAATTTGTAGCCTCATAAAACGGATAGCTATGATATTGATTGCAGATAGCGGATCGACAAAAGTGGCCTGGAGGGTGGTGCACAAGGATGGCACCATTCAGGCTATCCAGACGATAGGGATCAATCCCTTTTTTGTTTCAGAAAAGGATATCCTCAAGACAATGGAAGACAGTCTCAAACCGGCTATCCGGGGAAAGGTGGAACGTGTGTTTTTTTACGGTGCCGGAGTTGCCGGCAAGGATAAAGTAGACATCCTTACGCGTTGTTTTCATAAAACATTTCCAGGATGCGACGTAGAAGCCAATTCTGACCTGCTGGCGGCAGCACGCTGCCTGTGCGGTTCTGATAAGGGCATAGCTGCCATACTGGGTACGGGAGCCAATACTTGCTTTTATGACGGACAAATGATCGTGGACAACGTGCCTGCCTGCGGATATATTCTGGGAGATGAAGGTGGTGGAGCCGTTCTGGGGAAAAAACTTGTATCTGATTATTTAAAGCGGATGTTACCAGAAGACCTGAGCGAAGCCTTCGAAAAGCAATATAAACTGGGATTATTGGATATCATCGAGAAAGTATACAGGCAACCCATGCCCAACAGATTCCTGGCATCCTTCACCCTGTTTCTTGGCGATCACCAGTCCCATCCTTATGTGCAGGAGTTTCTGGGAAAAGCCTTTGATGAGTTTTTTTTACGAAACATTATACATTATGATTACGAGACATATCCTGTGAATATTGTGGGATCGGTCGCTTTTTATTTCAGGAACGAAGTGGAAGCCTCCGCCGTACGGCACGGCATGAAGATAGGAAAAATCGTCCGTACGCCTATTGAAGGGCTGGTGGCATACCACAGGAATCTATATGCCAGTTAAACATGATACAAAAATTTACAGAACAACCTTCACGTTACGATCATTTGGATAAGATGCCAGTCGGGGAGCTGCTGGAAAATATCAACCGCGAAGACCAGACCGTCCCTGTTGCGGTTAAACCCTGTATTCCGGACATAGAAAAGCTGGTGGAAGGAATAGTGGTACGCATGAAAGAGGGAGGCCGGCTGTTTTACATTGGAGCCGGTACGAGCGGTAGACTGGGTATCCTGGATGCATCGGAAATACCTCCGACCTTCGGGGCTCCTTACGACCTTGTAATTGGACTGATAGCAGGAGGCGATGTTGCCATCCGCAGGGCGGTGGAACAAGCCGAGGACAGCCTGGAAGCAGGGTGGAACGAATTACTGTCCCATCACATAGGGACAAGCGACGTGGTGGTGGGTATTGCAGCTTCGGGTATGACACCTTACGTTATAGGAGCGCTCAGGAACGCCCGCCGGATGGGTCTGCTAACAGCGTGTATCACATGCAATCCCGGATCTCCTGTGACGGCAGAGGCGGAAATCCCCATAGTAGCTGTGGTCGGCCCTGAATTTGTGACCGGGTCCACCCGGATGAAATCGGGGACTGCGCAGAAACTGATACTTAATATGATTTCGACTGCGGTGATGATCCGTTTGGGGCATGTGGTCGGAAACAAGATGGTGGATATGCAGCTGACAAATGCCAAACTCATAGACAGAGGCACCAAAATGATCATGGAGGATACCGGTATAACGGATTACGACAAGGCACGTTCCCTGTTGTTGCAGTACGGTACCGTCAGGACCGCCGTGGATGCAGTGAAAAATGAACATCATGTTTGAACCGCATTATGTTTCCGATTTGTTGCAAAAGGCGGTAGATGCCTTTTCCCGACTGCCGGGTATCGGACCAAAATCGGCCCTGAGAATGGCTTTGTATCTGCTTAGGCAGGGAGAGGAAGAAGCCGAGAATCTGGCCCAAAGTATATCTGAATTACGCCGTAAGGTCGTTTATTGCTCTGAATGCCGGATGATCTCCGATTCTCCGCTCTGTCCTGTATGCTCCAATCCGCAACGGGACAGGGGAATTATCTGTGTTGTAGAGAATGTACGTGATGTCATGAGCATAGAGCATACGGGACGTTACAAGGGATTATACCATGTGCTGGGAGGTATCATTTCACCCATAGACGGGATAGGTCCGGCAGATCTGTCCATAGAACCGCTAATAGAAAGGATAGGCAGGGGAGGGGTCAGGGAAATTATCCTTGCCCTGAGCACGACCATGGAAGGAGAAACAACGTGTTTTTACCTTTATAAAAAATTTGATCCGTTTGGTCTAAAGATAACCACTATAGCCCGGGGCGTGGGTTTTGGCGATCAACTGGAATATACTGACGAACTGACACTGGGCAGGTCGATCGAGAATAGACAACCCTTTAAACCGGAATAATCATTTCTTGCAGATGGAACATACATTTCCCCTTTCCTGGCTGTTGACAGCTTTTGCAGTGTATACGGCCTTGCTTTTTTTTGTATCGTGGCTCACTTCACGTAAAGCAGACAGTAATTCCTATTTTCTGGGTAACAAAAAATCTCCCTGGCCTATTGTGGCTTATGGCATGATCGGGACTTCCATCAGCGGGGTGACATTTATTTCCGTTCCGGGTAATGTGATGAACGAGAACTTCTTTTACATGCCCCTTGTACTGGGCTTTGTGATCGGTTACATAGTCATTGCCAAAGTATTGCTCCCGCTTTATTACAGGATGAATGTCACATCCATTTACACCTACCTGGAAAAACGCTTTGGATTCACTACTTACAGGACAGGGGCAGGGGTGTTCATGGTATCCCGCGTACTGGGAGCAGCTGTCAGGATATTCATGGTGGTTCTGGTATTGCACACTTTCCTTCCGGCAGGTTCAGTGCCGTTCTGGATCGTGGCCGGAGTATTCATGCTGCTCATTTTCCTGTACACTTTTAAGGGAGGGGTCAAAACCATTATCTGGACCGATGTGCTGCAAACCACTTTCATGCTGATAGCTGTTATCCTGACAGTCATATCCATTGTCCGTGCTATGGACTGGAATCTTCAGGATATGACGCGTGCTGTTGCCGGTACCGATTACTCCAGCTGGTTTAACTGGGACTGGAGTGCCTCTAACAATGCCGTCAAACAATTTATCAGCGGAATATTTATAACGATTGTCATGACGGGACTGGACCAGGAAATGATGCAGAAAAACCTGTCCTGCAAGAACATAAAATCGGCACAAAAGAACATATATTCCACCAGTATCATCCTGGTAGTGGTGAACTTGCTTTTCCTGACTCTGGGCGCCGTAATGGCCATATATGTGAATCAGCGTCTGGGTGGGATGCAGGGTATTGGATTGGCCGATGTTGCAGGTGTTTTCAGCAAAGCGCAGACAGACAAACTGTTCCCTGTAATTGCTTCGCAGTACCTGGGGCGGGGTGTGGGTTTATTTTTCATAATCGGGCTTATTTCGGCATCTTATCCCAGTGCAGGGGGGGCACTAACCTCGCTGACTACTTCTTTTTGCATTGACTTTCTGGGTTTCGATAAAAGAGAAGACATGACGCAGGCAGTAAAGGACAGGATCCGCAAATTGATTCATGCAGCCTTTGCTGTGTTGTTTTTTCTCATCATACTGGTCCTGTATGTGGTCAATAACCAGGCGATCATTAACCTGGTATACCTTTTGGCCGCCTATACATACGGACCGCTTCTTGGTTTTTTCTTTTTTGGAATATTCACAAAATACCGTGTCCGGGACCGGATCGCCCCGTATATCGCACTGGTTTCACCTTTGTTGTGTTACCTGACGGATCTGGCGTTTAAAACATGGTTCGATTTTGGACTGGGATTCACCATATTGATAGTAAACGGATTGCTCACGTTTTTTGGGATGTGGCTTTTCCGGGAAAAACAAGCCGCATAATTGCCTGATGGTTGTTTGAAAAAAAAGGTTACATTTGCAAAAATTATTTAAAGAGCAAATGCCTTAAAACGAAATGGATATGCGTTATCGTTATCGTGAAAAACATATAGGGAGTTCAAAAATTTGCTGGCAAATTGCTCATAAAATCAGATCAAAGCCGCGAAGTTGAAGATAAACAAACGTTTGTAACCGTATGTTTAATTTGCCAAACTTCGCATCATGATCGAAATATTCTTCAAATCAAAAGGACAAATCTTAAGTGATACAGATGTAAAGATCCTGGACAAACTGGGATTGGATGACGTTTTGTGGATAGATTTGCACGATCCTTCCGGCGATGAAAAGAGAGCAGCTGAAGACTTTCTGGATACCACCTTGCAAAGCAGAGCACAGGCAGAGGAAATAGAATCATCATCCCGTTATTTTGAAACTGAGACCACAATCTTTGCCAACACCAATTTTCTGATCCCCGGGCCCGATGATTACTCTTCTGTCCCAGTGTCTTTCATATTGTCTGAAAGTATTCTTGTGACTTTACGCCACACACCGCTCAGGACCTTATCGGAAGTGCAACGCAAATTGCTGAATAATTACAAACTGTTCCCTACAGGATACCACATAATGGTAAGCATCCTGGAGAACAGGATAGATGTGGATGCCGACCTGGTCGAGATATTGTCTAGAGAGATATCACAATTGTCACGCAGGATAGATCTGGGAGAATCCATGGACGAGAGTTTTCTGCTGGATGTAAACCAGTTGCAGGAGAATACCATGGTCATCCGTGCCAATGAGGTAGACAAACAAAGGGTCTTGTCCGGGATATTCAAAAGTGACAAATTCCCGCGGGACGTTTATTCCAAACTGGAAGTCCTGAATAAAGACGTGGATTCCCTGATCCATCATGCCAATTTCAGTTTTGAACGTCTGGAATACCTGCAGAACACGGCATTGGGCCTGATCAACCTGGAACAGAACAAACTGATGCGTGTATTCACGTTTGTATCCCTTTTGCTCATGCCTCCCACGCTCATAGCCAGTATCTACGGCATGAACGTTAAATTGCCCATTATTTCCGGGAATAAAATATGGGATTTTTTCGTATTATTGTGTTTAATGCTTTTGACTGTGATCATGGCTATATATCTGTTTAAAAGGAGGAAAATGATAAAATGAAACCAGGTGATAGTATCAGTCAGCGAATTGCCATACTCCGGGAACTTTCTTTTCAGACAGTGCCTTCCCTGAGCATCGAAAGAGCCCGTATAGTTACCGATTTTTACCGGAAGAACGGCAACAGGTATTCAATTCCTGTCACAAGGGCTTTGTGTTTCCGGGAATTATGTCTAAAGCAAACCATCTACATTGGGGAAGGAGAGCTTATTGTAGGAGAACGCGGGCCTCGTCCCAAAGCCGTACCTACGTATCCCGAACTTACCTGTCACAGTGTGGAGGACCTGCACATACTCAATTCAAGGGAACGTCAACGCTATATTGTTTCGGATGAAGATATCCGGGTCTATGAGAGAGAGATTATTCCTTTCTGGCAGGGCAAGACGCAAAGGGACCGCATTTTTTCTGTGCTGCCCGATGACTGGAAACTTTTATATAACAGCGGTCTTTTCACTGAATTTGCAGAACAGCGGGCTCCCGGACATACTGCGTTGGATGGGAAAATATACCATTGCGGAATGACCGGATTCAGGGATCTCATAGCCAAAGTCCAGGAAAAAAATGCATTCCGGAAAGGTCCCCTGGACTTAAAGAAGAAAGAGATGTTGCAGGCCATGGATATAGCCTGCGAATCCCTGATCATTTTTGCCGGGCGGCATGCTGCACTTGCTCTTGAACTGGCTGCACAATGCAGGAAACAGGGGGACCAGACAAGAGCCAGGGAGCTGGAATGCATTGCTGCTACCTGCCGCCATGTTCCCGCACAGGCCCCCCGGAATTACAGGGAGGCTCTGCAGATGTATTGGTTTGTTCACCTGGGAACGATCATTGAGCTTAACGGATGGGATGCCATGAATCCCGGACATCTGGACCAGCACCTGGAACCTTTCTACCAAAAAGAACTGGAATCGGGCACCCTGACAGAACAGGAAGCCAGGGAACTGATGGCCTGTTTATTCATCAAGGTGAACAACCATCCCGCTCCTCCCAAGGTAGGGGTTACTGCCCGGGAAAGTGGTACTTACAACGATTTTACAAATATCAACATAGGGGGTATCCGTTCCAACGGGAGCAATGCGGTAAATCCCGTTTCCTACATCATGCTCGACACTCTTGAAGAGTTGCATCTGTTGCAACCCGGAGTTTCCGTGCATATTGACAAATCCACCCCGGAACACTTCTTGCTTGAAAGTTGCCGGGTTATAAGCAAAGGTTACGGATATCCGTCAGTTTTCAACCCTGGTGTGTATGTAGGCGAACTCATCAGGCAGGGCAAGACCCTGGTGGATGCCAGGGAGGGAGGATGCAGCGGATGCATAGAAGTCGGAGCTTTTGGCAAAGAGGCATACCTGCTTACAGGATATCTGAACATTGCAAAAATTCTGGAAATTACACTGAACAACGGTACAGATCCCGTTTCGGGGAATATGGTTTCCCTAAAAACAGGAGATGTTGCCGGATTTCGCTCCTTTAACGAGTTATACGGGGCTTTCTTAAAACAGCTGGAATATGTCATCAACACTAAGATAAGGGTCAATCATCAGATAGAGAGGTTGTGTGCCGAATGGATGCCTGCACCGTTCCTGTCTGTTTTGATTGATGATTGCATTGAAAAAGGGATGGACTATTACAACGGAGGGCCCAGGTACAATACTTCGTATATACAATGTACCGGACTTGGAACTACAGCCGATTGCCTTTCAGCACTTAAGAGACATGTTTTTGATGACAAAAAATGGCCCATGGAATGCCTGCTTAATGCTCTTTCCTGTAATTTTGAAGGGTACGAACCTATGCGTCAGTATATCTTAAATAGGACTCCGTTTTTTGGAAACGATGATGATTTTGCGGATCAGCTCGCTGTCAGGTTGTATGAGGATCTGTTTAGTCTTATTGATGGCAGGCCGAATACAAGAGGCGGCAAATTCCATATGGATATGTTGTCCACTACGTGTCACGTCTATTTTGGCGCTGTGACCGGAGCATTGCCCAACGGACGCAAGGCCGGGCGTCCCCTCTCGGACGGAACCTCTCCCTCTCATGGAGCTGATACCAACGGACCGACGGCCGTTGTGCGTTCACTGGGAAAACTGGATCAGGTAAAATCCGGAGGAACATTGCTTAATCAGCGTTTTTCCCCCTCTATGATGAAAACGGAAGAAGACAGAAAAAAGCTCGCTTCCCTCATACGGTGTTACTTTGAATTGGGTGGTCATCATATCCAATTCAATGTGGTGGATACCGCCACCTTGCGACAGGCTCAAAAAGAACCGGAAATGTACAGAGACCTGTTGGTACGGGTTGCCGGATACAGTGATTATTTCAACCACCTGGCACCTGCCTTGCAGGAAGACATCATCTGCCGGACTGTTAACGAAGGATTCTGATACGATGGTTCATCAGGGATGTGTTTTTGATATCAGACGGTATGCTATTCACGACGGACCTGGTATCCGTCTGAACATTTTTTTCAAAGGTTGTCCCCTTTCCTGTATGTGGTGCCATAACCCGGAAGGGCAGGATCCTCAGCCGGAATTGATGTTCGACAAGTCCCGTTGTTTGGGATGTGGTGCTTGTGAGGACCGGTCCCTGCCTGAGAACTGTCCTTCGGGAGCTCTGCAGATATGTGGACAATTCATGGATACCAGCCAGGTAATGAAGATTATACACCGTGAACGCCTATTTTTTGACCGATCTGGGGGAGGGGTTACTTTTACTGGTGGAGAACCGCTGATGCAACCGGATTTCCTTGTCGGCCTGTTGCGCTCTTGTAGGGAAAGCGATATTAGCAGCGCCCTGGATACATCATTATATGCCCCGGAACAGATCGTAAAGCAGATCATTCCGCTAACCAGCCTTTTCCTGACTGACATCAAGCTCATGGACCCGGTAAAGCACAGGTATTATACCGGTGTAGACAACACCCTGATCCTTAATAATATGTTGCACGTAGCCCGTTCCGGTGTCCCTTTTGCATTACGGATCCCGCTCGTACATGGTGTGAACGATTCAGGGACAGAGATAGATTCTTTAGTCCGTTTTGCTGTACAGTTGCGTGATATGGGGAACCTGACGGGCATACATCTTTTACCTTATCATAATTACGGACAAGGTAAGACTTCACGTATGATGGGGAAAAAGATACCTCTGCAGAGATCATTTTCGGCTCCGCCCGGTGACCTGACAGATTCCATATTGCTCAAGTTACGCACGCTTGGTTTCAATGCAGTGAAAGGCGGGTGATTGTCAGGGTATCAGAGGTGCTGTTTTATTTTTGAGCCAGCTGGATTCTTCATACGTCAGGAAAGGGGCCAGTTTTGAGTATACAGACTGATTGTAATCGTTAAGCCATTCTATTTCAGAGCGGTCCATGAGGGAAGTTATGACAGGGGATGTCTCTATGTGACATACGGTAAGCGTTTCAAATCCCAGCCATGTGCCCGATTCATTTATATCCAGTTCCCGGCACAAGAGTATATTCTCATGACGCACACCATGTGAACCTTCCCGGTATATGCCCGGCTCGTTGGAAGTGACCATTCCCGGAAGTATCGCCTGATCTTTCCAGTTCATCCTGATATCCTGCGGTCCTTCGTGTACGCAAAGGTAATGTCCTATGCCGTGTCCCGTTCCGTGTCCGTAATTCCTGCGGTGCCTCCATAGCGGATCTTTTGCCAACATGTCCAGATGTGTCCCTGTAGTCCCTTTTAAAAAGACAGCTCTGCTTAAGGCGATCATTCCCTTGAGGGCAATCGTGTAATCTTCCTTTTCGAGTAATGACAAGGGGCCCAGTGGTACCGTACAGATAATGACTGCCGGAATCGATCAGGTACAAACCCTTCTTTTCCAGTCTGCTGCATGCTCCTACAACTGCATTGTAGTGTGGTAGGGCCGCGTTTGCCCCATAGGCGGATATGTATCCAAAGCTGTCACCCATGGCATCCTGGGAGAGAGTCCGCATCCAGGAAAGCTTTTTACCTGCATCTATCTCGGTAAGCGGAACGTCATTTTCCAAAGTCCGTTCCAGCCAAAAGAAAAAACGTTCCATGGCCAGTCCGTCATACAGAAAGGCTTTTCTGAACCCTTCTGTTTCGACGGAGTTCTTGATGGCTTTATCCAGGATTACGGGTGATTGGACATCATAAACAGTGCAATTTATAAGCAAATTTTGGAATGCGCTGTAATTTAAAGTATCCCCGTCAGCCATTATCTTGGTCTGGGCAGGCAGTGATTGCAGAACGCCGGGAATAGAATCATACGGCATGACCGACACGCCTTGTGCATGGAGTATTTTATTCACATTATCGCTTATTTTCCCCGGAGTAATAAAAAGAGTAGCGTTTTTTTCATCGACAAGGGCATACGAAATGGCTACCGGATTGTAGGGAATATCGTGACAGCGAATATTAAACAGCCAGGCTATCTGATCCAGGCTGCTGAGAAGCATATGCGTACAGCTCTGTTCTTCGATCTGTCTGCGCAAACGCTCCAGTTTTTCCCGGGTATCTTTTCCACTGTATTTTTTTTCAAGAATAAAAACCGAATTCAGGGGAAGTTCGGGCCTGTCATTCCATATGGCGTCGAGGAAAGAGGGCCGGTTATCTATGGTAGCGTTTAGGGCCTTCAGCGCTTGTTTCAGGTGTTCTGCTTCCCGGTACGTCACACATTCTCCGTCAAATCCCACAACAGCTCCCGGTGTGAGATTTGCGGCCAGCCACTCGGGGTAATTAACGGCATTGGGTACGCGTAAGGGGTGCAATTCAAATTCGGTCCCTTCCAATTCCCTCCGGGATTGGATAAAATACCGCGTATCAGTCCATAATCCGGCATGTGTAAGCGTAATCACCACAGTGCCGAAAGAACCTGTGAAGCCCGAAATCCATTTTCTTTGCTGCCAGCGTTCCGGCAGATATTCACTACCATGAGGGTCTGTTCCGGAAATGACCGCGGCGTCCCAGCCGGCTTCCTGCATCAGCAATCTGAGTGCTTGTATTTTATCTGAAATGTTCATAATTCACGTTTGTTTTTTATTACAATTCGGTTAAATACCATAAGACCGACCATGCTAGTCAGGCCTATACAGCTGAATATCAGCCATAATATATCAGGTCTGTCCAAGTTGTCTACAAAATGATTGTACAAAGGAGCTCCTATGAATCCGCCCACAAAACTTCCAATGACACTACAGAAAAACGAATATCCCATATAAAGACCTTTTTTGTCTGCGGGAGCAATAAGGCCAACGAAGGAATTAAATTTGGGATGGGCTGTCATTTCTCCTAATGTAAAGACAATACAGCCGGTTATGAATACCCAGGCGTTTCCCGAAATGGCAAGTATGCCCATGCCCAGTGTTCCCAATCCGATACCGGTAATGATAGTGGGCAATGCTTTAAAACGGTTGACCAGTCTGGAAACAAACAATTGCAGCAGTATAATGACCCCGGCATTGAGGACCGTTACGTGTTCCACATCAAATTGCCACCCTGCAGGTTTGCCTGTGATCCATTCCAGGGCGGTATTTAGCGCAAAATTTACGGCGCTCATATCCATTTTGTCGTGAACATACCACAAAACAGTGCCGTACATCTGAAAATACATGATCCAGAAGCCAGAATAGATCAGAATCATAACAATGAACTTCCAGTCTCTGAAGACGAGTGCCATGTCGCGGAAAACTTTTGAAAGAGGTACTTTTTCCCTGACATGAGTTGGTTCCCGGTAAAGGAAAATGTTCATCAATAGCAGGATGAACCCTGCGACGGCTGCCATCCAAAAAACGTAGCTGTAGGATTGTCTCTTAAGTATGGGAACAAGGATGAGGGGAAAGAGGAAAGCTCCCAGATTAATAGCCCAGTAAAAGATCCCAAATCCCAGGGTGGAATTTTTCTCAGTTGTGGAGTGGGCTATAGTCCCCGATATGACAGGTTTGAACAGTCCTGCACCAATAGCCATTATGATCAGTGAAGCGAATACGAGTCCGTAGGAATGCATGAAGCCTGTAAGGAAATAACCGGTTACCATGAACGAGAATGAGACCATAAGCATATTCCTGAACCCGTATCTGTCGGCGAGGGCTCCGGCGAATAGCGGCAGGAAATATAATAAGGGAGGGATGGTCCCCATGATGGCTCCGGCAGCTTCCCTGGAGAAGCCCAGACCTCCTTCTTGGGTGGAAAGGACAAGATAGACAGATAAAACGGACAGAACACCGTAGTACGCTCCCCGTTCAAAAAATTCCATTATGATTGCTGTCCAGTAATTTTTGGGAAAGGATCTGATCCCGGATGCTGACTTTTTCATGAAAAATGAATAAAAATTAATTCCGTAAAGTTACATTCTTTTGATAATTAAAAAATAACGTTTACTTTTGCAGCCCCTTGTAAAGGGATTAAAAATAAAGTCTAACTTTCTAATTCTTATTGAAATTAATTC
>LUZA01000061.1 GCA_001603455.1 Bacteroidales bacterium Bact_09 | reverse complement strand
TGTATGTGGTTTTTCTACCTGCGAAATTACAGTACATGGACAGTCCTGTCAATCACTAAAAGTGGGGAATTTTACGGTCTGGGCACGGTCTTTGCTGCCAAAACAACAATTGTGCAACCCATCCGACATATCCTTTTTGACTTTGACGGGACCATGGCCGATACCATTGACCTGGCATTTGCCATTTACAACCGGATCGCCCCCGAATACGATCGTAAACCCCTGAAACCGGAAGAGAAGCTGATCATTGCAGCCGGAAAACCCCAGAATCTGCTCAAACAATTTGGCATGTCTCCCCAGAAACTGGGCGTTATTATGCTCCGTATAAAAAAAGAAATCCATGAGCTCGTGCCGGGATTAAAACCCTTTGAAGGCATCCCTCAAGCAATCCGGGAAATCAAAAACAAAGGCTACCGTCTGGCCATAATCACCTCCAATTCACGGTCCAATGTAAATCTGTTCCTTAAGAGCAACGGTATGGATCAATTGTTTGACTTTGTCTATAGCGGTAAAAGCATTTTTGGTAAAGACAAGGTTTTCAAACGGATGTTCCGTAAAAAGAACATTTCCCCTGCAGAAACAATCTACATTGGGGATGAAACCCGCGACATTGAAGCATGTAAAAAAGTCGGAATCCCTATCATATCAGTAACCTGGGGAATGAACAACAGGGAAATACTTTCTACCCTTACACCGGACCAAATGGCTCATTCCCCCCAAGAGATCCTTCCCTGCATAGAAAAGATAAAATCCTGATTTACGTATACAGTTCAACGTACCGCTGCAGGGCATCCGCCAGTATCTCTATAGCTTTGTTCCTGTCGGAAAAATCTTCCACAAGAACGGTTTTTTGTTCCAGGCGTTTGTATTCTTCAAAGAATTGTTTGAGTTCGGAATCAAAGATCGGGGGCATATCTTTGATCTCTTCTATATGGCTTACGCTCTTGTCGTTACATGCTACGGAAATGAGCTTGTCATCGGGTTTGCCCTGATCAATCATCTGCATTACCCCTATGATCTTGACCCGCACAATGCACAAAGGCTGGATGGCTATCTGCGACAACACCAGCACGTCCAGCGGATCATCATCCTTGGCATAAGTGCGGGGAATAAATCCGTAATTAGCCGGATAATATACTGCCGAGTATAATACCCGGTCCAGGCACAGCAGCCCGGTTTCCTTGTCCAATTCATACTTGGCGCGGCCTCCATTGCTGATCTCAATAAGTGCGTTGACCTCACACCCCCTGACATCGGGTGCAACGCTGTGCCATGGATTGTGGTTTTTCATAAAATGGTATTATTTGATATTTAAAGGTATAACTTTCCGTACAAATTGAAAAAAGTGGTGACCCGGGAATCCCTTTGATCACTGGTCAAAGAATCCCATTCCATCCAGCATTTCTATCAGTTTCAAAGAGTACCCCTCGTCGGCAAGCGGCCAGCGCACATCATTGCGGTATAGCAATAAAGTGGTGTAGCTGTTGTCATCCGGGACGGGTACTTTTTCTATATCCATACCGTAATGCAGCAATCCCGAAAGATATTCGCTCCTGGACGGATCCTGCATCATATCCTTAAAGTGCCGGTTGAACCGCTCATCGGAGACCAGCTCTATATCAAAACCGTACTCTTTCATGGCATACACCAGATTGGCCATGTTCAGCCGGTAATTGTTGTAGGCATGCAGCAGCACGACCTCCTGCGGTGTTTTGGAAAGCACATGCACCGCCTGGGCCACACAGTCTATGGGAGACACCTCGGCCGGGGCTATGAGCCCTGTCAGCGGGAACATACCCAGCACCTTGTAACTCTTGAGCGTATTGATGAATGCATTACTGCGGAAATTGATCTGGAATTCTCCGTCCGAATGACGTCCCATCAGGTTGCCCACCCGCATTACCTTTCCGTCCATGCCTTCTGCAACGGCCTGTAACACGATCCTTTCGGAAAGGAATTTGCTCAGCACATACTGGTTGTCTATCGACTGTCCTGCATACAGTACCGATTCGTCAAATACCGTACGGTCTTCAGATCCCTTTGGCCTCATGCCGCTTACGCTGACCGTGGAAATGTGGATCAGCCGGGCATTGTCGCTGCGGCAGAAATCGACCAGGTTGGACACCCCTTCTACATTTATCTTTACCAACTCGTCTCCGGCGGCATAGTGTTTCACCACTGCGGCACAATTGTAAACGGTTGAGATCCCCATTCCCTTGAGGGATTCCAGCGTTCCGGGATTGGTAATATCCCCGTCCACCGGAATGATTCGTGTACCAAAAAGGGAATCGTACACATTGGA
Organism: Bacteroidales bacterium Bact_09; assembly: GCA_001603455.1. Classification (GTDB taxonomy): domain Bacteria; phylum Bacteroidota; class Bacteroidia; order Bacteroidales; family UBA932; genus DMER64. The sequence continues at coordinate 9,204 of LUZA01000061.1, read as the reverse complement.
GAAATAATACATCAGCTGCGACTTCAGGCGTCTTTCCGGCGTAAGCACCCCCTTGGAGCGGACCATACAGTAGATGACATTCTCTTCCTTCTCTATGAGTTCTTTCAGCAGATGCATCCCCAGGTAGCCCGTAGCCCCTGTCAGGAGCACATCTCCCACGTTGCGGGGTGTGTAGCCGTCCCAGAGTCCGGGACGGGCTTTACCCAGCAGACCATCAATGGCCGAGTAATCATAATCGGCAATTCCCTTCTCCCCGACGCTTTTCTTTTCCTGTTCCCTGGCAGTAGCCGATCCGGCAAGGAAAGCGGCAATGGCTTTGGGGGTCTTGCGCTCGAACATATCCCCGTATTTGATGTCATGCCCCAGGTTGATGATACGGATAATGGCCTTGATGGCCGACATGGAAGTTCCGCCAATGCGGAAAAAATCGTCCAATATCCCCACTTTTTCCAATTGCAGGATATCGGCAAATATCTCGCACAGGTCTTCCTCCAGTTTGGTGGTCGGAGCGGTGTACGGCTGCGTTCTGGCCATTTGCGGCAGGGGCAGCAGTTTGCGGTTCACCTTGCCATTGGGCGTCAGGGGGAAAGTTTTCATTTCCATAAAGGCCGAGGGAACCATGTATTGGGTCAACCCGGTGCGCAGGTAGGCTTCCAGCTCCGCCGGATCGACCTTTCCGAAGGGTTCCACTATATAGTACCCCACCAGTTGCTGTGCCCCGCCAAATTCCTTAACATCGGCCACAGCAGAAGCTATCCCCTTGAATTTTGCCATCATGGTCTCGATCTCGCCCAGTTCTATGCGGAATCCACGGAGTTTGATCTGGCTGTCTATGCGGCCCATGTATTCCAGGTTACCCCATTCGTTCCAGCGCACCAGGTCCCCGGTCCGGTAGATCACGGGATTATCCGGACTTTCACTGTACGGGTTGGACACAAACCGTTCGCCTGTAAGGTCTTCGCGTTTCCAGTACCCCAGTGCCGTCTGCCTGCCGGCAAGGCAGAGTTCTCCGGGGATCCCGGGCGGCAGCAATTGCAGGTTGGCGTCCAGCACGTAGGACCAGGTGTTGGGAACGGGTTTGCCTATGGGTATGTTTTCGGTGTCTCTTTCCTGGTCGACCTTGTGATAACTGGAGCATACCGTGAATTCGGTAGGTCCGTATCCGTTGATTATTTGTATTTTACGTTTCTTTAACGGAACCATTTTCTCACCGCCCATTATAATGTAGCGCAGAGGAAGTTCAAACTGGTTGACCAGTTCCATACCAAACTGAGTGCTGAATGATCCCCCGGTTATGTGATTGTCCACGGTGTATTGATACAGTTCCACCATATTCTGGCGCATGTCTTCGGAAAGGATATGTACCGAGGCGCCTCCGGCCAGCGGTCCGAACAGATCGTCCACCGAGGCATCAAAGCTGAAGCTTGGGTGACATACGTTGCTGTCGCGCGGAGTGATCTCCAGATCGTGTACCTGCCAGTTTACTTTGGCCGCCAGCGATAAGTGGCGGATCATGACCCCCTTGGGTTTTCCTGTGGAACCCGAGGTGTAGATCATATAGGCAAGGTCTTCCGGTCCGGGAGGTTGCAGGTTCAGTATGCGGTCCTTTTCAAAATCGAATTCATCGGCAAAGAGGACCCTTTCCACATAAAAATCACCTGCCTGACTTTTGGATTCATACATATTCCTTTCCGTGATCAGCGCTTTTGCACCGCTGTTTTCCAGCATGTACAGCAAACGGTCGTTGGGGTACTCGCTGTCCATGGGCACGTAGGCTCCTCCAGCTTTCTGAATAGCTAAAATACTGACCAAAAATTCCTTGCATCGGGACATCATCACGGCCACAAAGGTTCCCGGAAGTACTCCCCTGTCAGACAACTCTGCCGCCAGATTGTCCGAATATTTGTCCAGCTGGCTGTAAGTCAAAGATCCCCACCTGTCTGCCACGGCTGTATTGCCGGGATACCGGCCGGCATTTTCGCGGAAAATGTCGATGAAAGTCCGGGACATATCGTACGGGAGCCTTATCCCTTCCGAGAACTGAAGCACCCGCCTGCGGGCAGCAGGATCCATCAGGGTCAGTTCTGCCGTAGGCGTCTCGGGTTCCGAGGCTGCCCTTGCGGCAATGTTCCGGTAAAGTGAGACAAACCGCTTCACATCTTCGGAAGCGTATTTGGTTGCATCGTACTGTACCTGGATGCTGTATTCCTTCCCGTTGGGTTCTATGACCACGCCAAAGGGAAATTTGGCGGCTTCCAGGTCCAGGTATATGATTTCCATGGGCTGCCCGTCCACGGTAATTTCTATTCCCAGCCCACCTTCATACACGTAATTTATCTGCGGCACGATCCCGTATTTGTCTACCATTTTGGTAAAGGGGAACAGTTCGTGTTCCATGGTAGAGAACATCTGTTCCTGCAGGTCTTTGGCAAATTCTATGAAAGGACGGGACCTCATTTGGGTCTTCACGGGCAGCGTTTTCACAAACATACCCATGGTCCGGGCCAAGGAGGGATCGGCCCTTCCGCCCGAAGAGACCGTCAGTACAATATTTTCCTCGCGCGTATAGCGCTGAACGGCCTGTGTGAGGGCCGAGAGGAAAAATGTGTTGGCCGTGAGCCCGTAATCCCTGCAAAAATCATCTATGGCCTGTGCGGGGACCTTTTCCGAGTACTCCCCTGCTTCTTTTCCTTCCGGTACCCTGGGCGAAGGCGGGATCACGGACATGGAGCATTCACCTCCCGTGAGAGAGTCAAAGTAAGCCTCGGCCTGGTGGTAAGCGGGAGATCTCAGGGCTTCCTGTTCGTACAGGGCGACGTCGAAGGCCGAGACCGTACCGGACACAGGACTTTTGCCTTCCAGGGCCATCATCAGGTCTTGCAGGAAAATCCCCAGGGATGCTCCGTCAAAGGCAATGTGATGAAAATCGAGGAGCAGGTACAGGCTGGATTCCGTGATGTGTATCTCAAAACGGTAGAGGTTGTCGGTGAACAGGTCAAAGGGTTCTACAAAACCGGTCATGATGGATCCCATCTTGCTGTCAGAAGAATTTTTGACCAGGATCTCGACCGGTTGTGTGTCGCGGCGTTGTTGCATGACTTCCCCCCCATGCAACACCAGGCGTGTTTTCAAGTACGGATGGGTTTCCACCACCTGGGTGAGTGCTTCTCTGAGCCTGGCGTGATCCGGTCCTTTGTCCAGGGAGGAACGTACAGCAAGGGGAATGTTGTATTGCAGGGCTTCCCGTGCTTTTTCCCAATCGTAATAGATGCCTTTTTGTGTCTCGGTCAGGGGATAGAATTCCTGCACCGGGTAAGTTTTCATGGCTGTTGCCTCTGGTTCTTTTTGCTCGCCTGTAAGCAGGCGTACCATCAGCCGTATGGTTTTCAGTTTCAGTATATCTTTGGTGGGCAGATTTATGTCCAGGTTTTGTTTGACAAGTACCGACAGGCGAATGGCCAGGAGCGAGGTCAGCCCTATGGACAACAGGTTGGTGGTAACACCAAATTGGTCTGTCTGCAGGATCTCTGCCACGATCCCAAAGAGGTCTTTCTCCAAGATGGTCTGCGGCGGAATAATCTCCTTGAGCGTCAGGTGCGGCACAGGGAGCTTTTTGCGGTCCACCTTGCCATTGGGCGTCATGGGGAATGCTTTGAGTTTAAGCAAGGCCGAAGGGACCATATACTCGGTCAGGCTGGCGCGCAAGTGGTCCAGCAATGCTTCTTCATTGATCGGTGCATCGCCCGCGATCTGGTAATAGGCGCACAATTGCTGCGCTCCGCCGAATTCCTTTACCTCGGCAACGGCCGAGACGATCCCCGGAAATTTGGATAGGACCGTTTCGATTTCCCCCAGCTCTATGCGGAAACCGCGCAATTTGACCTGAGTGTCTATGCGGCCCAGGTATTCTATTAGCCCGTCATTTCTCCAGCGCACCAGGTCTCCGGTCCGGTAGATGGTGTCGTTCACGGGGCCTGTGCTGTAAGGGTTGGGCAGGAACCTTTCCGCCGTAAGGTCTTCACGCTGCCAATACCCCAGTGCTATCTGAGGCCCGGCCAGGCACAGCTCCCCTGCCACCCCAGCAGGGAGCAATTTCTGTTTGTCGTCCATTACATAGGACCAAGAGTTGGGTACGGGACGTCCGATGGGAATGTTGCCGGTGTCTTTTTCCTGATCCACTATGTGGTAATCGGAACACACGGTGAATTCCGTAGGTCCGTAACCGTTTATTATTTTGAGGTTTCTCTTTTTTACGGGGAACATTTTTTCCCCGCCAACCAGCATGTATTTCATTGGAAGTTCAAACTGGTTGATCATTTCCAGCCCGAACTGTGTGCTGAAAGTGCCGCCCGTGATCTTGTTGCTGATCATGTAGTCATGGAGCATAACCATGTCCTGGCGCATTTCGGACGGGATCACGTGTACACAGGCCCCTGCAGACAACGGTGGAAAAATATCATGTACCGAGGCGTCAAAGCTGAAGCTGGCGTGGCAGCTGTTGTTGTCCCCGGGAACGATATCCATGTTGAGGGAATGGGCTACGCACATGGCGGCCAGTCCCCGGTGGCTGATCATGACCCCCTTGGGCTTTCCTGTGGACCCCGAAGTGTATATCATGTAAGCCAGGTTGCCGGGTGCAGGCAAGTCGGTGACTTTCTCCGCCTTTGTGTCCAGGTCTGTATCATCAATGAACAGGACGTTATGGTGTTCAAAAGGACCTTCCTTCTGTTTATTCCTGCAGAGTTCCTTTTCGGTTACCAGGACAGCCGATCGGCTATCTTCCAACATGTACAGCAACCTGTCGATGGGATAATCGCTATCCATGGGAACGTAGGCGGCTTTTGCCTTCTGGATCCCCAGTACGGTGACCACAAATTCTTTATGACGGGACAATACCACGGCAACAAAATCATTGGGTTTTACTCCCATCACCATCAGTTTTTGCGCCATGACGTCCGACTGCCTGTCCAGGGCCTGGTAGGTCAACGACCCCCAGATGTCTTTTACGGCAAGGTTCCCGGGACGGGCGGCCACCTGTTCCCGGAACAGATCAAGGAACGTTTTACCGTTGTCGTACGGCAGGATATCGCCTTGTGCAAAAGCCAGCACCTTTTCCTTTTCGCGCTCATTGGTGATGGATATTTCCCCACAGGCGGTCCGGGCCGGATCTGCGGCCATGATCCCCAGCAGCGTGTTTTTCAGCGATGCGACAAAGACCTCCATATAATCCCTTTGGTACAGGGCATTGTTGTATTCGCAGCGGATCTCGAAGGTTTCGGGGAACTGATATATGTAAATGCTTAGTTTGTCGTGTGTGGAACCTTCGTGCAGGTATTCCATTTTCACTTGACCCTGTGGCATTTCAAAATATTCCACGATTCCTTTCTGAAAGGTGTAGGTCAGATCCATGGCGATCCCGAAATGGGTCACCATATGGGCAAAAGGATACGTCTGGTGTGTCCATAGTTCCTTCATGCCGGTGCGGATCCCTTTCAGGTAATCCTCGAGTTTCTGTTCCGGTTTCGCCTCCACGACTACGGGTAACGTTTTGACGAACATGCCTATACTGTCCCGGATCCTATCGTCTGTGCGGCCGTGGTGCGCCGTGCAGAAACAAAGCCTGTCCTCACGTGTGTAGCGGTTCAGGCAAATGCCCAAAGCTCCCGCAAACAGGTTGTTTGGAGAGATGTCCAGGCGCTTGCAATACACGCTGACCTGGCTGTAATCTACCTTTTCCGACACTTTGTCCAGGGTTCCGGCAGCTTGTTCCTGTCCGTTTAGTACGGGAAGTTTGGCAGGATTTACACCGCTGAGTTTTTCGGTAAAATAGGCTTCATCCCTTTTGTAGGCCTCTCCCTGCATCCTTTCGGCTTCTAGAAGGGCAAAATCACAACAGGTAAAAGATTCTTCCTCAAGAGATCCTCCTTCATAGGCTTTTACCAGGTCACGGTGAAAGACAGTACTGGAAGATCCGTCGTAGGCTATGTGGTGAATGTCCAGCAAAACAAAGACCTTTGCAGGCGTTTTATAGATATCTATGCGGTAAAGGGGTTCTCCCGAGAGTAGGTCAAAAGGCCTGACGGCAGCGCGAATCCGGTCTCTCAGTCCTTTTTCCCCGGTCTCATAAACGGGAATATCCACCGGATCCTCCCTGACAAAATACTGAATCACATCTCCGTTTCCCAATAGTTTAAGCTTGAGCTTCAAGGTGGGATGTGCTTCAATGACCTTAATAAAGGCGTCCCTTAAACGTTCTGCATGAACAGATGCGGGAAATTCATAAAGAAACGGGTTGTTGTACTGTGTGAGCTCTTTGTCTTTCTGCCATTCGTAATACATGCCCATCTGAGCATTTGTCAGGGGATAGGTTGTTTGCTGCATTGTTTTAGACTTATTATATATTGATCATGTTCATTTGAATAATACCATACCCGGCATCCCCCGCTTTCCATGAGCACCGGATGATCGTTTATCCCGGTGCCCATGCACTTGACATTGCTTTCCTTGCGTGTCCACATTTCCGTGAATCGGAGAGCTTCCATCCCGGGTACACCTGTCACCCAGGAATATTCTCTTTCATTGCAGATATACCTGGCCATCCGGTCGTCATACTCACCTACTTTTTCTATATCTATACCCACGGGCTGGCTGGATACCGCACAAACCACAGCCCCTTCGCAATGACTTATGTTAAAATGTATTCCCGGATAATTGGCAAGAAAGGGTTTCTGAGAGGGACCGTATTCAAAAACGGGCATACCGGTAAAAAGACCTTCTTTTTTGAGTGCATACACCAGCAATACATAAGCAGCCGCACACAATTTCCGGTCCCGGATCCCTGCATAAGCCATCATTTGCCTGGTTCTTTCCGGGGGCATGAAAGTACTGCACAGTCCCGGAAAAGTATCGGGCAATTTGTCCGCCGGAGTCATTATATAGATCATCAGAACAAATGTAAAAAAAAATCCCGCCGTTAAAAACAGCGGGATACATAATAGGTATGTTGCAGGATTTAACTGCGTCTTACATTGACTGCGTTTAATCCCTTTCTTCCTTCCTGTAAGTCGAAAGTCACTTCATCGTTATCCCTGATCCTGTCAATCAGACCTGATGAATGTACAAAATACTCTTTGGACGTCTTTGAGTCCCTGATAAAACCAAAACCTTTGATCTCATCGTAAAATTTAACGGTTCCGTTATTCATTGAAAAAAATTAAAAATTGTGAATGGCAAATGTATGACAATAAATTGAATAAATTGTCTAAAATGAAAAAAAATTAAAAGGTAAAGCGGATCCCTGCATTCAGGTGGAAATTAACCGGGCTGTCCGTACGAATGGTGTGTACCGGTGAATTATGTTCAAAATAAAAGGAAACTCCGGGTTCAGCAAAGATCCCCACGTTGCCCACAATATTGTACTGGGCTCCCAGGGTAGTCTGTACAGACCAGAGCAGGGGCATATCCCGGGCGGTCAGTTCCATGTCGGGATCGTCCATCCGGTCCTTATGGTCGTCCATCTGGGCGGAATAGCCAAAGTAAATACATTTTTCCATGGCCCCCCCGCCGGAAACATAAGCCGTAAAGTACCGCCGGTCCACAAAATTCCACCGTATTTTTAGGGGTACTCCCAGAAACCAGAGAACCCTGTCGGTAATCAATACCCTGTTGGACCCGGGTTGCTGTTGCTGTGTATGTACAGAATAAATGGCGGTCGACAGTCGGGTAGCGAAAAGACCACTTTCCACAAACCATCTTTGGGATAGGGGCAGCGAGGCATACATCCCGAAAGCAACGGGTTTCCTGTGCTGGTATTCATATTTCACATACTTTACAGAAAACATTTCGGCTGCAGGTTCGGTTAGCGACACATCCCTCTGTGGTATTATGCCAAAAATAGAGAGCCTGTTGTTGCTCATTAAGATATCGTTCAGCGGCATAGCAACGGGTTGTTCTGCCCTGTTCATGGAAAACAATCCGGAAGCCGAGACCATCATTTTTTTACGGTCCTTTTTGAAGGGTTCCTGCCCGTAAAAAGGATTTTCTGCCGCTGCAGGACCATTATCCTGTTTTGTGGGATGCTCCGTGGGAGTTGCTTCCTGTGCCATGGCAGGCTGTTCATCCACCGGGGAAATCACAGGCACATGATGTTCGGTTTCTTCCGGAGAAATTTCCCGGATCTCAATCACCGGTTTCATGGTCACTGGCCAGTAGGACACCTGATCAGCAAGCTTTCGGGGTCTTTCCACCTTGTGTGCCAATGCTGTTCCTGGGTATTTCAAAACAACTGTCACAGGCTCTTTCCTTGCCAGGGTATCCCCCCTGTTTAGAAAAAATACAGGTCCCAGTATGGCTGCAGCACAGGCAGCGACCAGACCCGCCCTTTTCCACAGCCTGATCCTGTAAAAGCCGCGGATCTTTTGTTCCATGTGCATCCAGGATCTGTCCGTATCCAAAGACACAGGGACCTCTTCCACTTTCCTTTTCAGGATCCCGATCCATTTATCGTTGTTTGTCTTCATATTCTTTTATTTGCCTGGCAAGCAGGCTCTTGGCCCTGTAAAACTGAGATGACGAAGTCTTTTCCATTATTCCCAGTTGCTCTGCAATCTCTTTGTGTGACATCCCTTCAAATACATACAGATTAAAAACAGTCCGGTAACCGGGCGGAAGTTCTTGTATCAACCGGTGCAGCACCTGGGATGGTATTCTTTCCGTTGCTACTTCCAAAAACGGATCTCCTGCCGGCTCCGGTATTTTTTCCACTGGTCTGCTATCCCGCAATAAATCCTTTTTCCTTATATGCTGCAAACAAGTGTTGATCATAATCCTTTCCATCCAGGCCCTCAAAGAACCTTCTCCCCTGTCGGTAAATTTATCCAGGGACCTGAACACCTGCATAAACCCGTCGTGCATCCTGTCCTCGGCTTCTTCCCTTCCCCGGGAATACCGCATACAGACGACCAACATTCGCTTTGCGTACTTGGTATATATCTCTTTCCAAAGCTCTCTATCTTTCATCTGCGGTTACGGTCATTAATTTAAATGCAAGGGGGCAAATAATACTGCTTGAATAAAAAATTTTCTTTCTAAGATGCAGTAAAGCCGAAATTGCTGCAATTATATAAACAGAAAGTTAAACGAAAATACGAAATAAAATATGAAACGATTTACCAAATTTACTTATTTATTTACTGCGGCAGCCCT
>LUZA01000003.1 GCA_001603455.1 Bacteroidales bacterium Bact_09 | reverse complement strand
GGGTTTTAGTATCATATTCAAAGGTAAATATATTCGTTGATTGAAAAAAACATGTCGTTGCGTGAAAAGTTTTGATGTTGGTATAAAATCTGCTTTACTTTGCCTGCTTTTTATTATTATTTGGATATGAAGAAGTTCGCCCGTATAATAATCCCGTTGCTTTGCCTGACGGCAATCCAATCACTGTATGCACAGGATACCCTGCATGTGAACCTGGAAACAGCGCTCGAAATTGCACTTTCAGAAAGTCCTGTCATCAGGATCGCAGACCGTGATGTGGAACGTGCCATATATGCACGAAGAGAGGCACGTTCGGGATTACTGCCCGCAATTTCGGCCAGCGGCATATATAACCGCACTCTCAAAAAACAGGTCATGATTATGGATTTTGGCGGGGAGCAACTGGAAATCTCGGTAGGTACAGATAACAACTGGATAGGAGGTCTGTCCCTGTCGCTTCCGCTTGTTGCACCGGCATTGTGGAAAATGGTTCGGTTATCGGCGCTGGCGATCGATATGGCTGTAGAAAAAGCCCGCTCCAGCAGGCTTTCCATGATCAGTGCCACAAAACAAGCTTTTTATTCTTATCTCCTGGCAAAAGATTCCTATGAAGTCCTCCGGAAAAATTACGATAATGTAGTACTCAACACCCGGACCGTTACCGACAAATTTGAACAGGGAATGGCCAGTGAATTTGACAAGCTCAGGGCAGAAGTGGAACTTAAGAACCAGCGCCCCAATCTAATAGCAACTGAAACTGCCGTGGAACTGGCTTCTATGCAGCTCAAGGTGCTCATGGGACTGGATATTGAGTATCCGGTAGTATTTGAAGGTACCCTGAAGCAATTTGAAGAAGATGTGACCCGGGAAAGACTGTTCCAACCCGGAAACTTTTCCCTGGAAAAAAACACGGATTTGATACAGTTGTCCATTCAGAAACAACAACTGGAAACAGCCCTAAAGATCACTAAAGCTTCGTTCCTGCCAACTCTAAGCCTAAGCACAAATCTGCAGTACACCGCGATGAACAACGATTTCAGTTTTTCCAATTACAACTGGTTTCCTTATTCTACTGCTGCCCTTGCTTTGAACATACCCATTTTCAGCGGTCTGAAAAGACAGCAACAGGTAAAGCAAAACCGTCTGAATCTGGAAAGCCTGGAAGACAGCCGCATTCATTCTGAAAGAACACTTCGCTTGAGCATAAACAACTGCCTGAATCAGATGAACAATGCGGTGGAAGAACTCTCATCCAACAAGGAGAATGTAGCCATGGCCGAGAAAGCCTATTCAATAAGCAGAAAACAATTTGAAGTCGGGATGGGAACCTGGTTGGATCTGAGTGCCTCGGAACTGGCCCTGACTCAGGCGCGTCTGGCATACCACCAATCCATATACAATTATCTGTATAACATGGCTGAACTGGAAAACATAATAGGAATAAATAAATATCAAAATCAATAACATATGAACAAGTGTAGGTCGATCGCACTGCTCGTCGCCGCCTTTTTTCTTACCGGATGCCGTTTCGCAGGTCAAAAGCAACAGGAAGTGATTCAGGAAAAAATCGTTGTCAGAACTACTCCTGTCACCATGGAGGAAGTTCCCCAGATCAATGAATTCACAGCTACGATACAGGCTAATGTGATCAACAACATTGCACCACAGATGCCTGCCCGGATCAAGAAGATCTATGCAGAAGTAGGCGATTTTGTGGTAAAAGGTCAAAAACTCGTACAAATGGACGACAATAACCTGGAACAGATCCGCACACAGCTGGAAAATATGGAGGTTTCATTCCGGCGTATTGACGAATTGTATAAAGTGGGAGGTATTTCACGGGCAGAATGGGATGCCCAGAAGACAAGTCTGGAAGTAATGCGGACGCAATACAACAACCTGGAGGAGAACACCCAGTTGGTTAGTCCGGTAGACGGGGTAATTACTGCACGTCATTACGACAGCGGAGACCTGTTTGGCATGAACCTGCCCTTGTTGGTAGTGGAACAGATCTCTCCGGTTAAGCTATTGATACATATTTCGGAATCTTTCTTTACAAAAGTACGTAAAGGAATGGAAGTTGATATACGTCTTGATGTTTATCCAGGGGAGGTGTTTAAAGGCAGAATTTCAATCGTTTATCCGACCATTACCGCTGCTACCAGGACATTTCCCGTAGAGATAATTGTTCCCAATACCAACAGAAAAGTCAGACCCGGCATGTTTGCCCGTGTTACCATTAACCTTGGCGCTGAACCACGTTTGCTTGTCCCGGACCAGAGTATAATCAAACAACAAGGTTCGGGAGAACGGTACGTATATGTTTACAAAGACGGAAAAGCCCAGTACAGGCTTGTGAAACTGGGTAGAAGACTGGACGCTTTTTATGAATGTCTTTCCGGCCTGGAAGAAGGTGAATCTGTAATCACAACCGGTTTGAACAGGCTTACAAACGGAGCCGGGGTTGAAATTGCAAATCAATAAAGTATTATGAGTATTTATCAATCCGCTGTAAGAAAGCCGGTCACTACGGCGCTTATTTATGTGGCTCTGGCTGTAATCGGGATTTTTTCGCTTTCCAGACTATCGGTAGATTTTCTTCCCAGCATGAGCGATAATACCATACTGGTCATGACCACGTATTCCGGGGCCAGTGCGGCAGATATCGAGAACAACGTAACCAAAGTATTGGAAAGTACGTTGAGTAGTGTTAGTAACCTGAAACATATCACAACCCAGACCAAGGAAAATTCTTCGCTCGTTGTACTGGAATTCGAATACGGGATAGACATCACCGAAGCAACAAACGACGTGAGGGATAGATTGAACCTCATAGCAGACTATCTGCCCGAAGATGCCAACACCCCTGTTCTTTTCAAATTTGGCACCGATGATATCCCCATAATGATCCTGTCTGTTCAGGCTCAGGAAAGCATGAACGGCCTGTACAAGATCCTGGACAACCGGGTAGCGTCTCCTCTTAGCAGGATAAAGGGAGTAGGCACCGTTTCAATAGCCGGTGCCCCCGTCAGGGAAATACAGGTTTACTGCGATCCCTATAAACTGGAAGCCTATAACCTAACGGTGGAAGGCATCGCCTCGACCATTGCCTATGAGAACAGGAACACTCCGGGAGGTAATCTTGACATCGGCTCGGAGACCCTTACAATTCGCATGGAGGGGGAATTCAAGGATCCACGCCAGATGGAAAACATCATTATCGGTCACTTTCAGGGCAGAAATATATTCCTGAGCGATGTGGCCCGGGTGGAAGACATCATCCAGGAAAGATCTCAGGAAACCTTTATTAACGGCGTACAAGGCGGGATCATTGTAATTCAAAAACAGGCAGGGGCAAACACGGTTCAAATCTGTAAAAAAATACTGCAACGTCTCCCGGAACTGCAGGAGAACCTTCCGTCAGACATTAGCATTGGGATCGTGATGGACTCCTCGGATAACATCAACCGGGTAATCGACAGCCTTATACAGACCATCATGATAACGCTTATCCTGGTGGTGTTCATTGTACTGTTCTTCCTGGGACGCTGGCGTGCCACCCTTATTGTGGCAATTGTCATACCTGTATCTCTGGTCGCTGCGTTTATATATCTGCTTATTTCGGGAAACACCCTCAACATCATATCCCTGTCATCCTTGAGCATTGCCATCGGGATGGTAGTTGACGATGCCATCGTTGCCCTGGAAAACATTACCACCCATATTGAAAGGGGGACAAAACCCAAATCGGCAGCTGTTTATGCCACAAACGAAGTTTCGATATCTATTATCGCTTCGACCCTGACATTACTGGCCGTGTTCATTCCCCTGACAATGGTCGGTGGCATGTCAGGAGAGATCTTCAGCCAGCTGGGGTGGATCGTTGCCATCATCAGTTCCGTATCTACCATTGCAGCCCTGACGCTGACACCCATGATGTCATCGCAGCTTTTAAGGCTCAAGACAAAAAAATCAAAGGGATTTGACAAGGGATACCAGTATGTGGAAAAAGCCCTGAATGCGCTTGATCTGGTGTATGCAAAAGCTCTGGGCTGGACCGTACGTCACCGCATTACTGTTATTCTGGCTTCGGCAACGCTTTTTATTGCTTCCTTGTTCCTTTTTTTTATTGTACCCACGGAATTTTTCCCACAACAGGACAATGCCAGGCTACAGATGACCGTTAAACTGCCCATCAATACACGCGCCGAGATCACCAAAGAATTGTCCTTTCGTATCTACGAACAATTTCGGAGGGATTATCCAGAGATCGAAGCCATGACTTTTACAGTGGGACAGGCCAGTGAAGATAACGTATATGGTCAGCTTGGGGAAAACGGATCCCACATCATGACCGGAAACATACGACTTTCCCTGAAAACAGAACGTAAACGTTCTATCCAGGAAATATCGGATGCTATGCGATACGACCTGAAACGATATTACCCCGAGATCCGCACCTTTAACGTTGGTGCAGGAATGGGAGGTCCTACAGGAGGCCAGACCACAGTGGATCTGGAGATCTACGGGAACGATTTTTCCACTACAGATGCCATTGCCTCGCACTTGGCTGATCTGATGGAAGCGGTTCCCGGGACTTCACAGGTCACCATTTCCAGAGATGAGTACTCTCCCGAATACCTGGTGGAATTCGATCGCGAAAAACTGGCTCAACACGGACTGAACCTATCAACTGCATCGCAATTCGTGCGCAATAGGATCAACGGGGCTACTGCCTCTTATTACCGGGAAGAAGGGGATGAATATTACATCAAGGTACGGTATGCACCCGAATACCGCCAAACCCTGGAAGACGTTCAGAATATTCTGATATACAACAGTCAGGGACAGACCGTTCGGGTAAGGGATGTGGCTGTCATTGGCGAAACCATGCAACCGCCTACCATTGAGCGGAAAGACAGGGAACGGATCGTAACAGTAACCTGTGTTGCCGCAAAAGGAGCAGCTCTCAGTGACCTGGTAACAGCTGCCCGGCGGCAAATAGACAAAGTGGACATACCTCCCGAAGTAATGGTCAACATTGCCGGAAGCTACGAAGACCAGCAGGAATCGTTCCGCGATCTGGCCATGCTGATGATTTTGATTCTCATACTGGTCTATATTGTGATGGCCGCACAGTTTGAATCATTCAGCAGTCCGTTCATTATTATGTTTTCGGTTCCTTTTGCCCTGACAGGTGTGCTGGCCGGATTGGCCCTATCCGGAACGGCTCTGGGTATCATGAGCATGGTTGGACTGATGATGTTGTTCGGAATCGTGGTGAAAAACGGGATCGTGCTTATAGATTACATCGTCCTTTGCCGCGAACGTGGAATGTCAATAATGGACGCTGTGGTGACCTCCGGCCGTTCCCGTTTGCGTCCCATTCTGATGACCGCTTTGACCACGATTTTCGGTATGGTTCCCCTGGCCGTAGGACGGGGTGTAGGTGCCGAGATGTGGAACGGATTGGGTGTAACTGTTGCCAGCGGCCTTACTGTTTCTACCTTGGTAACACTTTTTTTGATACCAGCCATTTACAGTCTCACAGCAGAAAGAGCTGATAAGCGCAAAAAAAACAGGGCAGAACGCCGCCAAAGACACGCAATAGAGGCAGCCAACTAAAATGAAAAATTTATGAAAGCTCTATTCATATCATTCTATCAGGCTTTTTATGACGAGGTGATGGAAGTATTGGAAAAGAATAGCATCACCGGATTCACCTTCTGGGAAGAAGTCCGCGGACGGGGCTCCCGGGGAGGCGAACCCCACATGGGGAGTCATGCATGGCCTACGCTCAACTCGGCGCTGATTACCTTTGTCCCCGATCAGATCGTCGACAAATTATTGCAGGATCTGAAAAAAGTTGACGAAACCGCCCCCAAACAAGGGCTGCGAGCCTTTGTGCTGGAGGCGGAAGAAAAGATGGTCTAATTCTTTCAGGGAGCGATATTTACCAGGCTTTTCCCATTGTAGAATTCCAGTATTCTGGAACGGAACAGAAAATTGTATTTTGCCTGTGCCGATTCCGACCGGGCTGCTGACAAACGCATCCTGACCTGATCAAAGGCATAAATGTTTGACCGGCCAGCCTGGTATTTTTGCTCTTCAAAGTCGTAGGCCAGCTTGGCTGCCTGAACGGCAATTTCGGAAGATCTGAATTTTTCGTGCGCCGCTACTGCATTGTAGTAAGCTTGTTGCACTTCTTTGTACAAATCCTGTTTGGCCTGATTCAGAAGCAATTCCTGATTTCTGATGTTCAGGCGGGCGGAACGCACCCGGTTGCGGGTGGTCATTCTGTTAAAAATAGGGATACTCAGACTCAGCCCTATGGACTGGGCACTGTTCTGTGCCAGCTGATCGGCTAGGGAGGCATTGCTCATACCGGCCGCCAGCGAATAATTATAATAATAAGAGTTGCTGTAACCTGCCCCGAGGCGTAAACTGGGATAATATGCACCTCTGGCCGCCTGCAATACTTTTTCGCTGCCTTCGAGCCTGTAGGAAGCTGCACGGATGGCCGGACGTTCGGTGACCGAATGTTGGTAAGCCTCGGCAGGCAGGACCAATCCCGAGGCTTCGCGGATGATCAGTTCCGACACATCGGGTACAGATACCTTAAAATCAGCGACCTGTGGCAGGTTCATTGCTTGGGTCAGGTCGAGCAGAGACAATTGCAGATTGTTCGCTGCTTCGGTTACCTGCATCTGTTGCTGTGCCTGTGATGATCTGGCATCGTACAGATCGCTTTCCGGACTTTTTCCGCCAATGACCAGCAACCGGGTCTGTTCTACCTGTTGTTCATTCAAAGCAAGTTGGTCCAGGGCAATCTCGTACAACTCCCTGCACAGGAGCACTTGCAAAAAATACCCGGTAATGGACAGGGACAGGTCTTCACGGGCGCGGTTCAGATCCTCTGTTGCTGCCAGGAGTTCCATTTTCTCGGCTTTCAGCTGATTTGTCACCTGGAATCCGCTAAACAGGTTAACGCTTGTATTGATCCCCAAGGATGAATTGGATCCCGTCTGGTCCTGGTAAACACCGTCCCGGTCGGGAGTACGTCCAAAATAAAAGGTCTGTCCAACATTTGCCGACAAGTCGGGAAGCCGGGAGAAGCTGGTGGTTTTAACCGTAATTTCCTGATTTTCTTTTGCCAGTTCATACTGTTTTACGGCAATATTATTCTCCAGCCCAAATTGAATGCATTCTTCCAGTGTCCATGATTTTTGGGGTATTTGCGCTACACACAAGCCCGAAGAGCCTATCAGGCACACGCACAAAATTATGGTTTTTCTCATGATCCTTAACTTTTTTATTTATCGATCAACGTGCCGCGAATCTGATCTTCTGTTGTTAATCCTTCCCTGACCTCTACCTGGATCCCGTCACTTAACCCCAGGACCACCTGTTTTTCTTCAAACAATTGTTTATCTCCGTCCATGCCTTTTAATACGTTGACAAAAGAACTTCCGTCACGGAACACTACCGAGCTTTCAGGGATGACCATCACATCGTACCGGCTGTCCAGGATGATCTCGGCATTGGCACTGTATCCAGCCCTGATAAAAACATTCCCGGGTACTTTTACGGCTGCTTTGATTTCGAAAAGGATCGCCCCGTTGTTTTCCGTACTCTTAGGCGAAATATATTCAAGTACGGCTTCAAAATGCTGTTCCTGCAACGCCCCGATAGTGATATCGAGTGGCATTCCTTCCCGGATCCGCCCCACTTCCGTTTCATCTATGTTCCCCCGGAAGATCATATCATTCATATCTGCTACCGTGGCAATTGTGGTCCCTGCATTGAACGTATTTGCCTGGATCACCGAATTTCCCACTTTAACAGGCACATCCAGAATCATCCCCGATATGGTGGAACGTATTTGTGTGTTGCTGGCTGCTGAGGAACGCTTGGCTATCCCATCCCGGACGATCTCCAGATTATCCTGGGCGTTGCGCAGCTCTTCATGTGCCAGTTTCAGTCGCGTTTCTTCGTTTTCAAACTCTTCCTGCACCACAACTCCGGCCTGGTATAACTCTTTTGTGCGATCAAAGATCCGCTGGGCCTGGTTCAGGTTCAGCTCTGACTGAGTCACCCTCGATTCGGCGGCATTTAAAGTCCCCATTTCAGGGATCACCTTAATCCTGGCTATAATCTCTCCTACGGTGACCATCTGACCGGCCTCTTTACTCAAATCAGAGACGATCCCCGATATTTGGGGAACAATAGCCACCTCGTCACGTGGTTCCACTTTCCCTGTTGCAACCGTTTTCTGTTCAATATTACCGATAGTAGGCACAACCAGTTCGTAAACCTCTTTCTTAGGTCTTGATTTTTTCCACAGGTAAACGAAAGTGAATATTACACCTGCCACCAGGGCTGCGATCAACACATAGCGTAAAATTTTCTTCATTTTTTATATGTTTTTAATCTGTTAATTTTCTTCTCTTATGGCATCAATGGCCTTTACCTGCAGTGCCCTGTAGGCCGGCAGGATACCTGCAATTACACCGCACAACAGGATGATGGCGGCAGCGGCGAGGGCAACGGAAAAATTGATTTGGGGATTTTTAAAAAATACATCTCCTGTCATGTTCTGTAAAAAGAGCTTATCCGCCAGATCAAGAACGAACACACCAAAGGCCAGTCCCAGAAAACCGGCAATCACAGTAAGCACGGTACTTTCCTTTATGATCTGGAATATGATAGAAAAAGGTTTTGCTCCGATGGCTCTTCTGACACCGATTTCTTTTGTCCGTTCCCTTACTGTTACCATGATAATATTACTCACTCCCACCACTCCAGCCAGCAGTGTCCCCAGCCCGACTATCCAGATCAACAGAGCTATCCCGGTGAATAACATTTCAAATTGTTTGAAAATCCTCTCCACATTAATACTTTCCAAGGCAAATTCATCTGTGGGTGATATATTATGGCGGGCTTTCAACACGGTTTCCACCTGGGGTTCAAGTGTGCTCATGCTCACATTCTCGTTGGCCACCACCCCTATCAGGTGCACAATGGTCCCCGAATTCTGGATCTGTTGCATGACGGTGTAGGGAATAGCAATGATTTCATCGTCACGCCCGTTGATATTGACTCCCCTGACTGCAGGTTCACAAATTCCTATGATCTTGAAATTAATATTATATAGCTTTATATATTTTCCCGTGGGATCTTCCCCGTTACGAAACAATTCTTCGTACACCTTTCTTCCTATTACACAAACCTTTCTGCGATCTTGTACGTCCATCTGATTTATATAC
>LUZA01000060.1 GCA_001603455.1 Bacteroidales bacterium Bact_09 | reverse complement strand
CCGTAAGAATTAATATCGATTTAAAACGAGAGATGTTCTCTTCAATATCTTTCAGTATCAGGCTATTCCTGTTTGTATCAAAAATTAAAATCTGCGAAACCGTTTCATAATTATCAATCTTGTAATCGTAAGGAACAAATAAATCAGTTTCACGAATATTAATCTCAGCTTTGGTGTCCTGTGATTCCATCATCTCTTTCTGGGTCATTTCATAGATTGTGTTACCAATATACACATAGATAAGCTTTTCATCGTTGTTCTTCCTCTTAGTGGTCGCAGTTAATCCATAGAGATAAAAGCAATTCAGTTGCGTAATTACTTCCCGGAACGATTTTGCCGGAATATGGTGGCATTCATCTACGATTACCATGCCAAATCTATTTCTTAGTTCCGAATGATTACCTCTGATCAACGACTGAATCATGGCCACCGTAATTTCATTACCTATTGTATTTTTCTGATTGCCAATCTGCCCTATCTGTTTCCTTGGAATGGACAGAAAATTCTCTATTCTGTCAAGCCATTGATCGAAGAGCTGTTTTCGATGAACAAGTATGAGTGTCGGTTGCTTCTTTTGTGCGATCAATTCTAACCCAATAATTGTTTTCCCCGAACCGGGTGGCGAAACGATTACACCAAAATCTTTAGCTTTAGTCCTTTCTAAAACATCCTCTTGATGAGGCAACAATTCTATTTTTGAATTGATCTCAATTTCCACATGTTTACATCGTTCATCAATGATTTTAATTGGAATATTCTCATTGGCACAAAAATGAATCAATGAAGAAGCGAAACCACGGGGAATAATAATGCCATCATCAGTTTCTTCAATTAATCTAATATACTTTTCTACATTATAGGCAGTCTTACCCAAACGCTTTTTAATCAAATAATCTGAATTTAGAAAATTCAGATTATCTCTCAAAAAATCAGTAAGCTTTTCATTAAGTTGTACTCTTTTAAGGTATATCTCGCTGTTGATGAGTATCTCCAACTCAAACTTCGAATCCGGCACATATCTTGACGAGAACACCTCCATTGTCTTACCTGCTAATTGCAGGTATAGCGTTTCGATTTGCTGTTTTGGTATCTTTCTGACAGACTGTAAAAATCTCCATTGATCGGTAACTGGCTCAAATACTTCCGGATTCAGGAAACAAGAATTTCCGTTGGCTAAGGAAGCACCTTGTAAAGGTAATGCAATTAAATTGCCAACACCTTTGCCTGAATGAACATCCTGATTTGGAAAAAGTCGGTCAAAGCTAGGCTCCTTCTCGAATCTGGAGATTATCCCCGCACGAAACAATAATTCAAACACAATCTTTCGACTCATAAAAGCCGGAATATTCTCTTCAAAAAAAAGCCACAAATGACCGCCATTTCCAGAGCGAGAACGTTCTATCACCGCAGGAAGTTCAATTTCACAACAAACAGCATAAAGATTCAATATTGATTGTCTCCAGTTTGTTTCATCAAAATCGGCTGCAATAAAGAAAGATGTGTTATCTGATAATAAGGGATAAATGCCAATCGTTGATTTACCCAACAAATGTTCTTTAAAAGCTTCATCATTGAGTGGTATATATTCTTTCTTATCATAATTGGCAAAGCTTCCTCCTTTTGCCTTGTGTTGATTGTAGTCACTCCAGTCAACTTTATAGGCTGGCATATAT
>LUZA01000059.1 GCA_001603455.1 Bacteroidales bacterium Bact_09 | reverse complement strand
AATCATAAAAACAGCCAGACTATGAAATCAGAAATGATGATAAAAAAGATATCTAAAATACTCATTATTAGTATTTTAGTTACTGCTGAAGCTGTGTTTTCATTACAGGCCCAGGAGAATACGCTCAGCGTTTCCGGAACGGTCGTGGATTCCGAGACAAAACGTCCGATGGTATTTGCATCGGTGAGCATACAGGATATAGGTATAAGCATTGTAACCAATGGGGAAGGCTTTTTTACATTGAAATTTCCCCGTAATTATGCAGATAAATCTATATCGATCAGTTATTTAGGGTATCACACAGGTGTGATTCCCATAAGTCAGTTTCTGGCACAGGTAAAACCATTGACCATTGCCTTGATCCAGGCAGCGCTGCCTATACCCATGACAACGGTGAAGCCGCTAGACCCGCAGGAACTGGTACAGGAAGCCTTCCGCAGCATCCGCAACAACTTTCCACAGGAAAAGATGCAGATGACCGGTTTTTACCGCGAAATGATCCGCAAGGGCAACACGTATGTCACACTGTCAGAAGCTGTGATAGATGTGCATAAACCGCCGTATTCACCAACATTTGCCGTGGAACAGGTCGGTATTTACAAAGGCCGCGGAAGCATTGACTGGGCCCGGATAGATACCGTCTTCGTTAAATTTCAGGGCGGTATCCGTTCGGCGCTCGACATAGATGTAGTCAAAAACCTTTTTATGGGCGTCAACGTGACCGAAGTGGAAAAATTTTACGATTTCAGGATGGAACATCCCATTCAGACGAACGACAGGATCAACTACGTGGTGTCCTTTGACCAGAAACCGTACCTGGAAGACATCCTGTTCCGCGGGAGGATCTATATTGACGTTCAGACTATGGCCATAACGCGTATAGAATTCAATATGAACGTAGAGGAACGGGAACAGGCTACAGCCATATTCATACGCCGTAAACCGGCCGGACTGAAAGCACGGGTGGAATATGCAGCCTATATGGTGCAATACCGTCAGATACCGGAAGGACAATGGATATTCGATTATTCCCGGACTGACCTGAAGTTTAACGCCAAATGGGACCGTAAGTTGTTCCGGCAGAACTATACCATCACATCAGAGATGGCCATAACGGAATACAGCCGGGAGGCTTACAGGATCCCGCAGGAGAGCCGTGTCAAGACTACGGATATCACATTGTACCGCGTGGCAGATTTTGAAGACCCGGGATTCTGGGAGGACTACAATGTCATAGAGCCCGAGTCGTCCATAGAGACCGTCATATCGCGTATAATCCGACAGCTGAAGCGCCGCCGCCGGTAAACACTACAAACTTACTTAGTTTAAAATGCACACAATTTATATTATGTTAAATAGTTTTATTTCATGTTGAACAGCAATATCCCCCTGGCCGAACGGATGCGCCCCACTACTTTTGACCAATTCGTGGGACAGGAACACCTGGTGGCTCCCGACGCCGTGCTGCGTAAGATGATCGAAAGCCGTAACCTGGCCTCTTTCATTCTCTGGGGTCCTCCCGGTGTTGGTAAGACAACGCTGGCAAGGATCATAGCCCGGAACCTGGAACGCACCTTCTACAGCTTGTCTGCCGTCAGTTCAGGTGTAAAGGATGTCCGTGAGGTGATCGAACGTTCCCGTTCCAACAAAATGTTCCAGAAAAACTGTCCAATCCTTTTTATTGACGAGATCCACCGTTTTAGTAAATCCCAGCAAGATGCCCTGTTGGGTGCCGTGGAAGACGGAACCATTGTTCTGATCGGTGCCACTACGGAAAATCCTTCCTTTGAAGTGATCGCTCCCCTACTTTCACGTTGCCAGGTGTTTGTTCTTAAAACATTGGTTGTCAATGATCTAAATACTTTGCTTGAACGTGCACTTAAGGAAGATGAATATATTCGCTCGTTGGATATTCGCGTGGAAGAAACGGAAGCGTTGTTCCGTCTTTCCGGCGGGGATGCCCGTAAGTTGTTGAATATCTTAGAAATAGTTATTTCCAGCTACGATGAAGGCGAAACAATCCTCTTCAATAACGATGAAGTACAGAAAAGACTCCAGAAGAATATTGTACTTTATGACAAAAACGGGGAACAGCACTATGATATCATATCAGCTTTCATTAAAAGCATCCGTGGGAGCGATCCCAACGGGGCGGTTTACTGGCTGGCAAGGATGATCGCTGCCGGCGAGGATCCCCTTTTTATAGCGCGCAGGATGGTTATTCTGGCTTCGGAAGACATCGGACTGGCCAACCCCAATGCATTCCTGATGGCCAACGTCTGTTTTGATGCGGTACACAAGATCGGCATGCCCGAAGGACGTATACCGCTGTCCCAGACGGCCATTTACCTGGCCACCAGCTCCAAGAGCAACTCGGCCTATATGGCGATTGAAGCAGCCATGGAAATTGTCCGGGACAAGGGAGATCTGAGCGTCCCGCTCCATCTGCGCAATGCCCCTACCCAATTGATGAAAGAACTGGGATACGCCAAAAATTACAAGTATGCCCATCAATACGAACACAACTTTGTGGAACAGGAGTTTCTTCCTCCAGAGATCAGCGGTACTATTTTTTATGAACCGCAGGATAATCCCCGGGAGAAAGAGATCCAGAAATTTCTTACACGGTGGGGTAACAAGTATTCCAGCAGGAAATAAAAAATAGTACCTTTGACCAAGAAAATTTATATATCATGGAACTTAACGGTTTTTTTCTAATATCTGGACGTGCATGGAAATTGCCGAAAGGCTCTGTTCTTTGACCGCAAAATACGATCTGCCGCTGATATTCAAGTCTTCCTACAGGAAAGAAAACCGTACCAGGGTAGATTCCTTTACCGGTATTGGTGACCGGAACGGACTGGAGATCCTGCAGACAATCAAGCAGTATTACGGTATCCGTGTTACTACCGACGTGCATACACCCAACGAGGCACTGATGGCCGCCGAATATGGTATTGACATTATCCAGATACCGGCTTTTCTCTGTCGTCAGACCTCACTGCTGAAAGCAGCCGCACAAACCGGAAAGATGGTCAATGTAAAAAAAGGTCAATTTCTGGCACCGGACCAGATGCGGTTTGTGGTGGAAAAATTGCTCCAGTTTGGGGCCACAAAGGATAAGATTATCCTGACCGAAAGAGGCACTCAGTTTGGATATTCGGATCTGATCTTTGATGTGCGCAGCATCCCCAAAATGAAAAAACTGGGCGTACCTGTGGTACTTGATATTACGCATTCCCTTCAGATACCGAACCAGGAAAGAGGCATTGCAGGAGGTGAACCGGAATTGATAGGATCCATGGCTGCTGCCGGAGTGGCATGTGGTGTAGACGGCATTTTTGTGGAAACACATCCCAGGCCACAGGAAGCCCTTTCCGATGGAAGCAATATGCTTAATTTAAGTAAGATGGAAGACCTGATACGCACGATAATTGCTTTACGTCAAACATATATCAGCATCCATAAAGAAACAAATATTTCATTCAAATGACTTTGAATCACGATTTTAGCAGACGGTACGAAAATTTGCCGGTATTCATCTATGATGACCAGGTGGAAGCCTCGTCGTACCTGGTGGATAATATTCTGACCCTTTTAACACAGAAAGAATCCCAGAATAAAAAACTAGTTCTGGGCTTGTCTGCCCGGCCGGCCATGATACCGGTTTATGAACTTTTTGCCAGCGCCTGTGGCAGGGGCAGAAGCTTTAAGAATGTAGTGGTGTTCGGAATCAACGAGTTTTATCCCCTGCACAAGGATGAAATACAGTCCCATTACCGGTTTTTAAAAGAGTATATATTCGATGTACTGGACATTCCCCACACACAGATTCATTGTCTGGACGGTGATATTCCCCGTTCTCAGGTAGCGCGTCATTGTGCCGATTTTGAAAAGAAGATAGCCTCCTACGGGGGAATAGACGTGATGATCACGTCGGGCATGGGATCCAACGAACCCGGTTCCCCTTACAGCTCCCGTACCCGCCTGATTACCCTCAATACAAACACCCGTATCTCTGCGGCCAGTGAATTTTTTGGTGTGGATTATGTTCCCAATTACTCCCTGACCATGGGTATCCAGACCATCATGGAAAGCAAGACCATCTACTATCTTGCCTGGGGAGAAGGCGAATCCAAAACCATACATGACTTGGTTGAAGGAAAGGTCAATGAGACCCACCCCTCCACTTTTCTGCAAAACCATACACAGATAGAAGTGATCATCGACCGTGCTGCCGCTGCAGACCTCACACGCATTGCAACTCCCTGGCTTACAGGACCTTGTGTGTGGACTGAAGAACTTACCCGCAAAGCGGTCTTCTGGCTCTGTCGCCACCTGGACAAACCCATCCTGAAGCTGACGGCAAGGGATTACAATGACAACGGGATGAGTGACCTGATCACAGAACGCGGTCCTTTCAGCAAGATCAACATTGATACGTTCAACAGCCTGCAGCATACCATAACGGGCTGGCCCGGCGGCAAACCCAATGCCGACGATTCCACCCGTCCGGAAAGGGCGCTCCCCTATCCCAAGCGTGTGATCGTTTTCAGTCCCCACCCCGACGATGATGTGATTTCGATGGGCGGAACTGTAGCCCGTCTTTCGCAACAGGGCCACATCCTGCATCTGGCCTATCACACTTCAGGGAACATTGCCGTTTTCGATCACGAAGTGACCCGTTTCCTGGATTTTCTGCAAGAAATTTCTCCCGTTTACGGGTTGGATCAGAAAAAAACCCGTGCCATCTTCCTGGAGGCCAGGGAAGATCTGAACAGGAAGAAACCGGGTGAACCCGACTCTCCTGCCATCCGCCAGGTAAAGACCCTGATCCGGCGCGGAGAAGCCAAATCGGCCTGTGAATACCTGGGTATCAAACAAGAGAATGTTCATTTTCTGGAGATGCCTTTCTATGAAACGGGGGGCGTCAAGAAAAAACCCTTATCCAAAGAAGACGTTAACATCATCTGCAACCTGCTGGAAGAAATAAAACCCCACCAGATCTTTGCTGCTGGCGACCTGAGCGATCCGCATGGTACACACCGTATCTGCTATATGTCCATTTTGGAAGCACTTGATAGACTGAACGAAAGGCCCTGGATCAACGATTGCCGCCTGTGGCTTTACCGGGGAGCCTGGCAGGAATGGGACGTGGCCGATGTGGATATGGCTGTACCTCTGAGCCCCGAGGAAGTCATCATCAAGCGCAATGCCATCTTCCGCCATCAAAGCCAGAAAGATCCCGCCATGTTCCCCGGGAATGACCCGAGGGAATTCTGGAAAAGAGCCGAGGAACGCAACCACAACACCGCAGTGCTTTACGACAAACTGGGCATGGCAGAATACCAGGCCATAGAAATGTTCAGATTGTACCGGAAAGGAATGAAACTCTAGAACGGGTACCCCACCCCAAATTGGAAAGTATAATTGTCATGCCGGAGCCATCGCGAAAGCGGAATCCAGGACTGTTTTACCGGGTCCCTTACGATCATGCCCAGATCTAACCGCAAGATCACAAAATCCAGGTTTACCCGTAGTCCCAGTCCTGTATCCATGGCTATGCTTTTATAAAAATCTTCAAAACGGAACACTCCGGCATCGGAAGGTTCTTCGCTGCGCAATGTCCAGATGTTTCCGGTATCGGCGAACAATGCGCCTTCCAATTTCCAGAACAAGGGAAAACGGTACTCCAGATTCACTTCCAGGCGGATATCGCCTGCCTGGTTGGGGATAGTGAAAGTCGAGTCAATGGGCATGGAACCGGGTCCGACTGTCCTAGCCTGCCAAGCCCTCAGGCTGTTGGCCCCTCCGGCATAAAACATTTGTTCGAGCGGCAGCGATGAAGCATTTCCATAGGCAACACCTGCACCGCCATAGAAACGTCCGGCAAGCTGGTGACGTCCTCTTATAAACGTGTACCCGGTGTTGATATCGGCCTTTATATACTGGGAATAAGCGATTCCGGCGATAGTGTGACTACCGGTCGTGTCTGTCTTCATCATTGAATTGAAAGCACTCAAGAGGTTTCCGGCCGCTTCTACCCCAACCCTCACGTAATGCCATGTTTTTCTGTGGACCGGGGAATTGTCGCTCGTATAATAGAATATGGAAGAAAGGCCCAGATCCATGTGGTCTCGGTAGGTGTCTATAAGAAATGGATCTTTTAGGGATTGCAGGAATCCGGGACTCATATTGTACAGTTTGACCAGTTTTAGCTTGACAGGGTTCACTGTGTAATGGAATTTGTTTCCCATGCTCCAGGTATATCCAAAAGTGCCCGAGGCGATGTTCCTGGTGTATTCAGGCCTTGACTGGTAGCTGTAACTGGCCGAGATGTCGGTGCGGGGCACCCTGTTACGGAAGATTTTTTCACTTACCGGAAAAAGCATTTTTGGGAACGAAAGGGACAGCGACGCTCCCAGTTCGGTAGCCCGGATCGGATCATTTACCTTGAACTGGAAATTGCCCATGAACCCCAGGGTAAGCCCCTCCCCTCCCCTGAAGATATTCTTGTGGTAATAGGACAGGGCCGGTGAGATACCAATAAGACCGTTGGAATTGCTCGATGCCTCCAGATTCAGCTTGTAACCCTGGGAATTTCCGGGGCTCAGGCGAATGGTACAATCCACCTCTGCCGTATCCCTGGAAAGCGAAGCCGGCACCTCGTCAAACAGCAGCGTCACGCTGTTCAGCATACGGATACTGGAGAACCTGTCGTAAGTCGTTTTGACTTTTGATTCGTCGTAGAGTTCGCCGGGCCTGATATAGCTCAGGTTCCGTATCACGCGTGGCCGCAAGATGGGTTTACCGCGATAATGGAACCTCAACCCGTCATTGTCCAGGGTATCCATAGATGCATAATAGGCGGTGTCCATAACAGCCTGGATGGGATCGAATCCCGGATATACATTGATCTCCCTTATCCGGTATGGTTTCTGTGAACCATCGCCAGGTAACTGGATTTCCAGTGTGGCCGTTCCGTCCTGTTCCAAAGTATCGGCCAGGAAAGAAACATGGCTCCGGTTAAAATTGTAATACCCGTTGTTCCGCATGACAGAACTTATACGGGTAGCTTCCTGTTCCAGAACGGAGGAGGCAAGCCGGCTACCGGGATTGACCAGCGAACGGTCCTTATTGTGTTCGTACAATGAAGCCAGATGAGGATCGGCTGTTCCCAGCCGTATGGTGTCAATAATATAGGTCTTTCCTGGCATGACAGTGTAATGGACTGTTGCCTTCCTGTTTTTATACGCAACCGAGTCGGATACATGGTTGAAATAATACCCCAGAGAAGTCAGGTAATTGTCCATGTTCATTTTACTGTATTCTATCAGTTCCGGATCAAAAATCACGGGAGGTTCACCCAAACGGCGCAGGAACCGGCTCCATCCGTTATCCTTATCCGGACTTAGGCTGTATATGTTCAAAAATGCCTTCCATCCGAAGACAATACTTGTGTTGGGCTTTTGGCGTATATACGGCTCTAGCGAAGAAGCCAATACTATTCTCTGAGGAACCACCTCAATGGTGTTTTTTCTCAACAGATACTTTTCCCGGGGAACATAACGCGTGGCGGCACATCCGGATAAGAACAGGATCATAAGTACAATGACCGGTATGGCCAAAAAAATATTGCCTTTGCGCATAATACAAATGTAGAAAAAAAGGACGAATGCGATACAACAAATAAATATTCGTCTATATTTGCAGCCTGATTCACTTACATCGGTATTTTTTTTACAAAGCAACTTACTTACATCTGGCCAATGAAAAACAAGTACATCGATCTGATTCAGCAAAGTTTTGACTTTCCGCAGGAAGAATTCAGGGTGGAAGACGGAGAACTTCTCTTTCACGATATTCCCGTTATGGATTTGATACATCAATATGGAACACCCCTGAAGTTCTATTATTTACCACAAATAAGCAAACAGATACAAAAGGCTAAAAGATTGTTCAATGTTGCCATGGCCAAGGTCGATTACGAGGCAGAATACCACTACTGCTATTGTACCAAATCATCTCATTTTTCATTTGTTCTGGAAGAAGCACTCAAGAACGATATCCACATAGAGACATCTTCTGCCTTTGACATCAACTTAATAGAAGCCTTATACGAACAGAAGATCGTGGATAAGGACCTGTACGTTATCTGTAACGGTTATAAGAAGCAGCAATACATAGATAATATTGCCAATCTCATCAAGTCGGGCTGGAAGAATACCATTTCCATTCTGGACAATATGCCCGAGGTAGAAGCACTGGACAAGGCCGTTAGCGATACGTGTAAGATTGGCATCCGCATTGCCGCTGAAGAAGAACCTAAATTCGAATTTTATACCAGCCGCCTGGGCATCCGCTACAGCGACGTTGTCCCTTTTTATCACAAATACATCAAGCGTAATCCAAAGTTCAAACTCAAAATGCTCCATTTTTTCATCAATACCGGGATACAGGACAATGCCTATTACTGGAATGAGCTGGCTAAGTGTGTGAACGTGTATTGCGATTTAAAAAATTTCTGTTCTGAACTCGATTCGCTGAACTTGGGCGGAGGTTTTCCTGTACGCAACTCCCTGTCTTTTGATTACGATTACGAGTATATGACAGAAGAGATCATTGCCCAGATCAAAAGTATATGTACAAGCCGCAATGTGAAGGAACCAGACATATTTACCGAGTTCGGATCGTTCACCGTTGGTGAAAGCGGCGCAAATATATATCAGGTTTTGGGAGAAAAACAGCAAAATGACCGCGAAAGATGGTATATGATAGACTCTTCCTTTATGACCACATTACCCGATACATGGGGCATCAAACGCCGCTTCATCCTTTTACCCATCAACAAGTGGAATGAGCCCTACCAGCGGGTTTTCCTAGGTGGACTTACCTGTGATTCGCAGGATTACTACAATGCCGAGGCGCATGCCAATGCGGTTTTCTTACCTAAAAACGAGAATTGTGAACCGCTTTACATAGGCTTCTTCAATACCGGGGCCTACCAGGAATCTATATCGGGATTTGGGGGCGTTCAGCATTGCCTTATGCCGGCTCCCAAAATGATCATTATTGGAGAAGAGAACGGTGAGTATTACACAAAACTTTTCTCTAAAGAACAGACTTACAAATCCATGCTCAAAGTGTTGGGCTATTGACGTCATGTTGAGCAAAGCCGACATAAAACAGATCAAATCCCTGGATCAGAAAAAAATCCGGCAGGAAAGACAAGAGTTTATCATCGAAGGGCCCAAAATGGTGGCCGAGCTGATGACCGGGTCCGGACCATTTTACATCAAAAGGCTTTATGTGCAGGAAGGCGCTCTGGAATCCCCCCGGGCACCTGTGGTGAAATATGTGACGGCCTCTGAAATGGAAAGAATCTCTTTCCAGGCTGCTCCTTCCGGAGCGTTAGCCGTGGTGGGTATTCCACAAATACCGTTTGCATCTCCGCACCCGGGGGGATTATACCTGGCGTTGGACGGAGTACGTGATCCGGGCAATTTCGGGACAATCCTTCGCCTGGCCGACTGGTTTAACATCCGGACTGTATATGCATCCCCAGATTGTGTAGAACTGTACAATCCCAAGACGGTGCAATCCACCATGGGGGCGATCCTGCGTGTCCCTGTGCATTACACGCCGCTTGTGCCACTATTGGGAAACTGTACCCTTCCTGTCCTGGGTACTGTTTTGCAGGGAGGAACGGATATCAATACACTTTTTCTGCCATCAGAGGGAGTCATTGTCATGGGAAATGAATCGCAAGGCATCTCCGAACAGGCCCTGGAACATATTCAAATCAGGCTGTATATCCCTTCTTATCGTGAAGGTTCCGAATCTCTGAACGTGGCTACCGCCGCTGCCATAGTCTGTGCAGCTTTCTGTAGAAACCTTCCACCCCGGCCCAGATAGCCAGGTACAGCAGGATGATGGCTGTATTGATCACCAATTTGGGGAACAGTTCCATCCAGCTGAACAAAAGGGAGAAAAAATATAGTCCAACACCTGTGATTATATAGAAACCGTTCCGCAACCAGTTGTATGGTACCGGATAGTGTTTACGACCCATCAGGGCGCATATCAAAGTCATAACCAGATAGCTGGCCAGATGTCCCCATGCAGCAGCCATATAGCCAAAACGAGGCATGAACAGAACGTTCACAAGGAGCGTGATCACCAGGCCCGCAGAAGTGATCAGTACGGCATAGCCTGTCTTTCCTGATAATTTAAACCAGATGCTTATATTGAAATATATACCCAGAATGACATAGGCAAGAGCCATTATGGGGACGACTACAATCCCTTCCCTGTAATTTTCTCCCAGGATCAGCCCAAAGAGGTCCATATACAGCAATATTCCCAGGTAAACGAGCATAGAGAAAGCCGTGAAATAATCAAGCACCCGGGCATACGTACCGGGGGCCTTCTTATCGGCGGACTGCCCAAAAAAGAACGGTTCGGCAGCATACCGGAACATCTGTATGAATAGGTTGATCAATACAGCAAGCTTGATTCCGGCCTGGTAGATTCCCATCTGGGCCCGCCACGACACGTCATCCGGGATTAGAAAACGGAACAATAACCTGTCACTGAAATCATTTAATATGCCCGGTAAACCGGCGATCATCAACGGCAGGGAATATATCATGAGTTTGGGCCAGAGTTTGCAGTCAAAAGCGAAACTGCTTCTTTTCAACAGATCGGGTAGGAATAGCAATAAGGCAACGATGCAGGATAGGAATATGGCAAAAAGTACGTAATTATAATCGGGAACGGCCGGAATAAAATGCCCGAGCAATGAGCCGGGATTGGCAGAGAGAAAACGCGGCGCCCACAAAAAGAAAAGCAGGTTGAATCCCAGTTCGCAGCATATTTTAATGGTTTTGAAAATGGCAAACCGGAATGCTTTGTGTTCGTATCGCAAACGGGCGAACAATATAGCCGTGATACTGTCCAGCAAAAGGATACCCGCAACATAAAATATAGCCTGTGGATTGTTGCCGTAACCGAGAGCCCCGGCTATGGGTTTTCTCCACAGCACAACAGCTGCAAAAAAGATACCCGCCACCATAGTAACGGTGGCAAGCGAAGTGGAGAACACCGTGCCAGCTCCGGCATGGTCGTTTTTTTGTCCGGCCAGTGACGCATACCGGAAACAGCCCGTTTCCAGTCCCATTACCAGAACAACCTGCAGTACCGCAATGTAAGCCATGAACTCGGCTACTACCCCGTATGCTGCCTGATCGGTCAGCACGCGGGTGTACATGGGCACAAGCAGAAAATTCAATACCCTGGCCAGAATGGTACTCATTCCGTAAATAGCAGTCTCGCCTGCCAGTTGTCGTATGGCTGAATTTTTAAAAGACATGGTTTTATTTATTCATTCGTTGCCTGACGGCTTCAAACAACACAACAGCAGCTGCAGCCGAAACATTCAGAGAACCTATCTCTCCCAGTTGTGGGATAGAGACCAGCTGATCGCACAGTTCCAGGATCCCCCGGGAAATGCCTCTTCCTTCTGCACCCATAATCAATGCCAGCGGACGACGGAAATCTGCCTCATAGATCGTTTTATTTTGTTCCACAGCCGTTCCGATAATGGTAAAACCGGATTCCCTGAGGTAGAAAATGGCGATCCTCAGGTTGGAAACCTTGCAGGTGGGGATACGCAGTAATGCCCCCGCCGAAGTGCGGATGGCATCCTGGTTCACAGCTGCTCCCCCTTTGGCAGGCAGGATCAGCGCTCCTGCCCCGGCACACTCGCAGGTTCTGGCAATTGCTCCAAAATTGCGAACATCGCTCACTCCGTCCAAAAGCAGAACGGTTGGATATTTCCCTTTTGTTTGTGCTGTGGCGACTGCTTCCTCCAGTGAAACGTAATCCAGTTGGGAGAGAATAGCTACTACTCCCTGATGATTCCTGTTGGAAACCATATGGTTAATTTTTTCGAAGGGCACAAATTGCACTGGCACATCACATTGCCGGGCCAGATTCATGATTTGTGCGGCTGCAAGGCTGTCCATTCCTTTACGCAGTAATATTCTTTCCAGTTTTTTTCCCCCCAAAAGGGCTTCCCTGACGGGATGTATTCCATATATGCGATCTTCAGTCATTCCTGTTGTTTTCAATAAATGTATCCAATTCCTGGTGGGCGGTCTCCCATGCTTTCATGGCCAGATCCAGTTCTTTTTTTTCTTTTTCATACAACTGGTAAAAAGCGTTGCTAAACCCTTCGGGTGGCGGAGACAACAACTTTTGATCCATTATGGCAAGACCCTTTTCATGTTGTTCAATGCGGTTTTCCCAACGTGTAACGACCAGTTGCAGTTTCTTCAACATCTTGTCGCGTTCTTTTTTTTGTCTGTACAGAACCGAGGCATCTGCTCCCTTTGCATTGTTCCCGGTCCTTTTTTCTTTGGGTGGCAACTGTATTTTCTCCAGTTCCTGCAATGTTTCCAGTTTCCGTCGTTCCATAAAATCCCTGATGCCCCCCAAATATTCCTTTACCCTGCCGTCCCGGAATTCATAAATCTTATCCACAAGACCGTCCAGGAATGTCCTGTCGTGCGATACGACAACCAGTGTGCCCCCGTACTGTTTCAATGCTTCTTTCATTACTTCCCGGGAGCGGATATCCATGTGATTGGTAGGCTCGTCCAATGCCAGTACATTGTAAGGTTGCAGCATCAGTTTGGCCATAGCAAGGCGTGATCGTTCCCCTCCGCTCAGTACCCCCGCTTTTTTATCTACATCCTCACCCCTGAAAAGGAACGATGCCAAAATATCACGCAACTTAGTCCTGATGTCGCCCACGGCTATTTCATCCAGTGTCTGGTAAACGGTCAGGTCGTTGTTCAGTAACTCATCCTGGTTTTGGGCATAATACCCCAACAATACGTTGTATCCGGTTTCGAAAATCCCCTCCATAGCAGACAATTGGCCGGTAAGCAGTTTCATCATGGTTGTCTTCCCCTCCCCGTTCCTGCCTACTAAAGCCACTTTTTCCCCACGTTCGATCACCAGGTCTGCTCCCGTAAAGATAGGACCTTTATCATAACCTACTGCAACATGCCGGCATTTAAAAACAATCTTTCCACTGCGCCGGACTTCGGGAAAACAGATCCGGATCTGCGTGTTGTCCAGGGGATCGATCTCTATCTTCTCCATTTTTTCCAGCTGTTTGATGCGGCTCTGTACCTGATTGGATTTGGTTGGCTTATAACGGAAACGGGCAATGAATTCTTCTGTCTTCTCTATGACCCGCTGCTGATTTTCATATGCGGCAGTTTGCTGCTCCATCCGCTCTCGGCGTAATTCCAGATATTGCGAATACGGAGCTTTGTAATCATATATTTTGCCAAGCGATATCTCTATGGTTCTGTCGGTAACAGTATCCAGAAAAGTCCTGTCGTGCGATATGACCAGCAGTGCTCCCGGATATGTTTCCAGGTACTGTTCAAGCCATCGCAGGCTTTCTATATCCAGGTGATTGGTAGGTTCGTCAAGGAGCAATATATCAGGTCTTGAAATCAGGAGTTTGGCCAGTTCTATGCGCATGTTCCAGCCTTCGGAAAAAGTGCTGGTAGGCTTGTCCAGTTCACCGGATCTGAATCCAAGCCCTGTAAGTGCCTTTTCGGCATTTCCCCGGGGATTGTCGGCCGAAAAAATATGAAGCCGGTCATTTACTTCGTTCAATTCTACCATCAGTTTTTTATACTCATCCGAGTCGTAGTCTATGCGCTGTGCAAGATTCAGGGTAATCTTATCCATACGGTTCCGCAGCTTGTCCAAATGAGAAAAAACGGTAAGGGCTTCTTCCAGAACGGATTTATCTTTGGCATGTCCCATATGCTGTGGCAGATAACCGATCCGTGTATCGGCCGAGCGCACCACATTTCCTGACATAGGTTCCTGCAAACCGGCCAGGATCTTCAGCAAGGTTGATTTTCCTGCTCCGTTTTTCCCTACCAGGGCTATTCTGTCGCGGCGACTGATGGTAAAAGAGACATCAGAAAAAAGTTCCATGTGTGCGAAAGAAACATTTATGCCGGAAACCGAAATCATTCAATTGTTCCCCCCTTTAAATCGACTGTCATGATCTGGCCGTGGTACAAGACCTGTGCCTTGCCGTGAGAAAAACGTGATACGGTATCGTACCGGAAAGGAATGATCCTTTCCCCTGCCATATTGATGAAACCCCAGGCTCCGTTGATCTTCATTCCTGCCAGCCCGTTGGAGAATGTCCGGTGGCCATCTTCATATATAAACGGAATCACGGTATGGCCTTTTTTATCCACAAAACCATATTGTTTCCTGATGCGGGAGGTCATCATGTTAAATTGTGCGGCAAGTGCAAGATCACATTGAAAATCATATAGTTCTACAAATTTAAGCGATAGGGCTATAGTAAAAACGCCTTTTTGGTCTATGGCACCAAGTTGATTATTGTTACAGACAATGGCAACGCCGCAACTGTAATTATGAATGGAATCGTACTGTGGAGAAACAACCTCCACGCCATCCACAGACAAGATTCCGTATCCGTTATTATTGCGTACAACGGTCATCCCTTCCCGGCAATCACCTATCCAGTTATAAAAACCGGAAGGGTATTCCAATTCCTTTGTATTTCGCATGGCATAATGCAGGTGATCACCGGTGACGATCCATTCGGCTGCATGATGGAAATAGATGGTATCATAAACCGGCTCTATGAGCGTAATGGCATTTTTGTCAAGCAATCCGTAATGTCCATCCATTTTTACACGGAAGGTCGTTGGTGTGCACAAGTCAACCTTTTCATATATAACCGGGATCAGGGGTTCCGGTTCTGCTGCACGGTGCAGACCTTCCCTATCTCCCGACCTGACGGTGAAATATCCGTAGCCGTAAACATCAATTCGATCATAAACTGCAGGGACCAGTTCATTCGCGTTTGTATCTATAACCCCCCACTTCCCTGTCCTGCCAACGAAAAATACATCATCCCTGAAATCCAGGCTGTCATAAGCAGGCCTGTTTTTTTCACGGCCCTTTCCGTCAATGACCGTGAAAGATCCGCCAGGTCCGGCAGCCAGCAGGAAAGGCAGGTGAAGGTCATTATAATTGTTGGTGATCTGTCTTGAAGACAACGGGATCCTGAAACGTCCCCGCCTGTCGGCCACCCCGTAGGAATTGCCCTGTACGGTCAGGATCACCTCCGAGACGGGGATCAGGGTATCGTATTCGGCATGCAAGACCATTTTGCCTTTGTGATCCAGCATTCCGTACCGGGAATTCTTTCTGACCATGGCCAGGCCATTGCGGAAATGAGCTGCATCTTCAAAGAAATCCTTTGTAAGGATCAGTCCCAGGGAATCTTTGTAATTGTATCCTTTTCCGGGGATCATGACCGGTCCTGGGCGGAAATCGGCAGGTTTGAATCCTTCGTTGTACAGATGCACATGCTCCCGGATGATCTCTGCGGGAGCAGGCCGATATAGTTGTATGATCCGCGCTTTGTAGTAGCCGTTAAAAAGATCGCTCTTAAGAAGCGTGAAAATGGGTCCCTTCCAAAAAAAAGGGATCACAAAAAGGATCAGGCAAAAGAGCAGGATGATGCCGGAAACCAGAACGGGAAACCTATGCTGCGACCTTTTCATCTTCTTCCGCCGATTTACTGTAACATACCAGAATGCTGACTTCGTAGAGAAGATACAGGGGTAATGCCACGATGAACAAGGTGAAGGCATCCCCGCTTGGCGTAATGATGGCCGCCAGGGTCAACAGGATACAGGCGGCATGTTTCCGGTATTTTTTCAGCAATTCTTTGGATACGACTCCCAGTCTGGATAATACACGCAGTAGAACGGGCATCTCAAATACGATGCCCATGATAATCACCAGCCAGGTGAACATGTGAATATACGATTGGAGCGTGATCTGGTTTTCCACCCATTCGCTCACCTGGTAACTTCCCAGAAAATTAATGGTCAGGGGAAAAACAAAAAAGTAACCCGTCAGGACTCCCAGGAAAAAGAGAAGGGAACACCAACCAAAAGCACCCATCACAGATTTTTTTTCCCTGGGATACAACGCAGGTCTTATAAAAGTCCACAACTGGTAAAGGATGAACGGCGTAGCGATTACAAAAGCTATGCTGAAAGAAACGTTTATATGGGTGAAGAATTGTGCAGCAAGTTCAATGTTTTGCAGTTCCAGTAAAAAGGGTTTGGGACCCAGGGAAGGCATCCCAACAAATGCGGCAAGCGATCCCATCCATTTATACAGGATAAAATCAGAGCTTCTGGGAGCAAATATGATAGTCTCAAACACAAAGTTCTTGTTCACAAAGACAATCACCATGAGTATGATCAAGGCGATTGCAGAGCGAAAAATAACCTTGCGGAACTCATCAAGATGTTCCCAGAAGGTCATCTCATCTTTATTCCGTGAAGTGCCGGCCACCGTTAACCTTTAAGATCCTTATCCAAATCTTTCTCTTCTTCTTTCAGATCGTCTTCAATGCCTTTCACTCCGTCCCTGAAGCTTTTTACACCTTTACCTATGCCTTTCATCAATTCAGGTATTTTGCGGCCTCCAAACAGAAGCAGTACTATCAAGGCAATGATGATGATCTCGGTGGCACCCAGTGTGCCAAACAACAATAATTTACTCATATCCCTTTGGTCTAATTTCTACAAATTTATGTATTTTTCCAATACTTCCGTAAGAAAACGGGGTGCCCTGACCGGAACTCCACGCGAAACGTTAACAAAAGCCAGTGTTACATATCCTTTAGCCAACAATACGCCCGATGGATTAAAGATCTGATACCGGAAAGTAATGCGTGAACGCGGCATTTCTTCCAGGCTTGTTACTACGGAAAGTTCCTCACCGTAATGCGCAGGATGGATGTAGTCGCAGTGAACAGCGCGAACCGGCATGATGATCCCCTGCGATTCAGTCTGTGCGTAAGGGACACCGTAATGAACCATCATCTCTTCCCGTGCCGTTTCAAAATAGCGGATGTAGTTGGAGTGGTGTACCACGCCCATCTGGTCTGTTTCGTAATATCTGACTGTAATTTTAGTAGTGTGTTCCATCATGGTCATTCAAGAATTATTGTGTTTTCACCGGGAAGATAATAGATCAGCCTGAAATTGTCAACCGTCAGACGGCTGCCGTCTGCTCCTTTATATTCATCTCCCTGGTAGGAAGAAGACATTCTGACCACCAGGTGTGTCATGTTCAGATATTCTTTT
This sequence comes from Bacteroidales bacterium Bact_09, assembly GCA_001603455.1. Taxonomy (GTDB): domain Bacteria; phylum Bacteroidota; class Bacteroidia; order Bacteroidales; family UBA932; genus DMER64. Next base: position 40,779 of record LUZA01000059.1, on the reverse strand, counting down.
CCCGGTACTTTATTGAACAGTAGCCGGGCATGCGTCCAGCCTTGAGTCCCCTGGGTAATGATTTCGTTATCGGCGATCAAGGTTGGTTTGTTTTTCAGATCGTAGGACCAGCTCCCGGAAGCGTTATAATGCAGTTCCGTGGCAATCACGGCCATGTCCGAACCGTCTATCTTTTTGGGGTCCCTGAAAGCAGGCATGCCCAGCGGGCCACGGTAAACTTCGGTATAATAACGCTGACCTCCGTTATGGTATTTATAATCTATTTCAAATCCTATGGGGTTAAGACCGGGCGCGAAAGGGATCCCGAAATCGGACATGGTGGGGGGATTCATCACGGCATCCACATCCACGCTGAAATTGAACCTGCCCAGGAACACAGCGCCAGCAGCCAGGCTCGTTATTTTTATTATCACCAGGTTGACGGTTTTGAGCTGCGTAAGCATCTGGGCGGCATAAGGACTGTCTTTTCCCTGAACACGCATTGTCCCCATAACTTGGGAATTATTTGCAGTTGTCCAGCCTTTGCCGTTGGAAGGCAGGATATTCATCACATTCTCCACATTTCCCCATTCTTCAAAGCCACTGTTGGGTACTTGTGGCGCATAGATCAGCCTTATCTCCCATTCCCGGATGGTCTCGTCTTCGGCCATTACCCTGAAGGTGGCTGGTTGGGTGAAAGACAGGGTAAGCGGAGCTCCCGAAGTGATCCCCAGCAGGCGTGCCCGTTCACTGACAGTGATCCCGGGCTTGATGGTCAGCCGGGCATCAGGAGACGGTCTTGTATGCACTAAAAGAACTATAGTGCCCGTATCGGGCTCCAGGAATTTCTGGTCAAAGAGAAAACCCGAGGAGGGATTGCCGGTGACAAAGTTTACCACTTCTGCCCCTGACAGTCTTTCAGGAGAGCGGTCTTCCAGCTTCAATGTCCAGTGGGTACTATTTGTACCGCTTTCCGAAGTGATCGAAAAATGGTATTGATCCCCTGTTGTCCGGAAGACCACACTATGGCTTAAGGATGAGATATCTCCCTGTAAACGCGCATTTTTGGACAGGCTCATAATCCCGTTGACTGTAACCGGCATTTTTGCAGACCAGTCGTTGATAACTAAAGTGACTGTGCGGGACAATGTATCTATCAGACCCTGTTCCTCCAATAAAATATTGTTGGCCGTCTGGCTGGTTCCCTGATAGCTTTCAATGCGATAATCCAGTACAATGGCTTCCAGGTTCTCTATGCGTTCATCTGCCAGTTGCAATTTCCATTCCTTTGTATCTCCGCTTTCTGCAACTACTGTCAGCGGGACGGTTTCGTTTATGGTATTGAAGAATATTCCTCCTGTATAGTTTTCCTGTAATGTTGCTCCCGGGGACAAATCCAGGGTAAATCCATCAATGACCAGCGGGAAGTCGTAGCCTGCCTTCAACACCAGTGTCACAGTATTGATTTCCTGATCAATGTTTGCAGTATTGCTTTCCAGCCTGACCAGCCCTTCTTCTGAATGAAAGTTTTCCACCATAAAGGACAGGATATCTGCACCTGTCTTGAACCACGGATCCAGCTGTAATGTCCACTGGCGCTGAATCCCTGACTGGGAAGTCACAATAAAGGGTACCACGCTGTCATAGGAGCCGAATGTTATTTCAGAAGCCAGGTTGGCCGATGCATAATCAGAAACGGTCAATTGGTAGCCTGTTATGTGCAACGGAAAATCTTTTCCTTCCGGCACAGGGATCTCCACTACTGACCGCAGTGTATCAACAACAGGCTGGCCCAGACGGATCTCGTTGTTAAGCGATTCGTATTCACTTATAGTGAACGATTCCACCAGGCTCGCAGGATTCAGCCAGCGGTTCCAGGTCAACTCCCAGGCACGGGCGTTGAGCGATAAGATATCCACCAGATAAAAGGTCCGGGTGTTTTCCCATTCGTTGATCACAAAATTCTGTCCGGGAATAAGGTTGATCGTCAGTATATAAGGATTTATATCAAAACCAAAACGCACATTCCACGGGAAAGGAATGCCATTGTTTCGTATGGAGGCCACAAATCTGCTGTTGATCTCATCGGAGTGTATATTCATGAATAGCAATCCCTGGGGTTCCAGCATGACCTGGTAAGGCTCCAAAGGCACCATCCGTTCCCAGGTATCCCGGTCAATCTGGGAAGAATTCTTCACCTCCTCTACACCGGTCAGACGGACGAACCAGGTTTCCTTTTTTCCGCTCTCGGCAAAGACTGTAAAAGGAATTCCCGTATCATACGCATCTATCATGAAGGTATGTACTGATCCGGGATCTTCCATCTTGGCACCTTCACTCAGTTCTATATGCAGGCGGACAGTCAGGGGCAGGAATTCTCCTTTTAAAGCGTAGATATTTATACAATTATCGACAATATCAACAACCAGCTGGTTGGAAAGCATGAATCCGGCGGGACTGTATTCTTGCAATAGTGCGGTCTTTACCATAGCCTCGTCGCTGCGCGAAGCAACTTCAATGCGGATCTCGTAGGTATGTACCATTCCGCTTAGGGCTATCAGATGGATCTTGCGTACAGTGCCTTCATTATCAAAAACAAGGGTATTGCCCTCATCCAAGCCCAGTATCTTGTCTATGGTCTGTTTTGTTTTGATGTTCAGGGTCACGGTTACAGGAAATTCATATTTTCCGTAATCCATGGGCAAAACAATTGTGCCCTTATCCACTACCGGATCGTTAAAGATCACGGCACCGGGCATAACTCCTGTTATACTGCAGGTAAAAATGGTGGCATTGTCATCCAGGTCAGTGACTTTGACGCAGTTTGACAGATTAAATAAAAACAGAAATGCAAGGATAATACACCTGTATTTCATTGTAATAGTGATAATTGCTGCTTCAGAGCGGCAATTTTTGCCATTGCATCGGAACGTTTTTTTCGTTCGGTTGCCACTACCTCTCCGGGAGCACGTTGCAAGAAATTTTCATTGGACAATTTTTTCTCAACAGCAGCCAGGAATTTGCGGTAGTAAGCCAGTTCCCCATTCAGTTTGGTACGTTCTTCTTCGGTATTCAAAAGGTGCCCCAGAGGTATGAAAAACTCTGTAGTGCCTATCAGGAATGCATATACGTTGCCTTCGCCTGGGGCCTGGGTTACCTTCATGATCTGATTCAGTCCTGCCATGCGCATGACTACGACAGACAGATGGTCCGGAAAATATCCCCTGATGTACAGTTTAAGTTCTGTTTGCCGGGATATCTGTTTGTTTTGCCGGACGCCCCTAATGGCAGTTATCAGTTCCTGCAAACGAGAGAAATCCTCCAGTTCCGCAGCATTGTAAGTGCCTGTTTCCGGAACGGGCGATACCATAATGCTTTCGCCTTCCTTGCGATCCTTCAGATTCTGCCACAGTTCTTCCGTGATAAATGGCATAAAGGGGTGCAACAGGTGCAGCAACAGGTCAAAGAATCCAAGGGTGGCATCATATGTCGTGGCATCTATCCTTTTGCCCGCATCTGCGGACGGTTTGATGATCTCGAGGTACCAGGAGCAGAAATCATCCCAGAATCGTTTGTAAAGAAGCATCAGGACTTCTGACAGACGGTATTTTGAGAACAAGTCCTCTACCTCTTCCCTAGTCAGGGCAAGCAACTGGCTAAACCAGCGTACGGCCTGGCGGGATGTTTCTTCCACCGGAAGGTAGGGGTCCCGTTGCCAGGAACGCACCAGCCGGTAAGCATTCCAGATCTTGTTACAGAAATTGCGCCCCTGTTCTACCTGTGTCTCGTCAAACAAAATATCGTTCCCGGCAGAAGTGCAAAGCATCAGTCCCATACGCACACCATCGGCTCCGTAAACGTTCATAAGCCCTATGGGGTCAGGTGAGTTACCCAACGATTTGGACATTTTGCGGCCCATCTTATCGCGTACCATCCCTGTCAGATAAACGTTGGTAAATGGTTTTTGACCGCAGAACAGATCTCCGGCCATGATCATCCGTGCCACCCAAAAAAAGAGAATATCCGGGGCAGTAACCAAGTCATCGGTGGGATAGTAATAGGCCAGTTCCCTGTTGGGCGTTTTGTCAGGATGGCCTGGTTTTTCCGGATCAAAGACCGAGATGGGCCAGAGCCACGAGGAAAACCAGGTGTCCACCACATCGGGGTCCTGTTTCAGGTCCTCCGCCTTGATGGCAAAATTTTTCTTTTGTGCCAGCGCCAGGGCTTCTTCAGCGTTCGGGGCCACTACCACTTCACCGTCAGGAAGGTACCAGGCAGGGATCTGTTGTCCCCACCACAACTGGCGCGAAATGCACCAGTCACGCGCTGTTTCCATCCAGTGACGGTAAGTATTGCGGTATTTGTCGGGGATGAGCCTTACGTGTCCGTCTTCCACATACTTTAATGCTCTTGCGGCCAGGATGTCAAGTTTGACGAACCACTGCAGAGACAGTCTCGGCTCTATCACCGCATCTGTCCTTTCAGAAAAGCCCACTTGGGTGACATACGGTTCTTCTTTCTCCAGGAAGCCATCCTGCTGCAGCATCAGGCGGATCTTTCTGCGGGCCTCAAACCGGTCCTTCCCTACCAGGATCCGTGCATCTGCATTGAGCGTGCCATCCAGGTTAAGTATATCTACAACAGGGAGTTTATGACGTAGTCCTATTTCATAATCGTTAGGATCGTGAGCCGGTGTTATCTTCAGGCAGCCCGTCCCGAAATCCATGGTTACATAATCATCGGCAATGATCGGTATTTCCTTGTCTATCAAGGGAATAAGCACCTTCTCTCCTACCAGGTGAGCGTATCGTTCATCCTGCGGATTTACACATACAGCTACGTCAGCCATGATGGTTTCGGGCCTTGTGGTGGCAACGGACAGGTATTTATTATCCCTTTTCCCGTTCCTGCTGAAGTAATATTTCAGGTAATAAAGTTTTTCTTTTACCTCCCGGTGAATGACCTCCTCATCGCTGACAGCCGTACCTCCCTGGGGATCCCAGTTGACCATACGTACACCACGGTATATCAGCCCCTGGTTGTAGAGGAACACAAAAGTGTCCACTACAGCGCGACTCATGGCCGGATTCATGGTAAAAGCCGTGCGGTCCCAATCACAGGAAGCGCCCAGTTTCTTAAGTTGTTCCAGAATGATATTGCCGTGTTTTTCTTTCCATTTCCAGGCATGTTGCAAAAATTCTTCCCTGGTGATATCCGATTTGTGGATCCCTTTTTTCTTCAGCAATGCCACAACTTTGGCTTCGGTAGCAATGGATGCATGGTCCGTACCTGGTACCCAGCAGGTGTTCTTTCCCTGCATGCGGGCACGTCTTACCAGCACATCCTGGATGGTGTTGTTTAACATGTGGCCCATGTGCAGGACTCCGGTGACATTGGGCGGAGGGATCACAACGCTGTATTTGGGTCTCTGGTCAGGGATAGAGTGAAAAAAGCGGTGTTTCAGCCAGTAACTGTACCATTTTCCTTCTGTTACAGAAGGGTCGTATATTGCAGGTAGTTCCATATACTTTTACGGGAATAAGGCACAAATATATAAAAAATACTACTTTTGCATGAATAAATCATATGGCCATGGAACAAAAACCAAAGAAAGAGATTAATATTGAATTGCCGGAAGACGTAGCCCAGGGATGCTACTCCAATCTGGCCATAATAACGCACTCCAGCAGTGAATTCATCTTTGATTTTATCCGCATGATGCCGGGAATCCCCAAGGCAAAGGTGCAGAACAGGATTGTCATGACACCGGAACATGCCAAGCGATTCTTCAACGCCCTTGAGGACAACCTCAGAAAGTACGAAGAACATTTTGGAAAAATCAACCTGTCGGGTAAGGGTATGCCCAACATCCCCTTACATTTTGGTGATGGAACCCCGGAAGCTTAAGTTGGAACTGGTTTTCTTTCATTCTCCCATGCATGACTTTCATGTACTGGCAGAATCAAGAAAAACACTTCTGGAATCCCTGGAAAGACGTTTCAGGATATCTGTCATATCATACAAGAATATTTCAGCTGAACATTTTTCCGATGACAGTAAAGTGTACATTCCTTTCATTGCATCGGGCGGGTGTGAGGAAATTTTTCAGAGCTTCGGTTTTACATTACCGCTTCCTTTGTTCTTTCTTTTTGACGAACAGCATAATTCCCTGCCGGCAGCCCTTGAACTGGCAACTTATTTTTCGCAGGGAAAACTAAACACTCCGCTCATATATTCCGAAAGGGAACTATCTGAAGAACTAGTGGAGCAACTGCACAGAATGCAACTGACGGTCCGCAAATTAAGGAAAACAAGAGTGGCACTTTTCGGGGATACATCCCCCTGGTTGCTCTCATCCGGGATAGATTCAGATGCTGTTACACGAATGCTGGGAGTGCGATTTCAAGAAATTGAGATTGAATCGCTGGCAGAAAGTTTCAAACACCTTACGAATCTGAGCCGGGAGAATCAGCAGCTGTGCAGGACTATCCTCAAGAATTCAAAGGAGCTGAAGAACTGCTCAAATCAAGACGTTTACAATGCCGTACGTATGTACCAGGTAATGGATGAAATGATGGTATATCATTCCTGCAATGCCCTTGCCGTTAAATGTTTTGATCTCATAGACAATTGCAGGACAACGGCTTGCCTGGCACTATCCCTGTTTAACAGGGCCGGCATACCGGCCGCCTGCGAAGGAGATGTACCTTCCCTGCTGACCATGATGATCGCCTCAGGCTTAACGCAGACACCCGTCTTTATGGCCAATCCCGTTAATTACGACCGTTCCCAAAATACGATCGAAATGGCACACTGTACCATTCCTTTATCCATGATCGAAAGGTACAGCCTGAATACCCACTTTGAATCAGGGATTAGTGTAGCTGTACAGGGAGATATTGCCCCGGGAGAATATTTCACTGCTGTCAAATGGCTTGGCGGCAAACTTCAGCGATTCTTTGTTTCGGAAGGCATCTCGCTGGAAGCAGATCATTATGATAACAGGTGCCGTACTCAGTTGAAACTCCGGCTGACAGAACCTGTTGACAGTTTTCTGGACAAAGCCATAGCAAACCATCTGCTGTTAGTCAAAGGAAGACATAGCAGAATATTCCGGTACTGGAACGAATACCTTATCTATAAATTATCTATATATTATCTATAAATTAACGCTGCCTACATACCCGTATTAAATATCTGCGTAATTTCCTGACCTGTAAGCACCCGGTCATAGAACCTCAGGCAGGCCATGTCGGCCGGCAGAAAAGTATTGAGTGTTGTTCCATTCAGGGCATTGGCTCCTACCACAAAATCATCCTGTATCCCGAATGCCATTTGCATATCCTGGATATAGAGATTGACCCCGTCCAGATATATGGTCATAGAGGTCCCGTTAGATACAATGGACATCATATGCCATGCTGTCCCCAGCATAGTAGATATGTCTATCCCGCCAAGAGAGGGCAAGGGAATGGAGTAAGTATCCTTTCCCGGGCCCATGCACAGGGTCAGCACCCAGGCGGTCCCGTTGTGGCGTATCTCTACATAGAATCCGCCTTCTGATATAGAACCGAAGAACGGATAAACAAGCGATTTGTTCATGGTCTGCCTGAATCTGAGCCAGAAGTTTATGGTGCCCCTGTTCTTGCCAGAAAGCGGATTTACGTTGCGGCTTAGCAGATAGCCGCTGCTTCCGTTAAAGGAAATGGCGGCATGGGTGCCTTCAGGCTTATTATTCCGGTTGTATGTTACCCCGTTGGATATCGTTATATCTGACATGCGTCCCGTCCAATCATAAGCTTTAGGTGTTTGATCGGTGGTTATATACAATCTGAGTCCGTCCTGAACCACAACACTTTCATCTTTCAGTGTGCTGAATTCCATCTGTTCCCCGTAATAAACCCCTTTAGCCGTCTTTATATATGCACGGTAATAATAAGGTGTGTTTATGAGCAATCCGGCAGCGTTGGATGTATAAACACCTGTATTTTGTGCAGTTCCCAGGTCCGTTTTGTCATCTTCTATGGTAGGTATGGGATCTGTACTCCAGCAATGTCCGTAGGACAAGATCTTTTCAGAGCCCAGGACTGCAATATTGCCATGGAGGACAGCAGAGTAATATGAAATTTCTGCTGCGACTCCTGTCTCGGGCGTGGGTTTTAATATATCCAGGTAATACGAGGTGGTTTCTGACAAAGCTATACCAAATTGATTGATCCCGAAACTGCGCATATAATATTCCACTCCCCTTTGCGGATCGCTTAAGTTGTAGAAGAAAAAAGATCCCGAATTTTTGGGGCCCAGACGGATCTCGTTATCTTTTCCCGGTTTTGGATCGGTCCCGGTCGTATTCCAAAGAAATCCGTGTTCTGTAAATGGCAACCCACCGGCCTTCCTTTCTCTAAAGGTCAGGGTGTTGGCAAAATCATTATAATCTATAAGGGGATCATCCAGGATGGGAGGCTCATAAAGGAACTCCATGGTCTGACCGTAGAATGTCCCCATTTCGGTAGTCGCATAGGACCTGTAGTACCAGGTTGTGCCATTTTCAGGTAATGGCTGGGGATATGTAACGAATGTACGGCCTTCTGCAATGGTTCCCAGATCAGAATAAGAGGCGTTCTCAAGACAGGGTTCGGGCATGGTTCCCCAGCAATGTCCGTGCCGGATCACAGAACCGCCCCCGTTGCTTTGCAGTATTCCTTTCAAATACAGACGGTACGAATCGTCCAGTTCAAATCCGACGGTAGTGACCTCGGCCGGAACAGCCGCTGTGGCATAATTGACCTTAATGGAAAATTCCTGTTCCGGCGCGAAGATCCTGATCACGCTTTCCGAGGATCCCGGGGGAATGTTTTTCCTGTCAAGGGTGACTAAAATCGTGCATTCGGGTTCTTCCAAGGTTATGGTTCCTTGTGCCACAGACAGTGAAATGTTCGGGTCCTGGCAGGAAACGGTAAAAGAAACGGGGTGAATGCCTGAAAGCCTCGATACCTTAACAGTACGTTGGATGTCCTTCGTTCCAAAGTCAAGGAATTGGGCGGACAGTTGTATCAAATCCTGCGTTTTGGATATGGAAAAAAAGTAAGTGGTATCTCCCCCGCTTGACAGCAGCCGCGTACTGAAAGTATGGGTCCCGTAATCCAGTACGGAACGGTCGACCTTTATAAGAACCTTTGTCTGGGCTCCGGCAGGAATATTACCCTGGGCAGGATCCCATTCCAGCCAAACGGGCATCTCTTCCCCAAGGTGCCATTCCAGTGGTATGTTCCCTTGGTTCGAAAGGATGGTTGAAACTTGTGTTTCCTCTTCCCCAAAATCAAAGAGAGTACCCTCTGCCTTCAGTAAGGCTCCTTCCACAAGCAGCCTTACCTGTATAGTCAGCGGGGCCTGCCCTCCAAGCAGTTGTACACCGGCATTTTGTTCCCCAATGGGAAGTCCCGACCGGTCGCAGGTAAAGGTTAGAGTCTGCGACTGACCCATATTGAGCACACCGTTTGATGGTTCCACCTGCAGCCATCGTGGAAAATAGAGCTCCAGAAAATTCCAGCGCAAAGTGTCACTCCCAGGATTCGAAAGTTGGATAGCTACGGAATTCTGTACAGCTCCAAAATCAACTTCCTGTGAAGAAAGAACGGCTTTGGCTATGCGTTGTTTCAGCTGGGCATTTATTGTGTACAGATTTTTCTTTTTAGGTGACAGCGACATATATTCGGTTTCCCAGCTGTCATAACCCGGGATGCTGAAAACCAGATATACGTTCTCGCTGGTACGTGGCAATTCTATGGAATACTTACCATCGGGGCCTGTTTCCTCTCCCAGGTTGAAAGGCATTATCGATACCGAAACACCCTTCAGGGGAATCCCCGATTCGGCATCCGTTACTGTTCCGGCAAAAGTCGTAGTGGTACCTGTCTGGTCACAGGACATGATGAATACTCCGGAACATAGAACTATCAAGGTTGTCGCTACTGTCTTCAGAAAATGAAAAGTATGCATGCCATTACTGTTACTCCTGCAAATATAATTAACTTTGCGAATCTTACGGATATACCCACTTAATGGCTATGCTCCGTATTAAACGTAAAAAACAGATTTATGGGTAATTACAAAAGCAAACTATACAAAATCAAAGCTTTTGCATTTGATGTTGACGGTGTCCTTACAGACGGAGGTGTTATTTCCATGCCTGACGGCGATCTGTTCCGCACACATTATGCACGTGACGGCTATGCCATCCGCATAGCGATAGAACACGGCTATCAGGTTGCCATTATAACGGGAGGCGTCTCTCCATCTGTCGAAAAACGTTACAGGAACATTGGCGTAAAGGACATCTATTCCGGAGCCAGGGATAAAATGCCGGCATTCCGCGATTTTTGCAATAGGTACGGTCTGGACCCTTCCCAGGTAGCCTATGCGGGTGACGACATTCCCGACATCCCGCCCATGAAAGCCTGCGGGCTCCCCTTTTGTCCTTCCGATGCCTGTACCGAGGTCCGTCATGTGGCACAGTACATATCCCCCTTTACGGGCGGCCGGGGTTGCGTCCGCGACCTGGTGGAACAGGTAATGCGCCTTCAGGGTAAATGGTACAGGGAATCCGAAAACGTTCCCGGAGATATGCTCGACACTGCGTCTGAATAGAGCCATGAATACCCGATACAAAATCATATTAGGATCTGCCTCTTCCAGGAGAAGACAACTGCTTTCAGGTATTGACCTGCCTTTCACGGTAGATCCGGTCAATGGATTGGATGAGAATCATATTCCGTCCGATATCGGGCCCGAAGACATTCCCCTCTGGCTTGCCCGTTCCAAATCCCTGGCATTCCACCGTCCGTTACAGGCCGGCGAACTCCTGATCACGGCCGACACCCTGGTCTTTACCTGCGACAAAACACCACTTTCGGAGCATGAATGGTCCGTCTTGGGAAAACCCGCCTCGGCAAGTGATGCACGTCGCATGCTCAAAATCCTTTCCGGACGCTGCCACAAGGTGATTACCGGTGTATACCTGCGTTCGGGCCCTCCGTCTGCTGCAGCCGACCTGGCGAACAACGTTCCTGCCAGAGAGATCCATACCGGCTTTCAGGACCAGACGCTCGTCTGGTTTGCTGCATTGGATCAGCGTGAGATAAACTATTATATAAACACGTACAAACCGTTTGACAAAGCCGGTTCTTATGGAGTGCAGGAATGGCTCGGTTATATTGGAATCGAACAGATCCAGGGCAGCTATTTTAACGTGATGGGATTTCCTGTTCACAAATTGTGGCAACAACTCCGGCGACTTGATGTCATTTCATTTCCTTAAACAAAGCTTTTTCATTAGATTTGGCAATTCAAAAACATCAGAAATGGGAAAAAAACCTTCAATAGCCATACTATGCGGTGGCGGGCCAGCTCCCGGTATCAACACGGTAGTATGTACCATCACAAAGACATTTATTACTAAGGGATACCGCGTCATTGGACTGCATGGCGGTTATACCGGATTATTCTGCAAAGAGAAATGCCGCCAGGAGGACCTGGATTTTGACAAAGCCGATATGCTCTTTAACCGGGGAGGATCTTACCTGCGCATGAGCCGTTTTAAACCCGGCGACAAAGATTTTCAGGAGCGATTCAATATGGATTTCTTCAAGGAAAACAATGTGAAACTCCTGGTAACCGTGGGTGGGGACGATACGGCCTCTACAGCAAACTGCATCTCCAAGTACCTGATCCAGAAAGGATACAATATTGCCAATATACATGTCCCCAAGACAATTGACAATGACCTGCCCCTGCCCGAAGGGATCCCTACTTTTGGTTATCAAAGCGCCAAAGCCCAGGGTACAGATCTGGGGCGGACCGTTTACGAAGATGCACGTACCAGCGAGAATTGGTTCATAGTAACGGCCATGGGCCGCTCGGCAGGTCATCTGGCCTTTGGGATTGGTTCTTCCTGCCATTTTCCCATGATCATCATTTCCGAGATGTTTTACAAAACGCAGATGACCATAGACCTTATCGTAGACCTGATCATCTCTTCCATCATCAAACGTCAGATCCGGAATATCCCTTACGGCTGTGTGATGATCTCTGAAGGCGTTTTCCAATCTTTATCGGAAAAAGACGTAAAGGAGGCAGGTATTGCCTTTACTTACGATGCACACGGTCACCCCGAACTGGGCAAAATATCCAAATCGCATATCATCGACAACCTGGTGGAAAAAAAGATGAATGAACTGGGCATCAAAGTCAAAACGCGTCCGGTTGAAGTTGGTTATGAAGTACGTTGTATAACCCCAAAATCATTCGATCTGGAGTATTGTTCCATGCTGGGAATGGGGGTATATGAATTGTTCATTAAAGGAGTCAGCGGCTGTATGGTCTGCCGTGATGGAAACGGGAAAATCATCCCGCTGTTCCTCAAAGACCTGCAGGATCCCGTTACAGGAAAGATCCCGGTCAGACTGGTGAACATGAACTCCCCGGAAGTGCAGTTCTACATACGGCACATCATGGATTACATCACCCAGGAGGACTACGAAGCGGCTAAAGCCATTGTGCCCAATCCAGAAGAATTTGATTTCCACAAGATATTGAAATATTAAGTTTGTTCTTGCTACTCTACTGCAATATTACAGCAGCTGAGGCCCTGAAGATATCAGCTGCCTTGCGTTGTCGTTGTCGCAATATTTCTCAAAGTTCTTGATGTATTTTGTGGCCAGCGAAACAGCTTTCTTTTCCCATTCTTTCACATCCCGGTAAGTGTCACGAGGATCCAGGATTCCTTCGGAAACTTTGGGCAATTTAGTGGGAATGGTCAGATTCATAATGGGAATGTGTTTGGTGGGCGCTTTATCGATGCTGCCGTCCAGGATAGCGTCTATGATGGCACGCGTATCTTTCAAAGAGATGCGTTTGCCGGTTCCGTTCCATCCGGTATTCACCAGGTATGCCCTGGCATCGTGTTCCTTCATTTTCTTTACCAGGTTTTTGGCATAGATGGTCGGGTGTACGGTCAGGAAAGCTTCTCCGAAAGCAGCCGAGAAGGAAGGTACGGGCTCGGTAATCCCCAGTTCGGTACCTGCTAATTTAGAAGTATATCCGCACAGAAAGTGATACTGGGCCTGTTTGTCATCCAAAATGGAAACCGGAGGCAATACCCCGTAGGCATCAGCCGAAAGGTAAATAACCTTTTTGGCATGACCGGCCTTGGAGGGCAGCACGATCTTATTGATATAGTATATGGGATAGGAAACGCGGGTGTTTTCAGTAATGGATCCATCGTGGAAGTCGGGTGTATCGTCAGGCAGGACCTTAACGTTTTCAAGCAATGCATCCCGGCGGATGGCTCTCCAGATATCAGGTTCCTTTTCCTGGCTCAGGTCAATACATTTGGCATAACAACCTCCTTCAAAATTGAATACTCCGTGATCGTCCCAACCGTGTTCATCGTCTCCTATCAGGTAACGCTTGGGATCGGCCGACAACGTAGTTTTACCCGTACCCGATAGACCAAAGAAAATAGCTACGTCGCCTTTTTCGCCCACATTAGCCGAGCAGTGCATGGCCGCGATCCCTTTCAAAGGCAGGTAATAGTTCATCATAGAGAAAATACCTTTTTTCATTTCACCGCCGTACCAGCTACCGCCTACTACGGAAAGGCGTTCGGTCAGGTTAAATACCACAAATACCTCTGAATGCATGCCCTGCTCTTTCCAGTTGGGATTGGTTGCCTTGGAAGCGTTGATCATCACAAAATCGGGTTCTCCAAAATGTTCCAGTTCATATCCGGAAGGACGTATGAACATGTTGGTCACAAAGTGTGCCTGCCAGGCAACTTCCATAATAAAACGCACTTTCAGCCGGGTATCGGCGTTGGTCCCGCAAAATGCATCTACTACATAAAGTTTCTTTTTGCCGGAAAATTGTTTTTGTGCAATAGCCTTGAGTGAATTCCAGATTTCAGTAGTAATGGGTTTATTTACAACTCCGTCCCACCATATAGTATTTTCGGTAGTTGCATCCTTAACAATATACTTATCTTTAGGCGAACGACCTGTAAAACGGCCTGTCAGCACGTTTACGGCCCCCATATTGGTCAGTACTCCTTTTTCAAACCCTTCATTTGCAAGGTCCACTTCTGCCTGAAAGAGTTCTTCATAGGAAGGGTTGTACACAATCTCCCCTACATTTGTAATTCCGTACCTGGATAGATCTATTTTGCTCATAATTAATGAATTAAAGGTAATTATATCTAAAAAACATCTTTTTTAATTAAGTTTCGAAGATACTCATTTTATTTATCTTTGCAACAGCGGCCATGAGCAAAAATCGATCCGAAATATTCCGTGAGACCCTACTCCGCTACTGGGGTTACACTTCGTTCCGTGATACCCAGGAAGATATCATTTCTTCCATATACCAGGGAACGGATACACTTGCTCTTTTGCCCACGGGAGGAGGGAAATCAATATGTTTTCAGGTACCTGCACTGTTACTGGATGGTATCTGTATTGTTGTCACCCCGCTCATTGCCCTTATGAAAGATCAGGTGGAAAAGCTCAAGACACTGGGCATTAAGGCACTCTGTGTTCATTCGGGCATGAGCTCCTACGAAATTGACATTGTCCTGGACAACGCTGCCTATGGCTCCTATAAATTCCTGTACCTCTCTCCCGAGCGTCTGGGAACGGAATTGTTCCGGGCGCGCGTCAGGAAAATGGAACCCTCCATGCTTGTGGTGGACGAGGCACACTGCATATCCCAGTGGGGATACGATTTTCGTCCCTCTTACCTGCGCATTGCCGAATTCCGGGATATGTACCCGCAGGTACCCGTGCTGGCCTTGACGGCAACCGCAACTCCGCAAGTAGCAGAGGATATCAGGGAAAAACTGCATTTTCGCAAAAACGGCCGTGTTTTTCAAAGTTCCTTTGAACGCAAAAATCTGGCTTACGTGGTCCGGAAAACCGAGGACAAACTGGGACAGCTGCTCAGGATTGCCCGGGGAGTGGAAGGCAGCGGACTTGTCTATGTCCGTGAAAGGAAAAAAGCCGAGGACGTGGCCGAGTTCCTGATATTCAATGGAATAAAGGCCGATGCCTACCATGCCGGGATGGATCCACGCCTGAGATCATCCAAGCAGGAAGAGTGGAAAAAAGGAAATATGAAGATCATGGTTGCGACCAACGCTTTTGGTATGGGCATCGATAAACCCGACGTACGTTTTGTTTGTCACTTTGACCTGCCCGATTCTCCCGAAGCATACTTTCAGGAGGCAGGGCGTGCCGGAAGGGACGGCCACAAATCTTATGCTGTCCTGCTCTACAATCCTTCCGATGCCAGGCGTATGCAGCAAATCTTTACCGTTTCATTTCCCGATCCCGAATTCATCAGGGAAACATACCAGGATCTTTATTCTTTTCTGGGACTGGCTTACGGGGAAGGTGCAGAACAGCAGTTTGATTTCGGACTGGAAGAATTCGCCCGGCGTCAAAAAAAGCACCCCTCCACACTCTGGTATGCCCTGCAATGCCTCGAGCAGGAAGGATACATTTCCCTAACCGAAGAGGTGGACAATCCTTCCAGGATCATGTTCCGGGTAAGCCGGGATGAGCTTTACCGGGTGCAGATTGCCAATCCCAGGCTGGATACTTTCATCAAACTTCTGTTACGCACCTATACGGGACTCTTCAACGGTTTTGTTTCGATAGATGAAAAATACCTTGCCAACGTCAATCATAATGCTCCAGCCGTGATTACAGAATACCTGATGCACCTGTCCAGACTAGGAGTCATATCCTACATCCCCGGCAAGAAAGCACCACAGGTATTCCTGCATACATCCAGACTTGAACCGGGTAACCTATTCCTGAATCCAGCCAGTTTCCTGCAGCGAAAAGATGCCTATGCACGGCGTATGGAAGCCATGCTTAAATACGCTCAATCAGAGACACCTTGCCGCAGCAAACAACTACTCGCCTATTTTGGAGAAGGAATGACAAGTGACTGCGGTATCTGCGATATCTGCCTTACGCGTCAGGGAAGGGAAAATCCCGATGAAACATTCGAACGGATTGCCGGAAAGATTACCGAAACCCTCCGCAACGGTCCCATCCGTGTTCAACAGCTGGATCTCCTTTTTTCCGAGCCGGGTGAACAGGTTATGGACGTTCTCCGTGCCATGGCCGGTAACGGAGAAATATTGATACAGGATGACACCATACAATGGAATAGCCATAATAAGTAATTCAGATATAGTTCTTATCTTTACCGCATGAATCGAAGCCAGGCAGCTATCAGGGTAAAAGAGTTGAAAGATGCTATAAATGAGCACAATAAAAAATATTATGTACTAAACGCTCCCGACATTTCCGATTTTGAGTATGACATGCTCGTTCAGGAGCTTGTCACACTGGAAAAAAAATTCCCCCACCTGGTAACCGACGACTCCCCCACACAACATGTAGGCAGTGACATATCTCAGGAAAACGGAGCATTCCGGCAAGTTCCCCATAATTATCCCATGTTGTCTCTGAGCAACACCTATAACAGGGAAGAGTTGCTTGAGTTTCACAACCGGGTTACCAAAGCGGCCGGTCAGCCTGTTGAGTACGTATGTGAACTGAAATTCGACGGGACAGCCATTTGCCTCTCCTACAGCAATGGACAACTGTTCAGGGCGCTAACGCGCGGAGATGGCACCATAGGCGATGATATCACACGAAACGTCAGGCGGATCGCCTCGGTTCCTATGTCATTAAAACCCGCAGATACGTTCACCTTCCCCTATCCCGTCCGGTTCGAGATCCGCGGAGAGATATTCATGCCTTTCAGTAGTTTTGAAGAAGTGAACGCGCACAGGGAAGAGAACGGAGAGCCCCTTTTCGCCAATCCCCGCAATGCTGCTGCCGGTACGCTCAAGCTCCTTTCCCCGGATCTGGTGGAAAATCGGGGACTGGATTGTTTTCTTTATCATCTGATAGCTGATGTACCCGGACTCAGGACACACTGGCAGGCATTGGAAGCTGCAATCCAATGGGGTTTTCCCATTTCCCACCACCGCAGGTTATGCCGCAATATTCAAGAGATTATGGATTTTCTTGATTATTGGGATGATGCACGTACAACCCTGCCTTTTGCCACAGACGGTGTAGTAGTCAAGGTCAATGATTTTGCACTTCAGCGTTCCCTGGGCATGACGGCCAAAAGTCCCCGCTGGGCCACGGCCTACAAGTTCAAAGCCCAACAGGCAGCAACAAAACTTCTTTCTGTTGATTTTCAGGTTGGAAGGACAGGCGCGGTTACACCTGTGGCCAATCTGCAGCCCGTGTTGCTATCGGGGACTACAGTCAAACGTGCTTCGTTGCATAATGCAGACCAGATTGCCCTGCATGACATCCGCCTGGGAGATACCGTCTATGTGGAAAAAGGCGGTGAGATCATTCCCAAGGTCGTAGGGGTTGATTTGAACTCAAGACCCAATGGCACAGAACCGTTCCGATACATCACTCATTGTCCCGAATGCGGAACGCCATTGGAAAGAAATCCCGAAGAAGCAAAGCATTTTTGTCCCAATCGTTGGGAATGCCCTCCGCAGATCAAAGGCAGAATTGAGCATTTCATGAGCCGTAAGGCCATGAACATCCTGGGAGGACAGGCACTTGTAGAACAACTTTACAGCAAACATATAGTATCGGACCCTTCCGACCTTTACTTTTTGAATCCCGAATCACTCAGCCGGCTGGAAAACTGGGGCGAAAAATCCACCGAGAACCTGCGCCGCAGCATAGAAGCCTCCAAGAGCGTTCCTTTTCACCGTTTCCTCTATGCTCTGGGGATCCCTTATGTAGGTGAGACTACGGCTAAATACCTGGCCTCCCATTTTGGATCATTGGATGCCCTGCGCTATGCGCCGCCCGCTGAATTAATAGAAGCCCCCGAAATAGGTGACAAAATTGCCGCATCTATCCGCGATTTTTTTGAACATTCCAGGATCATCGGCATGATAGAAAGATTGCGTGTTGCCGGACTGCCATTTAAGCAGGAAGCCGCACAGGCAGAACGCATATCCGGCAAAATGAATGGCAATCGTTTTGTCATTTCAGGTAATTTTTCCCGCTCCCGGGAAGAGATCAAAAAATTGGTCGAATCGCACGGAGGTAAGGTATTGTCTGCCATCTCGGGTAACGTTGATTACCTGCTGGCCGGAGAAAAAATGGGACCCTCAAAACTGCAGAAAGCCTTCCAGCTGGGAATTAAAATAATCAGCGAAACAGAATTTCTGGCCCTCATTGGTGAATTACCCCCTGAAGGCACACTTTTTGAGACAGGAACAACTGAAACATTATTCTAGATTATGACCGCAAATATTCTCGACACCCTGCACTTTCTTGGCACAAACGACAGAAATAAGTCTCTTTTTGAAAGCAACTGGCCGCTTCCCTATGGCATATCTTATAATTCCTATCTCTTCACGGACCAAAAGACAGCCTTGCTCGATACTATAGAGTACGGGAGCGACCGTTCCTATTTTGAAGATGTTACACGAATTCTTGACGGACGTGATTTGGATTTCCTGGTCATTCTGCATATGGAACCCGACCACGCCGGAATGATAGGAGAGCTTTTACAGCGTTATCCACATACTACAGTGGTAACAAATGCCAGGGCTGTTAAATTAGTAGAGCTCTATTTCCCGGATATAGACAAGGACAGAATCCGTGAAGTTAAGGAAGGTGACAAGCTGGACCTGGGTCACCACATCTTGCAATTTGTCATGACACCCATGGTACACTGGCCTGAATCCATGATGGCATACTGCATAACGGAAAACATTCTTTTCTCACAGGATGCTTTTGGAACATTTGGTACGTTGGACGGAGGTATATTTGACGATGAGATCAACCTGGAGTATTACAAGGACGAAATGCTCCGTTACTATACGAACATCATCGGACGCTTCTCCCCCCAGGTGCAAAAAGCGCTGCAGAAAGCTGCCGCACTTCCCATCAGGATCATCTGTCCGGTGCACGGACCAGTTTGGCGTACCGACCCCAAAGTGGTCTTTGACTGGTATAGCGGATGGGCTGCCAGCAAAGGAGAAAAGGGCGTTGTACTTGCTTATGCCACCATGTACGGACATACCCAAAGAACTGCCGACTACATAGCCCGCAAACTGGCTGTGAACGGCATTCGCAACATAAGGGTCTTTGACGTATCCAAGACCCATCCTTCTTTCATTCTCAAAGAAATATGGAAATACAACGGAGTCATCCTGGGCTCCTGCTCCTACAACACAGGAATGCATCCCAACATGCAGCACCTTTGCCACGAGATCGAGATCATGCAACCGGGCAGGAAGAAGGTATTCCTTTTTGGAGGCTATTCCTGGAGCGGAGGCGGATTGAAAAACCTGCAGCTTTTTGCTCAGAACATGCAACAGCGACATCAATGGGAGATCATAAGTCCCGGGACCGAGCTTCCGGGATATCCTGCCATGAAAGATCTGGAAAAAATGGATCAGGATATAAAAGCCTATACTGCCACCCTGTAATAAAATAAACAATGATATAATTTGGATACCCGGGACCAGATAGATCTGTACTTTGAACCGCTCAGGCAGCTGAGCCTCAAACGTTGTGCCAGCAAAGAAGAATACGAACTGGTGCTTAGGGCTTACCAATTTGCCAAAGAAGCCCATAAGAACCAGAAACGGATATCCGGTGATCCCATTATTCTGCATAACATAGACGTGGCCAGGATCGTTGTGGAAGAGATAGGACTGGGATACAAATCCATTGTAACGGCACTGCTTCATCACATCCTTACAGATACCGATTATACAAAAGAAGAGATCGCCGGCATATTTGGGGATAAAGTGGAAGAACTGGTGGAAGGTCTGGGCAAAATGGAACGCGTGTTCGCTGCCCAGGACAAAACCCAGGAAGAAACCTTCAAACAGATGCTCCTTACGGTCAACAATGATATCCGCGTACTGCTCATCAAACTGGCCGACCGGCTCCACAACCTGAGAAACCTGGAAGAACTGCCTGTAGAGAAAAGAGCCCGCAACCTGGGCGAATCGATGTACGTCTTTGCTCCCCTGGCCCACCAGATGGGACTTTACAGCATTAAGTCCGAGATAGAGAACATCTGGATGAAATACGTTATGCCTGCCGAATACAACGACATAGCTGAAAAGGTCAGATCCGAGACGGGGAGGCAGGGAAACGAGATTACCAAAACTTTTCTGGAACCCATCCGGGAGCTTCTCCAGAATGAAGGGTTGGATTTCACCATATCCACCCGCATCAAAACCCCCTATTCCATCTGGTCAAAGATGAAAAAAAGGAATGTCCCGTTCGAGGAAGTCTTTGATCTGTTTGCCTTACGGATCGTGTTTCGCCCGAAGGAAACCGATATCGCACAGGAACACATAATGTGCTATATGATAGAACATTGGCTCAATCAGCGATGGGTACCCTATACGGAACGCCGGCGGGACTGGCTTAAATCTCCCAAGGAAACGGGTTACGAAGCCCTTCACTCCACATACCTCACACCTTCGGGCAACTGGCTGGAGGTTCAGATCCGCAGCAAGCGAATGGATGACATCGCAGAACAGGGTGTCGCGGCACACTGGAAATACAAAGGAATTACCCCCGAAATAAGCGGCATGGAGAAATGGCTGGCACAGGTACGCGAGACATTGGAGAAAAAAGACAGCGAAAGTCTGGAATTTTTTGATAATTTCCAGCCCGGGAACCTCATATCTGTCATATACGTATTCACTCCAAAGGGAGAAATGCGCATGTTACCAAAAGGTGCCACTGGGCTTGATTTTGCCTATTACATCCACTCCCAGGTGGGAAACCATGCCCTGGCTGCCAAGATTAACCAGAAACTCATGCTTCTTTCCACCCCGTTGAGGGGGGGAGACCAGGTAGAGATCATCACCACGGAGAAACAACAGGTCAGATTGGAGTGGCTGGGATCCGTGACTACCCCAAAGGCCAGGAACATGATCCTGGATACACTTAAAAAAAGCGGAAAAGACCATATAGAGGAAGGAAAGGACATATTGTTTACACGTTTGTCCGAATTCGGCATCAAACCACATGCCCGCCTGATGAACAAACTTCTAACCGCTTACGGCATCGGATCTAAAGAAGAACTTTATGGAAGGATCGGCGCCGGAATGCTGGACTTGGGCGGCTTAAAGAACATCCTGCTCAAGGGTTTGCCATCGCGCAAATTTTTGACATGGATCCCTTCTCCTGACTGGAAGCGGCGCAAAGACTTCAAAAACTATCATTTCGCACCGTGTTGCAGACCTTCCCCCGATGACAAACTTATTGGTTTTATTGACAGGAAAACATCAGATCTGTACATCCACTCAGCCACATGTCTGCGTATAGAAGCACTTAAAAGACTACACCGGAGTGATAATGCCATGGTACAGGTAGTTTGGAAAAAACAACACCTTTCCTGCACGCTGGCCAGGCTTGTCCTCCGGGGCAGAGACCGGCTGGGGATTATTCACGAAATCACGCATAACGTATCTTTGGTCATGTGCGTCAATATTCGCAGTTTCAGCTTGATCACGCACGATAACATATTTGACGCCGAGCTGGAAGTTTACGTTCAGAAACCAAAGGACTTGGATAATCTGATAGAGCAGCTCGGCACGATCAAGGATGTTGAGACGGTTAAATCGGTATAGCTATGAAAAAAATCATATCATATCTAAGTATATCGGTTGCAGTAATTCTCTTTGCTATGTTCTTCGCTCTACCCCAAGGCTGTGCCAATACAACGGCAGCTCCGGCCGGGGGACCCAAAGACACCATACCACCCCTGCTGACGGCCACTATACCCGATGTTAACCAGGCTAACGTGCCTGTTACCCTGAAAAGAATAGAACTGCAATTCAACGAATATGTCAAAATAGTCGATGCCAAAAAGAACATCATGCTCTCTCCCCCGCCGGAAAAAAATCCCACGGTACGCACCAAAGGAAAGGGAATCGTAGTAGAGCTGCATAGTGAGCTCAAACCCAATACAACATACAGTATGTATTTTGGGAATGCCATTCAGGATAACAACGAAGGCAATCCGTTTCCCGTCTTTGCCCTGAGCTTCTCTACCGGCAGCCAGGTGGATTCGCTCATGTATTCCGGATTGGTGGTAGATGCTTCCACCCTTTTACCGGTGGAAAACGCCACAGTCATGCTGCATATCAACCCATCGGACACCACCCTGAGCAAAACCCTTCCCGTAGCCGCCACACGCACCGATGCTTACGGTTACTTTGTGCTCAGGAACCTTAAAGATACCCTCTATTCGCTTTTTGCCATTACGGACCAGAACAACAATTACCGCTACGAACAAACCGACGGGGAATTGGTGGGTTTTCTGGATACACTTATCCGCCCTGTTAAAAGGATGTTCACCTATGCCCCCGAGATCCAGCCCTATTTTCTCACAGACACGGCAGGATTACTCCGCAGGCCAATAGAAACCAACGTCTTCCTTTTTAAAGAAAACAGTTCACGCCAATTTCTCAGAAGTTATAAACGAATACAGCCCAGGGCTCTGGAATTGAAATTTGGGGCTCCAAACCCTGTGATCATCAGTGCCGCTATTCCCGGGATGGATTCCACCCATATCGTCCGGCAACACAACTACCGCAGGGATAGTCTCGTCTGGTGGCTGGCGGCCCCTTCCGTTCCCGACACCGTACAGCTCTACCTGACCTATATAGCCACGGACGATTCCCTGAACATCCTGAAACCCCGTACCGATACACTTAAGTTCAACCCCTATGTGGATGAGAAGGCAAAAGAGCAGGAAAAGCAAGATCTGGACAATCTAGGCAGGAACCGTTCCGACAGGCAACAGGCTCCCCCATCGGTCAAACAGCAAAAGGAAACCATGGACCTCAAGGTTTCGGCAGTACCTGAAAAAATTCCCGAAGATGGAGTGCTGGTGCAATTTCCAAGCTTGCCCGTGAATCCCGACTTCAACCTGGCACAAATGACACGCATTACGTCGCAGGAAGATACGGTAAAAGTACTTTTCACTGTCCGGCCCGATTCCCTGGATCTTTGCCTGTACAGGATCTTTCCCGATACATACCTGGAAGGCACACAATATACCTTCCTGATCCCTTCCGATGCCTTTACAGATATCTACGGGTTACCCAACGATTCCCTGGAAACGCAATTCAAGACCTTGCTCTCCGAAGATTTTGGGGCCCTGTGCCTGCAGGTGCAAAATGTCCCCTCCCCCATTATCCTGGACCTGATGAACGAAAGCAGAAACCAGATCCTGGGGACACGCAGGATCGTATCCGATACAACAGTCAGTTTCCCATACCTGAAAGCGGGGAAATATACCATCCGCGTTACCGAGGATCTGAACGGGAACGGATTCTGGGATACAGGCAGTCTCGTGGGAAAAAAACAGGCAGAACGTGTACGCATGTTCCGTCTGCCTGGCGGTGGCCAGATCATAGAACTATCCGAAAAGATGGAACTCACACAGACCATCCTTATAGAACCATTATTAAATCAGCATGTTACGCTTACCGCTCCATCTAAAAAAAGATAACTGGCTGATCCTGGCCATACTGCTACTGACAGGACCGGTTGCCGGTGCCCAGACCGTTTCCCACAGGGAGCACATGGTGGGCATCCGGGGTGGCTATGCTTTCAATGGAGTGGCTTTCAATCCTGACCGTAAACAAAAAATGGTCGCCTCCTACAGGAATGCTTCTGTGTTGTACACCTATTACCATGACTTGTGGGGAAATATGCCCTATTTTGGATTGCAGACAGGATTTACCTATACGCAGCAGGGATACGATACGCCCGATGTCAAACGCATTTACGAGGTAGTCCGTATTCCCCTGACTTCTCAGTTCCATATTGATTTCGGGAAAATGCGCCTGTTGATCAACCTGGGCTGTTTTGGCAGCTACCGGATGAGCGCTGTGGATTTTACAGCAGATGATCCGGGAGGAAAACAGGTCGTTTTCGACTGCAATCATATCTATGCCGATTACGGTATCCAGGGAGGAGCCGGACTGGCGCTGGTCCTCAAGCCCTTCGAATTCCACATAGAGGCAAATTACCTCTATTCCCTCTCCATGATAGAAAATCCGGCCTTATACAGCAATGAATACTATACCTATGGTTATCCCAATCAATTGCTCTTTACCGTGGGTATTTTCATACATTTATGATCATGAGAACACATACCGTTCAAGTTGGTAAACTGACCATCGGAGGCGGGAATCCCGTCAGTGTGCAAACCATGTGCAATACAGATACCCTGGATATTGAAGCTTCTGTAGCCCAATGTGAACGCGTGGCAAGGGAAGGAGCCCAACTGGTCAGGCTGACCACGCAGGGGGCGCCACAGGTAAAAGCCCTGGCAATCATAAAGCAAAAACTGCGTTCACGCGGAGTGGACATACCCCTGGTGGCCGATGTACATTTTTCGGCTGCCACCGCTATCCAGGCTGCCCATGTGGCAGACAAGGTGCGCATCAATCCCGGAAATTTCTCCAAAGATTTGTCCCAGGTAAGGGATTTGCTCACCCAATTGTTCCAGGTATGCCGAGAACACGGCACCGCTTTGCGCATTGGAGTCAATCACGGATCCCTGCCGGCACATATTCTGGAATCGTACGGAAATTCTCCGGAGGGTATGTGTCAGGCGGCAATGGAATACCTCGCCATCTGCTGGGAACAGGATTTTCCGCATGTGGTGGTTTCCCTCAAATCCAGCAACACCCGGATCATGGTGCAGGCCAACCGGATGCTGGCTGCCCGGATGAAAGAAATGCAGATGAATTATCCCATCCACCTGGGCGTGACAGAATCGGGCAACGGGCGTGAGGGTCGTCTCAAATCGGCTGCCGGCATTATCACACTGCTCCGGGAAGAGATCGGGGATACCTTCCGCGTTTCATTGACAGAAGCTCCCGAAGAAGAGATCCGCTTTGGAAAAATGTTCCTGCCGGTAACCGGTGACCATTTACAGGTGACCGGTTGGGATCAGCTGATTGTAAGTGCCTGTTACAAGTGGGCTCCCGGTTTACTGGACGGGACCATTGACTGGAAAACCCTCCCCCTGCCTTTTGTAGAGGCTCCCTTTGCCACAAAAGAAGAACTGAAGGACTTTTGTATGGACCTGTTGCAGGCAACACGATGCGTATTTGCCAAACCAGAATATATCTCCTGTCCCGGTTGCGGTCGTACGAAATTTAACCTGGAAGAAACCGTTCGTGCAATAAAACAGGCAACATCACATCTTAAAGGGTGCACCATAGCCGTTATGGGCTGCATAGTAAACGGACCGGGTGAAATGGCTGATGCCCAATACGGGTACGTCGGGGAAGGGAAAGGCAAAGTGACCCTGTACAAAGGAAAAACCCCCGTCATGCGGGGGATACCTCAGGAAGAAGCCGTAGCGCGTCTGCTGGAACTTATAGAGTCTCAACAAAAATAACGCCTCCTTCTATACGGACCACTTTGACTGTTGTGTCTTTTGGAATAAAACCAACAGCAGCCCGGGCTTCCACCCATTTACCGTTAATAGTCACTTTTCCTGCAGGTCTCAGATCGGTGAATGTTATGCCTTCCTGTCCAATGGCAATGTCTTTGAGGACAGGCACACCCAAAAAACCATTTTCTGTTTTCAGATTGGTCCGCAGTGCGATGTAGTTAAACGCACGTGTGGGGAATAACACGTGTACCGACAACAACATACCAATAATCGAAGCCAGCGATGCGACCATTACGATGGCCACAGGTCCCAGGATCCTGTTCCAGGGGAAAGGTCCTTTAAATTCAAAGATCCAGTTATCGACCATGGACAGCGTCAATCCTGTAGCCATGGCTACTATGCCCAGGATACCCAGTACCCCGAATCCGGGCGTTACAAATATTTCCAGTCCCAGCAGAACGACTCCAACCATCATGACGGCAATTTCCCAATATTGTATCAATCCTTCCAGGAAAAGCGGCGAAAAATATCCAATGGCACAGACAATGGCCAGTCCCAGGGGAAATCCCACTCCCGGTGTTTTCAGCTCAAAGAAGACACCGCCTATCATCCCCATGAGCAGCAATCCCTGAACTAGCGGCAGCAGAAAAAAACCGATCACCTTGTCCAGCCATGTTTCTTTGTATTCCTGTATTTCACAGTCGCTGTATCCCAGCAGGTCCAAAGTCTCACTGATCCCGTCTGCCCGCCCCTGACTGAAACCCGCCTCAATAGCCTCCTGTGTGGTTAGACTTACAATCTTCTCTCCGTTGACCATTTGTTCTGCCAGTTTTGTATCCCGCCCCGTCTTCTCAGCAGTGGCCCGCATAAGCGATCGCATGTACGACTGGTACTTCTCGGGCATGGGCTCACCCTTCTGGTTTACCACTGTGGCTGCCCCGATGGTAGATCCGGGCGACATATATATGAGATCGCACGCCAGCGATATCAGGGCCCCTGCCGAGGCAGCCTGGTGGTCAATGAAAGCAACCGTGGTAAAGGGGGACTCGAGCAAAGCCGTCCGCATTTTCTCCGCCGCATCGAGTGCACCGCCAAATGTGTTAAGTCGCATCAGGAATACCTGGGCATTCCAGTCCTCAGCTTCCTGGAGCGCCTTTTCCAGGGTTCTGGCAGATTTGGCATGGATCTCACTGTCAATGGTTAGGACAAAGACCCGGCATGTTTCGGTCCCCCTGGCCGTTAACGGCAGGAGAATAAGCAGCAGGAGAAAAAATCGTTTCATTACGTATTATCTTGATTCCAGGATCTTTCCGTTGTCCTTCACAACAGACTCTTTCCATTTCTGCGTATAACCCTCATTTTTTGGAGAAGCAGGGATGCGCGGGTTATGTCCGTTGTTGGAAAAAGACCCGTCCGGTTCCTGGCGTTTAGTATTACCGTCAATATATTTTACTAAAAGGTATTTATCCAGCTCTACCCATTTGTTGAACAGTTTCCGGGCCGTGTTTACCGTAAAATCCGTCAAAAACTCCCTGGCCAGAGCAGGGTCCTGCCGGTAAAGAGCCAAGGCCGCCTGGTCCACCTGAGCTGTTTTTTTGATCATTTCGTTTTCCCAGGCATCCACTATGCTGCGTACTTCAGTCCCTATCTGGTTATAACGAAGATATGCGAACTGAGTTACCCGGTTGACGATCCAGAACAGCGAAGTTTCTGAATACTCCAGCATGCTTCCGTTCCCTTCCTTAATACATTCGGGAACTCTTGTGGAAATGCTGTAAACGGGCGTCAGGGCAGAAGTCCCCGCATCGTCCACGCCAAACCAAAATAAACCACCCAGATCGCGGGGAAAATCACTCCGGCACTGCCCCACATACCACCAGCCGGTTTGCTGTGTGGCAATGGCACGTTCGTTCACGTATTTCTTCCCGTCCACCTGAAACGACATGGGCCTCCAGCGGTATGGCAGCGCATTCCCTCCCGCACCTATATCACATGTCATATCCATGGGAGTCCCTTCAAAATGGTCACGCATCATGTCAGCCACATCCTTAACGGACAATTTAGCTTTAGGCTTGACATACAAGGGCATTCTGTTGGTCAGGTTATGTCCCATGGCATAATCAAGGTATTGGTCCATACCATCGGCATGCCTGTTGAAAAACGCCCATACGCGGGCATCACAGCTTCTGGCAGCCCCGAAATCCACAGGGGCATAGACATCGGAAAAACTGAAATCTTTGTCTTTCCCGGAAAAAAAACCCATATCTCTGGCATGTGAAATAACATCAGGGCTGTACAGACAATTATCAGGATCATTGAAATCAATTCTGGTGATCCTTGCCTGATTGGCATGACCGCTAATGTATCCGTCAGGTATCCTTTTGGCTACCCAGACAGCACCTTTATTCAGATTTACACCTTCCACTATTCTGGGAACCCTGGCCATCACTTCCATGATCCAGACCTCCTCCGGATCTGCAATGGTAAAAGATTCTCCACTGGATGCATAACCGTAGGTCTGCATCAGTTCATCCATGAGGACTATGGCTTCCCGCGCCGTTTTGCAGCGTTGCAGTGCCACATAGATCAAAGATCCGTAATCCATGATCCCGTCCCGGTCACGAAATTCGCTTCTCCCCCCAAAAGTGGTTTCGCCTATGAGCAACTGGTATTCATTCATATTGCCCGTAACAGAATAAGTACGCTTTGCCTGTGGAATCTCGCCCTTGAACTTTCCGCTATCCCATTCATAGATTTTAAGCATGGTCCCTTCGGCCCATTCAGCAGCAGGCCAGAAATACAATTCTCCGTATAACTGATGTGAATCGGCAGAATAACTGACCATAACGGATCCGTCTGTTGACGCACCTTTTGTAACTATTAGATTGGTACACGGCAAAACCGTACCGGCACTTACGCACAAAGCAGCAAGGCTCATAAGGATTTTTCTGGTAATCATTAGTATTTCATTTTTAAGTGTCGAATTTGTAAAAATACAAAAAAGACAGATACGGCAACGTTTTTTTATTATCTTTGCTTTCCTATTGATTATTACACAACTAATTAACTATGAAGAAATATTTAACCACATTACTCGCCTTGCTTGTGGCAGGCATATCTGCCATAGCACAGATGGCCAATCCTCAGGAGCCGTTAAAGAACGATCCCGCTGTCCGGATTGGAAAATTGGAAAACGGGCTTACATATTATATCCGGCACAATACCAAACCAGAAAAACGTGCAGAATTTTACTTGTTCACCAACGTAGGAGCCATACAGGAAAACGAACGTCAGGCCGGTCTGGCGCACTTTCTGGAACATATGGCCCTGAACGGTACCAAAAACCTTCCTGGTAAAATGCTCATCAGTTACCTGGAAAGCATAGGCTGCAATTTCGGAAGAAATATCAATGCCAGCACAGGCATGGAACAAACCATGTATATGCTCAACAACATTCCCATGTTACGTGAAGGCGTACTGGACACCTGCCTGTTGATCATGCACGATTATGCCGCTTTGGTTACCAATGATCCCGTAGAAATAGACAAGGAACGCGGAGTGATCATAGAAGAACTGCGTACCCGCAGGACAGCTCAATGGAGGATGTTCGAAGGCGCCCTCCCCTATCTGTACAAAGGATCCAAGTATGCCGAATGCAATCTCATAGGAACTATTGAAGGCTTATCAACGTTTCCGGCTCGGGAATTGGTTGACTTCTATGAAACCTGGTATCGTCCCGATCACCAGGCAGTCATTGTTGTTGGCGATATAGATGTTGACCAGGTGGAAAGCAAACTGATTGCTCTTTTCCAGGACATTCCGGCACCAGCCACTCCCAGTCCCAAAAAAGTAATCCCCATACCAGAAAATGATGATCCCATTATCGGCATCGTGACCGATCCCGAAGCACAATCCACAGGTATCGTGTTTATTATCAAATCGGAACCGATTCCCAATCAAATGAGGTCTCTGGGGATGATCTATATGGTTGATATGTTCAAATCATTCATTTCCCACATGATGAACGACCGGTTCCAGGAGATAGCGCAAAAACCCGACGCCCCTTTTCTGGGAGCGAACCTGATGTTCACTTCGCTAACAACTTCTGTAGATGCCACATACTTTTCATTGGCCAGCAAGGACGGGGAAGGATTGACCGCCTTTGAAGCCCTGATGACAGAAGTGGAGAAGATGCGCCGTTATGGATTTACAGGATCGGAACTGGAACGTGCCAAAACCAATTACCTGCGCCATCTGGAACAGGCTGCGGAAAATACCAGTGACCGGATGAATTCGGAATTCATCAATGCCATTATTAACAACTTCGCTTTCAACGGTCCCATTCTGGATCCCGTTTATGAGCTGGAAGTGGCCAAAGGATACCTGCCTTTTATTCAGATAGATCAGATCAACCAGCTCGCACAGCAGGTGATCACCCCGGAAAATCGTATAGTACTGTTCACCAGTCCTGCCCGTAAAGATCTGTCCATACCCGCCCAGCAAGATATCATGGAAGTGTTGAATAAAATGGAAGATATTGAAATCGAGGCTTACCAGGAAGAAGTATCCGACGAACCCATTGTAAATACAGAAGCTATTGTTCCGGGGAAGATCATAAAAGAAAAGCCGGGGGCCTTCGAAAGTATTGAATGGACCCTGTCCAACGGAGTAAAAGTGATCGTAAAACCCACAATGCATAAAAAAGATGAAGTCTTGTTCTCGATGCAAAATGACGGTGGCCTCTCCATCCTTTCCGAGGATCTGCTTCCTTCTGTTGAAAACAATGTGTTCACTTTATGGGTGCAAAGCAACGGAGTAGGCAATTTCAACGCCACGGCTCTGAAACGGAAACTGACCGGGAAAATCGCTTCTGCAAGACCTTTTATTGGCGGTTACACCCAGGGAATAAACGGAAGTGCCTCACCCCAGGATATCCAGACGCTTCTGGAACTGGTTTATGCACATATTGTTACACCGCGTTTTGTGGAAAGCGAATTTGAAGCACCTATGGCCCAGTTGAAGGCTATTGTCCCCAACCTGGAAAAAAACCCCAATTTTGCGCTTCAAAAAGAGATCTTCAAAACACTTTACAACGACAATCCGCGCAGTCAGATCGTATCGGGCGAACTATTAGAAAAAGTATCGCTGGCAGATCTGGAAAGAGCCTACAGGTTGTGCTTTGGCAATGCGAACGGTGCCGTTGTCACTATAGTCGGCAATGTGGATCCCGCGAACCTCAAACCTCTGGTGGAACTTTATCTGGGCTCCCTGCCCGCTGCCACCAAACCGGCGGTATGGATCAAGAACGACAACCGCATACAAAAAGGCAACGTACAGAACCATTTCAAAGTGGCTATGGAAACGCCAAAAACAACTATTGTGAACGTTTATTCTGCCGATCTGGAATACAATCTGAAAAATGATGTTTACATGGATGCTGTAAAATCCATCCTCGATCAGGCCTATATAAAAAGCCTGCGCGAAGACGAAGGCGGCACATACGGAGCTTCGGTACAAACTATTTCTACCGAGAATCCTGTTGAACATGCCGCTTTCCTGATCATGTTCGACACAGATACCGAAAAACAGGAAAGGATGCGTCAGATCGTGGAAGCTGATGTGATGAACCTGGTTGAAAACGGTCCTTCAGAGGAATATGTGAACAAGACAAAGGAGAATTTCCTAAAGAACAGACAGGAAAACCTTATCAGGAACAATTTCTGGCTGGAGGTACTGAACAGTTATTACTGCGACGATATAGATATTTACACAGATTACGACCAACTAGTCAAAGAAATCACACCTGCGAATGTCCGGAAATTTATAACCGGGTTCATCGGACAGGGGAACTTCATTGATATTTCAATGAATCCTGCTCAGTAAAGTCCCATAATACATGGATCCAGACAGGGCTCTTTGAGGGCCCTGTTTTATTTTGCAGGAATTCCAGTCCTTTGGCAAAAAGACAGATTAAACGGGCAGGCAATCGCAGGTGCGGTCTTTCCAGCGTCTTACCGCAGTTTATGCAAGGTTCTTCCTGTTCATACGATCCGTAGGGGAATCCAAAGCGTTTATAAATAGCATAGGACATCCGGTTGGTTTTGTAAATACCCCTTCCGGGATATTCAACAATTCTGTAAGGCAAATTACCGAAGAGTGACATCAGACGCAACTCGTTAAATGAATTCACGTGACCTGTAGTGGGGTTGATCATGCCGCAATGAACGCAACGTGTAGCATGTACCCGCAAATCCTGGCAGTACGGTACCCCAATAAGCAGATAACGGCGGCAGACCCTTGAAAGTTCAGAACAGGCTTTATTCAGTGCAACGGGCGGTATGTGCTCCAGCACCTCGGTACAGATCACCAGATCAAAGGATTTATCGGGAAAAGAAAGGGAGGTGATATCTCCCTGCATACAGCGCACATGAGGATGGTTTATCTGTGGCATGTTCAAATCAAGTGCCGTGATGCTTTTGTATCTTTCGGCAAGTTTGAGGGTGATGAAGCCGTCCCGGCACCCGGCTTCGAGCACCTGTATGGCATCTCCGGGAAGCACCCTCAAGAGCGATTCCACCCTCTCAAGTTCTACCTCTTTATGCCGGTATTGCCTTATGTCAAACATTATTCAGATTAATGGACAATCGCTGAAATAACTGGAAATAAGGAAAAAACAAACATCGCATACGCCAATGTAAACAGATCATCAGGCGCAGTGTTCTTAAAAAACCAAAGGAATTATCGCTACAGTACTTCAGGAACCGCAACAGGATCTCATTGGCAAATAAATAAGGTCTGAAAACCATTTTATCCAGGTTCTTTTTATACAGGTCCACACACCATTCCAATACACTCATGCTTTTCTCCTTTTCTTCTGCAGAATAGCCGGTCATTCCCGCCAGCCTCAGATGACACGCCAATTCTTTTTCCGATGGTTTATAACCCAGTTTCTGCAACATGTTACGGTAAACACGCATGGCGTTGTTTTGCTGTACTTCGGACGGGTTTGCCGATATCTGTCCCGGATTTTTGCGGTAAAATGTAAGATAACGGGGCAGCTGATGGAAATTACCGGCAAAAATGGCACGGCTCCACAATTCAAAATCCTGCGAAGCAGGATAAGTCTCGTCATACCACAGATCTTGCTCTACCATGAAAGAACGGCGCATCATAACAGAAGAATGCACAAAAGAACAGCGGAAAAATGTAGAACACTTTATCTGTCCGGGATAAATTGGAAATCGTACTGCCCTGATCTTCCGGCCCGTTTCATCGGTTTCATATATGTATGTGCCTACGCCCATAGAAGCAGGATGTGTCTCCAGGAAAGATACCTGCTTCTCCAGTTTATCAGGTGCCCAGAAATCATCGGCATCCAGAATCGCCACATATTCCCCGGAAGCCTCCCTGATAGCCTTGTTCCTGGAATAAGCCGGACCGCTGCGCTGCTCGTTGCGTAGCAACTTTAGCCGGCGGTCCCTGTAAGAAGACAAGACCTCGTAAGTGCCGTCAGTAGAAGCATCATCCACGACAATGATCTCAAAATGGGGATATGTCTGAACAAAAACACTATCCAATGCGGCAGTAATATAGCCTTGCGTGTTGTAAGCCGCCGTGATGACAGAAACCATTTTATTTTACGGTCGCCATATGCTGGATCATATCCAGTATCTTGGAGGAATAACCCCATTCGTTATCATACCAAGAAATGATCTTGACAAAATTGGGATTGAGAGAAATGCCGGCACTGGCATCGAAAATGGATGTTCGGGGGTCACCTATAAAATCAGAAGATACAACGGAATCCTCTGTATAACCCAAAACACCTTTCATTTCGCCTTCAGAAGCAGCTTTCATCGCAGCCTTGATCTCTCCATAAGTAGCAGGCTTTTCAAGACGACAAGTCAGGTCAACCACAGATACGTTCACTGTTGGAACACGGAATGACATGCCGGTAAGTTTTCCGTTCAGCTGAGGAATGACTTTTCCTACGGCTTTTGCAGCACCAGTGGAAGTAGGAATGATATTGGCGGCAGCAGCACGGCCTCCCCTCCAGTCTTTGGCAGAAGGACCGTCAACGGTTTTTTGAGTAGCTGTGGTCGCATGAACTGTGGTCATAAGACCTTCCACTATACCAAAAGTATCGTTCAACACCTTAGCAATGGGTGCCAGACAGTTGGTTGTACATGAGGCGTTTGACACAAAAGTTTCACCTTTATAGGATTTGTGATTTACTCCATACACAAACATAGGAGTATCGTCTTTTGAAGGAGCGGATATTACAACGCGTTTTGCACCGGCGTTGATGTGTGCCTGCGCTTTTTCCTTTGTCAGAAAAAGACCGGTAGATTCAACTATGTATTCGGCCTCTACCTCGTTCCATTTCAGATTATCAGGATCTTTTTCCGAAGTTACCCGGATGGCCCTTCCGTTAACTACAAGCTTATCGTCCTTAACCTCAACGGAGCCCTTAAAATGACCGTGAACGGTGTCATAACGGAGCATGTATGCCATATAATCCGCACCGATCAGGTCATTTATGGCTACAATCTCTATATTTTCTCTTTCCTGGGCGGCCCGAAAAACCAAGCGGCCGATACGGCCAAAGCCGTTTATTCCCACTTTAATCTTATTCATATTTCTGTTTTTTTAAAATCTGATGCAAAGTTAATATATACAGCGAAATGCTCAAAAAAAATCATTAAATTTGCAATTTATGCATATATTGTTAACAAACGACGACGGGTACACTTCTAAAGGACTTCAGGCCCTGATAGAAATGGCCCGCGGGTTCGGTGAAATTACTGTGGTGGCGCCACAATACCCTCAAAGTGCCATGTCCAACGCAGTAAGCATTGGCAAGCTCCTTAGAATGGTCTCTGTAGGTAATCCGGAAGGAACGCCCGAAAAAGGTATCCAGCGCTATTATTGTTCAGGCACCCCGGTTGACTGTGTAAAGATGGCTTTAAACCTGCTCTTTGAACAACGCAAGCCCGACCTTTTGCTTTCCGGCATCAATCACGGTTTCAACGGCTCTTCTGCTGTACTGTATTCCGGCACTTTGGCCGCTACTCGTGAAGGAGCCCTTTACAAGATTCCTTCACTGGCATTTAGTCTGAACGATCACCATGCCAACGCCGATTTCAGTGCCAGTATATACTACGGGAAAAAGATCCTCGAAAAGTTCATTGACACGCCGCCCAATCCCTATACGTATGTGAATGTAAACATACCCCAGGGAAGTATAGATGAGATCAGGGGAATTCGCCTGTGCCGTTTTGGTATGGGCGCCTGGATAAAAGAAATTGAAACCAGGATGGACCCCTATGGTCATCCCTATTATTGGATGGTTGGCGAATACGAGAACCTCGAGCCGGACGATCCCGAATGCGACCACAACCTTCTTGCAAAGAATTATGTGACCATAGTACCACATAAGATTGACAACACAAACTATCCCGAGCTGGAACGGTTGAAGGATGTGTGGAAAGACCTTACGTGGGACAGGAAAAACTAAAGGATTATGCGATACTTCATCATTGCCGGAGAAGTATCCGGCGATCAATACGCCAGACAGCTCATGCACGCACTTGCAGAAGCTGATTCATTGGCTGAATTCAAATACAGAGGTCCCGACACAAAGTCGGCGGTTATGGGATTTGTAGAAATCGCCGCCAGACTGGGTTCGCACCTCAGGGAACTGTCCCGCTGCAAGAAAGACCTTTTGGAATATAATCCCGATGCGCTTATACTCATAGATTATCCGGGATTCAACCTGCCCATGGCCAAATTTGCCTCCCGCAAAGGCATCAAAACGTTATACTATATAGCACCCAAAGTATGGGCATCCAGGGAACGGCGTGTCAGAAGCATCCGCAAACACGTGACGCAGTTATACGTAATCTTCCCCTTCGAGGTTGATTATTTTGAATCAAAAGGGATCAACGCGGTTTATCTGGGCAATCCGGCGCTGGATAACCTTTCTGTAGCCATGGAAGAACTGGACCCGCCTGATGTCTTCAGTAAAAAGTACAAGATCGGGGCGGAACCGGTACTTGCCATCCTGCCCGGCAGCCGTCTGAACGAGATCAAATTCCTGCTTCCCAGGGCTGCACAGGTCATCAACAGATTCAAGGGTTACCAGTGGGTCGTTGCCGCAACTCCCTCGATCCCCATAACGGTCTACGACGAGATCCTGAAAGACCTTCCGGTACGCGTAATGTATGGGCACACATATGAGATCATGCAACAGGCCGAGGCGGCACTCGTTACCAGTGGCACTGCCACCCTCGAGGCAGCATTGCTCAATTGTCCGCAAGTGGTCTGTTACGGAGGCAATTCCCTTTCGATGGCCATCGCCCGGCTGATCATCAAGGTCAAGCACATTTCACTGCCCAACCTGATACTGGAGAAAGCCTCGGTCCGTGAACTCATTCAAAAGGATTGCAATCCCCTACGGATGGAAGAGGAACTCCGCCTGTTGCTCAAAGGCCGCCAGCGACGCAGAAGCATTCTGGCCGATTACAAGCGCCTCCAAAGGATCCTTGGCATGGACGGTGCCACGGAGCGGATCGCCCGCCATATGTATACCCTGCTTACAGGAGGACCCCAGGTCCCGAGGTATAAGGTCTACTGCAGTACGCCCCTGGGGAATTTTTCTTTCTCGGCAAATGAATTTGAAGAACTGACTGCCTGCGGGTTTGAGGACAATTATAACCTCAAGGGTTTTTACAAAAGCAGAGAGCTTATGGACCCCGGGGAGTCCAAACCGCCCGTGCTGCTTATGGCCATCGAACAGCTGGATGAATACTTCAAGGGGACAAGACGCAGTTTTGACCTGCCACTGCGCATAGAAGGCACTGATTTTCAGAAGAACGTATGGGCTAATCTGCTGAAGATCCCTTACGGCACTACCATATCCTATGCAGAGTTGGCCCAGATGGCAGGCAATCCCAAAGCCACACGTGCTGTGGGTCAGGCCAATTATGCCAATCCCTTTGCCATTATTATACCATGTCACCGTGTTATTGGGGCAGACGGATCGCTGGTAGGATACGCCGCCGGATTGGGACGCAAGCAAAAATTGCTGGCCATGGAAAAATCCTATGCGCCTGAATCCTCCAACGCACTTTTTTAGTATATTTGTAAGATAAAATTTATACCTATGAAATTTGTTGTATCAAGCTCAGAACTGTTGGGAAGACTTCAATCCGTAAGCAGGGTTATTGCTTCCAAAAATACGTTGCCTATTCTCGACAATTTCCTGTTCAACCTTAGTGGTGATTCTCTCACTATAACCGCATCGGATCTGGAAACCACATTGCGAACCACCATGGCGCTGGATAACGTGATGGAAGATGGCAGTGTTGCCATTCCTGCGCGTATTCTGACAGATTCATTAAAGGAATTTCCGGAGCAACCGCTTACTTTTGCATTCAATAAAGAACAGAATATCATTGAATTTACCTGGTCAACGGGTAAATTCCAGGTGCCCGGCTTCCCGGCAGAAGACTATCCCGTATCCAAAGAGCCTTTGGACAGCCTTTCCATAAACTTCTCCCCTGACATCCTGCTGGAAGGCATCAACCGGACCTTGTTCGCTGCCGGAGACGAGGAATTGCGCCCCGTTATGAACGGGATTTTTTTCGATCTGAAAATGGAAGCCGCCAATCTGGTGGCCTCCGACTCGCACAAACTCGTATGCTATACCAGATCTGATGTAAAGGCCCCTGAGGACTCTTCCTTCATTCTGCCCAAGAAACCGGCCAATATCCTTAAGAACCTGCTGGTCAAGATCGATGATGACATCACTATTTCCTATGACAAGACCAATGCTTTCTTTACCTTTGGCTCATATCAGATGATCTGCCGCCTGGTAGAAGGCAATTATCCTGCCTACCGGAGTGTCATCCCACAAAACAACCCCAACAACATCATTGTAGACCGCATAGAATTGATGAACGCCGTGCGCCGCGTGAGCGTTTGCTCCAACCAAGCCACCAACCTCATCAAACTGCTCTTCTCGGGCAACCAGATATTCGTATCGGCCCAAGATATCGAATTCCGGATCGCCGCCCAGGAACGCATCTCATGCCAGTACGACGGCCCTGCCATCGAAATGGGCTTTAAATCGGTATTTCTTGTCGAAATACTGGCCAACCTCCCCGGTACCGAAGCAAACATCGCCCTGAGCGATCCCTCCCGCGTCGGTCTGATCACCCCCGTCGCCACTGATTCAGAAAACGAAGAGATCTGCGCACTCCTCATGCCCATGATGATCACGCAATAGTGAGATTCCACCTCCTCACCTCCCAACTTCAACTTTAACATGAAACTCAATCTGAAAAGACCGCTCCTGTTCCTGGACCTCGAGACAACCGGTTTAAATGTTGCCACTGACAGGATCGTCGAAATTTGCGTGCTTAAACTGAACCTTGACGGTACTCGCGAAGTTAAAACACGAAGAATCAATCCTACCATTCCAATATCCCCTGAAGCTCAGGCAATTCACGGCATTTCGAACGAAGATGTCGCCCATGAACCTACTTTCCGGGAAATCGCAAAATCGCTTGCCAATTGGATGGAAGGCTGTGATATTGCAGGATACAATTCTACAAAATTTGACGTTCCCATGCTGTCGGAAGAGTTTTTACGTGCAGGGATCGATTTTAATTTCCGTAAACGTAAACTAATTGACGTACAAAACATTTTTCACAAAATGGAACAGCGTACACTTAAGGCTGCCTACCGTTTTTACTGTAATAAAGATCTCGAAAATGCACATAGTGCCGAGTCAGATACCATCGCCACCATGGAGATCCTGGAATCTCAGCTGGACCGTTATCCCCAGGATCTGCAAAACGATATCACCTTTCTTTCTGAATTTTCTACCAAGAACCACAATCTGGATTATGCAGGGCGGATCGTCCTGGATGATGAAGAACAACCCATCTTCAATTTTGGCAAACACAAAGGGCGCCGTGTAAAAGACGTGCTCCAGACAGAGCCCTCATACTACGACTGGATGATGAAAGGCGATTTTACCCTCGACACGAAAAAAGTACTGACCGAAATCAAGTTGAGTAAGTAGTTACTGTACGGGTGTATGAAAATTTTCTCTTATCCGTTTGGGGCAAATGATTTCTACATAAAACCGGATACGGCTCTGGCCAAACCCACTGATGACTTTTTCATACCCCCTGTCTGTGACAGTCTGTCATTTGCTGTATGCTATGCCATAAAAATTAACCGCTTGGGTCGCAGCATTCAGGAACGCTTTGCGCACAGGTATTACCTCCAAGTAAATTATGGCGTATGTTTATACGGACATAAGGCGCATCTGACAGGTAGGCAGACAGATGAATTGTCAAATGTCAATATGCCTCTCTGGATCCCTGGTGTGTCGCTCGACTACTCGCTATCTATGCCGCGAGCTTTCCTCTTTCCGGAAGAACTGCAGGCTATATCTCTGATAGTGAACAAGGAATCGGAGCGTTATTTCAATATTCCATCAAAATCGGATATCTGCAGACGCATAGCACATCTTTCTGGTTTTGTGTATGTGAAAATGGGAGATTTGTTGCTTATGGAGCTTCATCCTCCTTTGCCGGTTACTACCGGCACCCGGATCAGAGTGCTGCCGGAAGTGGATTTTATGGTCAGGTAAGTGCAGGTATGGAGGTTCCACCTCCTGCGCCCGCTAGCCGGCCGGTAGCAAACGCTATTTGCAGGTTATATCCTCCACTGTCGGCATCCAGATCCAGGATTTCACCAGCAAATGACAGGTTCTCAACCAATTTGGACCGCATAGTATGGACATCCACTTCTTTCATCGAAATTCCACCTGCCGTCACCACCGCCCGGGCCCAGTCTCCATATGAGGCTATGGGAAACTCCCATTTCAACATGGCATCTACAGGGTGCAACCCACTTTGGACAAGATAACTCACAAACGGATCTATCAGAGCTACTGGCATATAAGCCTTCAACCGTCGCGACAGATCATCCGCAGATCCTTTTATTTGCATTTGTTCCCCTTTCACGCCGGCTATATTTGACCGGCCCCCTCCAATCCTTTTTGCCTCTTCTCGTTCCCATCGGGCCATAAGTTGTTCACGCGTCAGCGCCGGTTTTAGGTTCAGGTGCAGTGACACGCGCTGCCCTTTATTCAGTGCTACTACCGCCTGCCGGCTCACCCGAAATCCAATCGGTCCCTCAATGCCGAGGTTGGTGAAATACAGTTCCCCCTCCTCGGACCGCCTGAGCACTTCCTCGGTATAAAGCTCGATCCCGACGTTGCGCAGCTGTACTCCTTCAAGCCGCTTGTCATAATCTACAGGCATCAAGGCTGTTAGAGTCGGGAAAAGGGGCTCAATGGTATGGCCGAGCGCCGAGGCAAGGGCATATCCGTCCCCTGTCGATCCGGTCCCGGGGTATGTTTTTCCGCCTGTGGCCAGGATGAAATGATTAGCCGTCAGCAGCCGTTCTTCGCCACGGGGATTTCTCACCTTCACAGCCCTGATCCGCAAAAAATTGGTCCGTTCGTCGTTTATATGGATATTTGCCGAGGCGTTGGCCCTGGTGATTTGAGCCGAGGCGTTGATACCGCTGGATTGATCAGGATAATCGGCCGAATGAGACCCGTTGGACTGTCCCGGGTCATTGATCGCCTTTGCCCCGGGAGTTTGGGCTGTTACGAATTCCAGTACCTGGCAACTGCAGATCATATGCACGCCCAATCGTTCGAGCCAGGATTTGAGCGCATCTATCACATCGAATGATCGTTGTGATGCCGGGTAAACCCTGGTTCCGCGCTCCAGGACAGTGGGTAGTCCTATATCATTGAAGAATTTTACAGTATCCTCACTTGTGAAATGATAGAAAGCCGGTTTGAAATAACGATTCACCGGGTGAACATGGTGACTAAAGTATTCCCAGTCTTTCAGATTGGTTATGTTGCAGCGGCCCTTTCCGGTAATGGCGAGCTTCCGGCCGGGTTTTTCCATTTTCTCTAACAGAATGACCTTTGCACCCTTTTCTGCAGCCGTACCAGCAGCCAGCATACCCGCAGGACCTGCTCCTATGACAATAACTTCCCTCATAGGACAAAGATAACACAATAGAACGATATTGTGACAGGTGATCCTGAAGGTCACAAAACCAAGAAACGGAAGTCCCAAAATAATCTGTAAATTCGTATTCAGGAAAGGCAGGAAGCTTGACTTCGAGCATGGCAGGAAGGTGGACTTAGGCTAGGCAGGTAGTTTGCCTAATAGTGAGTTGTAATAG
>LUZA01000058.1 GCA_001603455.1 Bacteroidales bacterium Bact_09 | reverse complement strand
GGTCTAAGGCGCGCGCCTGGAAAGTGCGTAAACTCCAAAAGGGTTTCGTGGGTTCGAATCCCACCTTCTCCGCTGTTTTATTGGAAAACGTTTGATAACTATAAATTCTTAACTCTAATTATTCAACAGAAATGAAAAAACTTTTCGTATTTTTGGCAGTCCTTGGATTCATTACCATCTCTGCTCAGTACGCAGCCGCTCAAACAGCCGTCCCTACAGGCGAAACCGAACAGGTAGAAGTACCCATTCACCAGCAGCTCAAAACCAAATTCATAGAAGGCGGTCCCGGTTTTATGGCAACCATCCTGCTCTGTTTGATTTTCGGTCTTGCACTTGCCATTGAACGTATTATTTATCTTTCTCTGGCCGAAACCAATACTGCAAAATTGCTAAACAAGGTGGAAGATGCTATGAAAGAAGGTGGTATCTCTGCAGCTATGGAAGTATGCCGTAACTCACGCGGACCAGTAGCCAGTATTTTTTACCAGGGACTTTCACGTGCCGATCAGGGATTGGAAGTTGTAGAAAAATCTATTACCTCTTACGGTTCAGTACAAATGAGTCAGCTGGAAAAAGGCCTTACATGGATCCAATTGTTCATAGCCATTGCTCCAATGTTAGGATTTATGGGAACCGTTATTGGTATGATCGGTGCTTTTGACGCCATTGAAGCAGCAGGTGATATCTCCCCTAACATTGTTGCCGGTGGTATCAAGGTCGCCCTAATCACCACGGTATTCGGCCTTATTGTGGCCATTATCCTTCAATTGTTCTACAACTATCTGATCGCCAAAATTGACGGCATTGTCGTTAAAATGGAAGATGCTTCCATCGCAATGATTGACATTTTGGTAAAACACGAAAAATAAGAACTTACAATGAAGAAAATTTCAAAGATAACAGTTTGGGTGCTCTTTGCAATCAGTATTATCCTTACCGTGTTGTATATGATCAACATAAAAGGTGATAATCTGGATGCGTGGACCTACACCTATTTAAATTGGGCTTATGTTATGATCGGGCTGTCCGTTTTACTGATCATCCTGCTGCCAATACTCACATTCAGGCAGAGGACAGTTAGGGTGAAATCCCTGTTGATGGTCCTGGTCATCGCCATAGTGCTGGTTGGAGGCTCTTACTTGCTGGCACCGGGGACGCCCGTAACGATGGCAACCGGTGAGGTTAAGGAGGGATCTGTGGTAAAAATTACCGATACGGCCCTGTATATGACCTATATCCTTATTGCATTTTCAGCCATTGCCATTATTGGTGGTTCTGTCTATAATGCCCTGAAAAAAAACTAATCCAGTAAACTTTAATTATTATGGCAAGACCAGCAGGTGACATTAATGCAGGCTCAATGGCAGATATCGCTTTCCTGCTGCTTATATTCTTTCTGGTAACCACCACAATGGACGTAGAAACCGGTATACAGCGCCGTCTGCCACCTATGCCTGATGAAAATCAACAGGCCGAAGTTGAGCAGATCAATAAACGTAACATTATGGTGGTACTGATTAATAGTAGCGACCGATTGTTCGCAGGAGGACAAGAAATGCATATCTCCATGCTCAAAGACAAAGTCAAGGAATTCCTTACCAATCCGGCGAATCTGCCCGATCTGCCCGAAAAGCGTGAAAAGGACATCGAAGGCTTTGGTGCAGTTATGGTATCCCGTGCTGTCGTATCCCTGCAGAATGACCGCGGCACTTCTTACAATGCTTACATACAAGTTCAAAACGAACTGGTAAAAGCATTCAATGAAGTTCGCGACGAATTTGCTATGCGACACTTTGGAAAAAAATACAATTCCCTGGAAGAGGATCAGCAACGGATCGTAAGAGATGCCGTTCCTATGAGCCTTTCCGAAAGAGAACCGAGAGAAGTTAAAAGCAGAAGAAGATAGGAGGAAACAACTATGGCAAAATTTAAAACCAAAACCGGGAAGGAACTTAAACCCCTGAATACTGCCTCACTTCCGGACATTGTATTCATGTTGTTATTCTTCTTTATGATTTCTGTAAGTTTCCGTCAGACGGAACGCGTTGTGACTATTAAGCTTCCGGAAGCAACCGAAATCGCCAAGCTTGATCGGAAGGACCTGGCAAGCTATATCAACATTGGAACCCCTATTCCGGCTTTACAGTCCCAATACGGTACTGAAGCCAGAATACAGCTGAACGATTCGTTCAGCACCATTGATGATATCCGTGACTTCATCGCTGCTTCGCGTGAATCCATGTCAGAAGCTGACCGTCCCTTGATGACGGTATCTCTGAAAGTTGACGAAAATGTCCGTATGGGTATTATCACGGATGTGAAACAGGAACTCCGACGTTGTTCTGCACTGAGGATCATGTACTCGACCCGCCGGAAATCAGAACAACATAATTTCTGAGAACTATGTATGACAAAAAAGCCGCAATCTACCCTGCGGCTTTTTTTTTATCTTTGTACTTTAACAAAATTCTATAAGCATGAAACGTTTTTTTACTATTCTGGCGTTTGTGGCTTTAATAAGTTGTCAGCCATCTGAACCACAGGCAAAATATGTATTTTACTTTATTGGGGACGGTATGGGATTGGCCCAGGTTGCCCTCACGGAAGCCTACCTGGCCGGATCCAATGGAGAAATCGGGTCCCGGGCACTGAATTTTACTACATTCCCAGTATTGGGAATGGCTACCACATACAGTGCCAGTAATATCATTACATGTTCCTCGGCAGCAGGAACTGCACTGGCCACAGGAACAAAAACCAATAATGGAATGCTGGGGGTTACCCCCGATACGGTCTGTATAGAAGCCATTACTTACAAAATCAAAGAAGCAGGATTTAAAGTCGGCGTATCGTCGACCGTTACCCTGGATCATGCTACTCCCGGGGCTTTTTATGCCAATGCCACATCACGGAATGATTACTACAATATTGCCGTACAATTGCCCGGTACCGGATTTGACTTTTTCGGAGGCGGCGGATTTATTCAGCCGGAAGGGAGGAACAAGGATCAGGTTTCAATTATAACCCTGATAGAAGATGCCGGATACACCCTTGTTTACGGTATGGAAGAATTTAACAGGTCCCGTGACGCTGAAAAGATGGTACTACTCCAGGATAAGGGAAGAAATTACCTGGAAGCACTGCCATATGCCATTGACCGGAAAGAGGGCGACATGACACATGCCGACGTTGTTACTGCTGCCATTGATTTTTTGGAAAATGAAAAAGGCTTTTTCCTGATGAGTGAGAGTGGCCGGATTGATTGGGCTTGTCATTCCAATGATGCGAAAACCTCTATCCTGGAAACGATAGATCTGGACCGGGCCGTTCAGGTAGCTATGGATTTTGCTGTCAAACATCCTCAGGAAACTCTTATAATTGTAACTGCAGATCATGAAACCGGGGGACTATCCCTGGGGAGGGAAAGTCAGTACACCATGCATTTTGACCAAATAGCAGAACAGACTGCGTCTAAAGATGTGCTGCTGCAAAGAGGAGACAGAGAGAAAGCAGATCTGATAGGGGAAATGAATCAAAAAGCCCGGATAGGATGGACTACTTCATCACACACGGGGATCCCCGTTCCCGTATATGCTATGGGCGTAAAAAGTGAACTTTTTTCGGGCAGGATGGACAACACAGATATTCCCAAAAAGATCTGCCAAGCTATGGGGATTGCCTTTTAACCAAAAAAAGGGTCCGTTCGTCGGGTTTATCTCTATATTCACCGATTTCCTGTTGTGCTGGAAGTGGTCTGCCATTAGATTTGCGGCATATCTA
>LUZA01000057.1 GCA_001603455.1 Bacteroidales bacterium Bact_09 | reverse complement strand
GAATGACAGCATGCGGTACCTTCTCTACAGTGAACCTACCGATATGCGCAAAAGTTACCATACCCTGAGCGGTCTTGTCACCAACCATATGGGTCTTAATGTCCGAGATGGAGATGTGTTCAT
Organism: Bacteroidales bacterium Bact_09; assembly: GCA_001603455.1. Lineage (GTDB taxonomy): Bacteria > Bacteroidota > Bacteroidia > Bacteroidales > UBA932 > DMER64. The sequence continues at coordinate 2,019 of LUZA01000057.1, read as the reverse complement.
CTTTGTGAACAAGGCAAGGAACCGTGTAAAACTGCTTCATATGGAACCGGGCGGTCTGGTGATCTACTCAAAGCTTCTGGAAGAAGGTCGTTTTCGTGTTCCTTCAGGCAACTCTCAACAAGGATCCATCACGATGACATGGGTAGACCTGGTGATGATGGTAGAGGGAATCGTATCGGATCCGGGAGCGCGGTTAAAGCGTTTAAAAAGAGTAAATTATTAACAATAAAAACTCAAAATATTTGGCCGTTTAAGATCTTGTTACTATCTTTGTATCAGATAATTACAGCATTAAATGGCTCCACAGGCAAGTCTTTCCGAAGTACAAAAGTTGGTTGATGAGATCGCTTCTCTTCGCGACCAATTATCCGCAAAAGAAGCCGTCATTTCAAAGCTGGAATTCGAGATTGACCGTCTTCGCAAAATCATTTTTGGCAAAAAGAGTGAACGGTTCATATCCACAGATCCCCATGTGCGTCAGCTTGATATCTTTGGAGAGCCACTGAGTGACCGGGAGAAGGCAGAGTTGGAAAAAGCAGCACAACAGGAACAGGAGCTGATTACCAGAACCATCACCGTTAACAAGCCACGTACCCCGCGTAAAGATATCTCCCTGGAAGGTCTTCGTGTAGAAGAGACTATCATTGATCCTGAAGGCATTAACGACCAGGAATATGTTTGCATAGGTTCTGAGGAGACCAGCCGACTGGCTCTCAAACCGGCTGAGTTCTACATCAAGAAGACGATCCGCAGAAAATACGTTCTTAAAAACCAATCAGACCGGATTAATGGAGAAAATGAGTCTTCCACCGTGCTTATAGCCCCACTGCCCCCGGCTCCCTTGCATAAATGCATGGCAGACACATCCCTTTTGACAGAGATTATCATCCAAAAGTACCTTTACCATATACCTTTCCACCGACAAATTGCCCGGTTTGCTAATTTGGGAGTGCATATCAGCTCTTCGACGGTGGGAGACTGGTTCTCCCAGAGCTGTGAGCTGCTCAAACCACTCTATGACCATCTTCGACGACGGGTTCTCGCTTGTGATTACATTCAGGTAGATGAGAGTACGCTGCCTGTGGTGGACAATGAAAAGAAACGTGCAGTCAAGGGGTACGTATGGGCTGTGCACAGTCCGGTTACCGGAGAAGTTTTCTTCCATTACGACCGGGGTTCCCGATCAGAGAAAACGGCCATGGTGCTGTTGCATAACTTCAAGGGTGCCATTCAGACCGATGGATATCAAGTTTATCAAAACATGGAACAACTTGACGGAAAACTGATGTTGGGTTGCTGGGCACACGCAAGGCGCAAATTTGATGAATCCCTGAAAGAGAACAAAAAGCTGGCTACCGAGGCGTTGCTTCAGATCCAATCCCTCTATGCCATAGAGAAGGAAGCCGATGAACAGGAATTATCATTGGAAGAAAGAAAAAAACTAAGATGTACCAAGGCATATCCCATACTGGTAACCTTTGAAAAATGGCTTTATGACAATTATAAGGCACTGCTACCCCAAAGCCGTACGGCAAAGGCCATTGCTTATACCTACAGCCTCTTTCCACAGCTTTCCAGGTATCACCTGGACGGCAGGTATAAAATTGATGACAACCTGATAGAAAACGCCATACGTCCTTTGGCTTTGGGAAGAAAAAATTACCTGTTTTGTGGAAATGGAGAGGCTGCCATAAGGGCTGCCGTTGTTTACTCACTCTTGGGTTCCTGCAAGGCAGCCGGTGTAAATCCTGCTGAATGGATGGAAGATGTGCTCTCAAAAATACACTTTTACAGCAACGGGAAAGGGAACCTGGAAGAACTGCTGCCCGCTGAGTGGGCTAAATCACAGGAAAACAAGCAACTTTAATATAGTTGTACAACTTTACAAGAACTTGTACAACTTTCTGTCAACTTCACTGAAGTTGGTCTAACTTTCACCAAAATCGTACAAATTTTGTTAGTGACTAACAAAGTTGGGTCGAATTTGATAACTTTAAACGGGTTTTATCGGATGCTTAC
>LUZA01000056.1 GCA_001603455.1 Bacteroidales bacterium Bact_09 | reverse complement strand
AGATGTGTATAAGAGACAGGTACTGGTGTTCTGGATACTAGAGTTTTGATATAAATTAAATAAGATAATCTATGGATTTTTCATCTTTCTTTCCAGCTCTTGCTTCTTTTACATGGCAACATCTGATCATGATAGCCGTGGGAGCTGTTTTGATCTACCTGGCGATTGCCAAACAATACGAACCCACCCTGCTGCTGCCCATGGGTTTCGGGGCCATCCTTGTGAATATTCCCTTCAGTGCCGCACTGACACAGATTGACGGCAAAACAGGCGAAGTAGTTGAGGGAGTGCTTTCTTTGTTTTACGAAGGAGGTATTGCTACCGAGATATTTCCTTTGCTGATCTTTATAGCTATTGGCGCTATGATTGATTTTACGCCACTTTTCAATAATCCGCATTTATTGCTCTTTGGAGCTGCAGCACAATTCGGGATATTTATGACCATGGTTCTGGCTGCCCTCTTTGGCTTTGACTTAAAAGAGGCTGCGTCGATAGGCATTATCGGAGCGGCCGACGGTCCCACATCCATTGTGGTGGCATCCAAACTGGCTCCGCAATTGCTGGGGCCCATTTCGGTGGCGGCGTATTCCTATATGGCCCTGGTGCCCATTATTCAGCCACCGATCATTCGCTTGATGACAACGCGCCAGGAACGGCTCATCAAGATGAAATCGAATACTAGGAAAGTCTCCAGGACCGCATTGATCTTATTCCCGATCATAGTAACGGTGCTGGCTGGTATTATAGCCCCTTCTTCACTTGCTCTTATTGGGTTCCTGATGTTTGGCAATCTGATACGCGAATGCGGGGTGTTAAATAAATTATCACAATCTGCCCAAAACGAGCTATCCAGCCTGGTTACCATTCTTTTGGGGATTACCATTGCCAGTACCATGACCGCAGAGCGTTTTGTACGCTGGGACACACTTATGATCATTGCCCTAGGTCTTGTTGCATTTATTTTTGACACATTTGGCGGAGTGGCGTTTGCCAAACTCATGAACATTTTCCTCCCTAGGGACAAAAAAATCAATCCTATGATAGGGGCCTGCGGTATATCTGCATTCCCCATGTCGGCCAGGGTAATACACACCATGGGACAGAAAGAGGATAAAACCAATTACCTGTTAATGCCGGCTGTCAGTGCCAATGTTGGCGGACAGATAGGATCTGTGGTGGCCGGAGGTATCATACTATCATTAATCGGGTTGTTTTAACACATGCAAATCATGAATTCATCCGTTATATCGTCACTCCAAATAGCAGGAATAGGAATATTGCTCATATTCCTATTCATGCTGCTTTTTTATTTGGCTATCAGGGCAATCATGAAGGCATTTCCCTGGAAAGAGTCGGGATCTGAGTCCTGATCAGCTGCTACTCGCGGCTGCGCGAAGATCTCCGGTCCTGGCGGTCATGCCCGCCGCGGCTTCCACCCCGGTCACTCCCCCGTGAATGACCACCCCGGTTGTTACGGTCGTTGTTTGCCGGCCGTGGTTTACGCTCGGGTTCTACATATCCTTCAGGTTTCTCTATCAATGCTTTACGGGAAAGACGCATCTTGCCTGACCGTTCGTCGATCTCCAGGAGTTTAACGGTCACCTGTTCTCCTACTTTCACGATATCTTCCACCTTGTCGACTTTTTTCCAGTCAAGTTCCGATACATGCAACAGACCTTCCTTGCCCGGAAGGATCTCGACGAAAGCTCCAAATTCCAGGATAGAGATCACCTTGCCTGTATATACTTTTCCGACTTCGGGGACAGTGGTAATGGCTTTGATGGTTGCCAGAGCGGCATCCATACCCTCCTTGTTTTCTCCAAAAATATCCACAATTCCGTATTCACCTTCTTCAGTAATGGTTATGGTTGTTCCGGTTGTTTTTTGTATTTCCTGAATCACTTTGCCTCCGGTTCCTATGACAGCTCCTATAAAATCCTGAGGGATAGTGATCTGTATAATGCGGGGAACGTGGGGTTTGTAATCGGCACGCGGTTCAGAAATGGTTTTCATCATTTCATCCATGATGTGCATCCTTCCTTGCCGGGCCTGTTCCAAAGCCTGTTCCAGAACTTCATAAGGAAGTCCGTCTACTTTGATGTCCATCTGGGTGGCTGTGATCCCGTCACGTGTTCCGGTGACTTTGAAATCCATATCTCCCAGGTGGTCTTCGTCTCCCAGTATATCGGATAGAATGGCAAATTTCTTGTTTCCCTCATCGGTGATCAGACCCATGGCAATACCCGAAACGGGCTTTTTAAGCTTTACTCCGGCATCCATCAGGGCCAGTGTGCCGGCACAGACAGTCGCCATGGAAGAGGATCCGTTGGATTCCAGAATATCCGATACCACGCGGATGGCATAGGGATTTTCCTCGCCTACCGGGACCATGGCTTTAAGGGCGCGATGAGCCAGGTTACCGTGACCGATTTCACGTCGTCCCACACCCCGGCTTGGCCTGGCTTCCCCTGTAGAGAAAGGAGGAAAATTATAATGAAGGACAAATTGTTCAGTTCCTTGGATCAGTACCTCATCCATCTCCTTCATATCGAGTTTGGTGCCAAGCGTTACCGTGGTAAGAGATTGTGTCTCTCCACGGGTGAAGATGGCAGAACCGTGTGCCATTGGCAGGAAATCGACTTCGCTCCAGATGGGCCGGATATCGGTGGCTGAACGACCGTCCAGCCGGATCCCCTCATCCAGGATCATGCGGCGCATGGCCCGTTTTTCCACATCGTGATAATAGCGAGCAACCATCACTTCCTTTGCCTCGCGTTCTTCTTCAGGGATGGTTTGCATGAATTCTTCTTTCAATGCTTCAAAAGCATCTGAGCGCGTATGTTTGTCATCACCTGATTTGGCTATGGCATAGCATCGGTCATAACAGAAAGCTTCAACGGCTTTACGCAATTCTTCGTCGTTTTCTTCGTGGCAATATTCGCGTTTTACGGTCTTGCCGGCTTCTTCCATCAGTTCCATCTGCACCTTGCAGTGTTTTTTTATCTCTTGATGGGCAAATTTAATAGCTTCCAGCATGACCGCTTCGCTGACTTCCTTCATCTCTCCCTCTACCATCATGATGTTGTCGTAAGTCGCTGCGACCATGATATCCAGATCGGCTTCACCGAGCTGGCTGAATGAAGGATTAATGACAAATTCCCCGTTAACACGGCCTACACGGACTTCCGAAATGGGTCCGTTAAAAGGGATATCACTCACAGCCAGAGCTGCCGAGGCTGCCAGTCCGGCCAAGGCATCGGGCATGATCTGCTTTTCGGCAGATATTAGAAATACGTTTACAAATACTTCTGCATGGAAATCATCCGGGAACAGAGGGCGAAGAGCCCGGTCAATAAGGCGTGAAACAAGAATCTCATAATCGGAAGGGCGACCTTCCCGTTTCATAAAACCGCCAGGGTATCTTCCTGCTGCGGCAAATTTTTCTTTGTAATCTACCGAAAGAGGCATGAAGTCCGTATCGGGCTTTGCTTCTTTTGCACAGGTGACTGCTGCCAGCAGCATGGTGCCACCCATTTTAACTACTACGGAACCATCGGCCTGTTTGGCCAGTTTCCCGGTTTCGATCTCAATGGTGCGGCCATCATCCAATGTGATGACCTTCTTAATGATCTTCATTTATTATTTTCTACTGCAATCCGCCCCTTCCAACAAGGGGTTGTTATCACTTATCCATTCCGCTTATGCCGGCCCCCGGATTGCGTTAATTTGGACCGGAATAATTTAGAAATTCTATAAAAAAAGGCTGTTCTCTATATAGAGAGTGCAGCCTTTGTTTGGTTTGCGAGGGAGACACGCTCCCATCGCCTT
>LUZA01000055.1 GCA_001603455.1 Bacteroidales bacterium Bact_09 | reverse complement strand
CATCAGAAAGAATACTACAAATATTATTATAAAAAGAAGGCATGAAGGCAATACGGCCAATAGTTGACGGGCAGGTGTTATTCTTGTCCCTGTAAGTTCTGCGATATATAAAAAGAACAAGGGATAGACAAGCAGTGAAGACAAGGAATAAAGGCTTTCAACAACATTGAATAACGCTGTACCTCTGTTGAAATAATAGGCGTGAGAGAAAAATACGAGGAAAGAGGCGAACATAAAGACCGCCAGCAACTTCCTTGCTTTTGTTACTTTCTTTTTGTCCATAATTATTGTAATGAACCAAAAAAGACAAACAAACATGGGGAATGTGGACAATACCGCCTGTAGCATGATCCTTAAATACCTTCGGGCAGAAACAGATCTATAGACCTGCGCCTGTCATCAATCTTGTTTATGAAATCTTCATGGAAGGGTAGCAGAATCCGCCCATCGCTGAACTCCAGCTCCAGGCAGGGATTTCCCGGATAATCAAAGAATCCGGAAATGGTTCCTTTACACTTTTTCCCTCCGCTACTTTTTGCTTTGAATGTGTATCCGACCAGACGGGATCCCCCGCTCGGGAATTCTTCTCCCCCTGCTTTGTACAGGACGGTCTTTCCTACCCATTCGGCTGCCAGATTTTCGGATAAATAATTTTCAAAACGGATCAGTGCCTGATCGTTTCCGCGTAATTTAACAAATATTAAATAAAAAGGAACCGATATCCCATCCACCTGAATGAATACCGGCTCTTTTGTATTTAACTGATCAATAATATGTTGGGGAACTTCCGGGCAGAACTTTAAAATAAGTTCCCCTCCCTTTCCGAAGGTTTTTCTCACCGTTGCCAGTGGCAGAAACCTTTCCTTATTTCCCATGTTATTATTCTGTTGCCGCCTGGTCCTTTTCTTCTTCTACTTCCGGACCCGCTGTTCCTTCAATTTCGGCGATGGTCTCTTCTGCTTTCGCAGCAGCAGCAGCTGCTGCAGCTGCCAACCGGGCAGCTGCTTCTTCACGTTTTGTCAATAATGCGGCTGCACGCTCTTTATTAATCTTGGTTTCTGCCTCCAGGCGTTGATTCATTTCTGTACGTGACTCCTGCTCAAGCTTGCTTTTCTTTGCGACAACTTTGGCTTCTTTTTCCTGCATCCAGGCATCCCATTTTGCATCTGCCTGTTCCTGTGTCAAAGCGCCTTTGGCCACACCTTCATACAAATGTTTTTTCAATAATACCCCTTTATAGGAAAGGAGCCTGCGGGTTGTAAGTGTGGGCTGTGCGCCATTATTGAGCCAGTAAAGGGTTCTTTCCGCATCCAGCTGTATTTTTGCCGGATTGGTATTAGGATCATAGGTTCCTAGTGTTTCAATTAAACGGCCATCACGGGGAGCGCGGGAATCGGCAACTACAATGTGAAAATAAGCATAGTTCTTTTTGCCATGGCGTGCAAGACGAATTTTTACTGCCATAAATCTGATTTTTAAGTTAATGAATTGTGTTAACTTCCTTATCTTCTCGAGAAAAGGTCCGCAAAGATATGTGTTTTTATGGTTATGGCAAAATTTTTATCAGCGGCGGAAATTTCTGTTGCTGCGGAAACGGTTGCCAAGATACTGCCCTTCATAACCTTTGTAAGGCAACGTTTCATATACCCTTTGCTGTTCAGGAGTTAATAATTGTTTTACCTGATCCCTGTGTGTATCCCGGGCACTGATCATTTTAGCACGAACGTCTGCCTTTACCATCAGATCCCTTGTAGAACGGCGTTCATTCCTGAGTTGGTCCATTTGTGCTTTATGAACAGATTCCAGTGTTGTGATCTGCCGGATCTGCTCTTGTGTAAGATCCGGAATTACGTGTATGCATGTCGAGCGATCGCTATAAGCAGCATTCCTGTTTCCTTTTCCTCCCTGGGCAAAAATTGTCAATGATGTCATCATCATTAAAGCAGTGATCAAAAAAGTCTTTGTTTTCATTTTTCTGAATTTTTTAATGTTAATTTGCCCATTGGACACGAACTTGCCCTGAAAACTTGCACAGGATAAGGAATTTTTTCAGCAGGATTTACCGTAACAATCTAAAAGCTTTTTTTGTAAATTTTTTTTTGCCCTGAATATCAGAGACTCTACCGATGAAACGGACAGTTTCATGACTTCGCTGATCTGTTTGTAAGAAAGATCTTCGTACTTGCTAAGGACAAAAGCTTTTTTTTGTTTTTCAGGGAGGGAACTCAGCGTCCGTTCCAGAATTTCTTTTCTTTCTTTCGCTTGTAATGTTTCCAGCGGTCCTTCCCCGGACACGGCTGCTGACAAACCGGCCGCAGTTGCTTCCCGGGATACCAGGGAATCTCTATGCCTGCGGTTATCCCTCAGATAATTAAGTGATTTGTTGAGAGCAATTCTGTACAACCAGGTAGAAATCCTGGCATCGGCACGAAATCTGTCAACAGACCGGAACACTTCAATAAATACTTCCTGCGTCACATCATCGGCATCCTGGCGGTCGTGTAATATACCCATACAGGTTCTGAATACCAATTGACCATATTCTTCAATCAGTTCTCTGAATGCAGCCTCCTCGCGCTTTTTTAACCTGTCTGTTATATTTGTGTCCAAAATCTGTAAAAAACAATATATTTGACACGACAATCGGAAAATACTTGTGCTGTCGCATTTTAAATAGCGCAAGTTTTTTCGTTTTGATGTGTCAAACATACAAAATAACAGAAAATGAACTGCAAATCAACGGAGAGGAAACTGATCTTCTTTTTGGAAAACAATCTCCCAAATCAAGAAGCAGAGGCGGTTGCTTCTCATTTGGATTTATGTCCCGGATGCAGGGAAAAAATGGAGTACCTGCGGGAAACTCTCTCTCTGCTGGATAAAGAGAAAACCGTTCAGGTGAACCCATTTCTCTTTACACATCTTCAGGGACGTCTGGAATACATGGAAAAAGAAAAAAGCAGGATACCGAAACCTTTGTTTATTGCAGCAGCACTGATTATTGGTTTATTTTCGGGAATACTGCTCGGACAACTGATCATCGGGCCTTCCAAACCGACCTCCCGGCAAGAGTATGAAATTGCTTATCTGTTCCATGACAATCAAATTGAAAATATGGAAAACCTGCTCCTGGAAGAAGATTTTTAAAAGATGGGATTATGCTTAAATTTTCAAAAACGGCTTTGGTCATCCTGGTGGTTTTTCTGATAGGGACTAATATTGCCGTCATTGTCACATACCACTCACACTTAAAACGGGATCTGCAGGAAACGGAGCAATCGATAGATATACCTCCCCGTCAGTTTGGCAGTTTCATTGCCGCTGAATTGAATTTGGATGATATGCAACAAACGCAATTCAGGGAATTTCGCCGCTCATATAACCGGTCTGCCAATAAAACAATGGCATCTATGAACGGTATCCGTAACCGCATGGCAAGGGAGTTGAAAGCAGTACATCCTGACCGGAAAAAACTGGAGGAGTTGGCCGGGATTCTGGGGCAAAAGCATAAAGAACTGAAAATTCTGACTTTTGATTACTATTTTAATATGCAAAGCGTACTTTCCCCCGAACAACAGGATAAACTTGCCATCCTTTTCCAGTCTATGCTGTCCGTACCCGGTCCGGGACAGGGCTATAGAAGTGAAAGAAAAAGTTTAAATCTTCCGTAGTATCTATCCCATAAAGCGTACAGCTACCGAAAAATAGATCAATACACCGAAAATGTCAGAAATCGACGTGATTAGCGGAGCGCTGGCTGTAGCTGGATCAAGTTTAAGTTTTGTAAAAACAAACGGCAAAAGCATACCAATCAGACTTCCGCTTATTACTATTAGAACCATCGAAATGGCAACAACCGCAATTATTTCGGGTGCTCTAAAACTTGCTATCACTGCCACTCCGGCAGCCATGGTCACTCCAAGCATAAAAGAAACGATCAACTCTTTTCCGATCAATTTATACCAATCAGAAAGTTTCACATCCCCGGTGGCAAGTGCACGGATCATGAGGGTGGCTGACTGTGAGCCGGCATTTCCCCCGCTGTCTATAAGTAAAGGAAGAAAGAACACCAAAGAAACAACCGATTGAATAATAGATTCAAAACTTGAAATGGCCGCTCCTGAAAAAATGTTCATAAAGACCAGGGCGAATAGCCAGACTATTCTGTTTTTATATAATTGTAAGACCCTCTCTTTGAGCGGATTGGATATTGACTGTTGAAAAGATCCAAACTTATGGAAGTCTTCCGTTGTCTCTTCTTCAACTACGTCCATGATGTCATCAATGGTTACAATACCCAACAGAATCCCTTCATTGTTGACAACAGGAAGGGCCACCCGGTCGTAATCCTGAAAGGTTTTTACAGCCGTCTCCTGGTCATCCATTACATGCAATGCCACAAACCGGGAATCCATCAATTCAGAGATCTTCTGCTCCGGCGAGGCCAATATGAGTTCTTTTATCCTGATATCGTCAATCAATTTCCACTGTTTATCAACTATATAAATTACGTTAAGTGTTTCAGAATCCTTTCCGTACATCCTAATATGCTCAAAGGCATGCTGTACGGTATCGTTCGGTTTGACAGCAACATATTCGGGGGTCATAAGACGTCCTATACTGTCCTCGGGGTATCCAAGCAGCTGGATGGTAATGTTACGTTCTTCGGGAGAAAGGAACTGGATCAGCCGCTGGCAGATTTTTCCGGGCAATTCTTCAAAAAATGCCGTCCTGTCGTCAGGCTCAATATCATTAAGCAATTCAGACAATTTTCTGACATTCCTGGCCAGTCCTTCTATGATCTGTTCTTGCTTCTCATAAGAAAGCAGGTGAAATGTTTCTTTAGCCAATTGCCGCCCAAGCAGTCTGAACAGGATGATGTCATTGGCTTCCGGGGTTTCTTCAATAATCTCGGCAGCCTGAATGGGATCCATTTCGTTCAAGCTGTATTTAAGAGATTTCCAGTCTTTATTTTCTATTAATTGCCGGATCCCGGCTGAGAATGTAACCATAATGCTGTCTCCTTAAAACCTTATACCATAAGGAGACATCAGGCTCCTTACAGTGATATTAACTTTTTACAATTATCAGGGCCTTCGTCCATCAGGGTGTTATTTTTTTTAGTTCCTGGCTGCAAAGATAGTAAATACAACCGTTTTTAAAGAATTCCGTAAAAAGAAATGGCTTTCAGTGAATGATACAATAATTCGGAACAAAAAACAGCCGATGTATCTTCCGTTATCCAGTCGTAATCATATTCCAGACCTGAATAACTATCCAGAACATATATATCTGTATGGTTCCTCAGTGTATCAAGTGTTTTGAACAGGACTGCAATAAAACCTATAATTTTCTTTAGCACCTTCATGGTCCGAATCCGAACCTATGAAGATAGGAAAAGGATCAGAAGGATAGTTTCAGCCTTACAAAAAAGTTACGTCCCGGTTCTACGCTAATATCCCCGCGGTTGGTCGAAAGGTGGTTTGTATATCGGTTGTTGGTCATGTTGTCAACACCCGCAAATACCTGGAGCCTGACAAATCGCAAATCAATGACCTTGGAATTGAGTGTGGCATCTAAACGGTAATACCCTGGTGTTTCCTTTTCTCCTTCGGCTATCTTATCCTGCTTTGTAGCACCAAATACCGAAAATTCAACAGAACCCAGCCTGGGGTATGTATAGCGGATTCCGGCACGACCATTCAGGGGGGGGATCAGCGGAAGGTCCCCTTCTGTTTCCAGGGCCATCCCACGTACATAAGCTCCTGATGCAAAGAACACAAAATCCCTGTTGAAATTGCAGGCAAACTTAAAGTCTATCCCGTAAAGTAAGGCTTTTCTGACATTTGCGTTGATCAGTGCGGGTATCGTTTCTGGCTTTGAATCTGCAGTAAGCCTGAAAATGAATTCACCCGGTGTTTCCACTATCATATTGTTCAGCCGGTTCATAAAAATCCCTGCCTGTAGATTGAATTTTGATTTCCATACCCTGACACCCAGATCTGCCGAATAAGATTTTTCCGGTTTCAGGGCAGGATCGCCCAGGCGTACAAAATTACCCAGATCAATATATTTGAACCTCTCTTCCAATGAAGGAGCCCTGAACGCCCTGGCCAGATTAAGGGACAAATCTACATCTTTGAACAATTTATACAAAAAACCTGCATTGGCGCTCCATGACAGGCTGTATTCCGTTCCAGCCTCAAAAGTAATGCGCTGGTTGGGAGGATTGTCGTTCCGTTTCCCGTTCATAATGATGTAATCCACATCCATTCCCTGTTCATTGTTGATCCTTATCCCGTCAAACCGGCCTCCCAGGATCATGGTCAGTCTGTTATCCAGGAGACGTGTTTCATTCTGAAAAAACAGACCCGCACTGCCAAAAGATGATTCAGGAATAGGCGTTTCGCCCCTTACTACATTATTGGTTTTAACAATATCCCCGGCAGGATTCAGTATATCTATCCTGATATGCTTTTCCCTGCTGGTGCTAAGTTTGCGTGCCCAGACATCAATTCCGGCTATCAGCACATTCCTTTCTGACAAATCCCAGGTCCCTTGTAATTGTACTCCGTTTGTCAAGTGTTTTCCCATGGGATAAAAGATCTCCGGAGTAGTGCGTTGGATATTCCCGTTAGGCAGGGTTGTCCGGGTCACCATGTTCGGTTCCATCTCCACGTCTCTGATTATGTACTGCGTGAAATATCTAAGTTCAAGGGAAGACCACTTTTCAGTAATATTGGATATCTGGTAACTTGCCGAAAGCAAATGCCGTCCTATATCGGTATAGGTAGCTTTGGCCGGCCCCGGAAATGCATCGCCCCCGGGGATCCCTACGTCTGTAGACCAGTTACGCTGGTATTGCACTTTAAACAAATGATTGGCAAACGGTTTGACTCCAAATTTTGCCGAGATGTTGTTCGTGGTAAACTGGCTGTTCGGCAGTATGCCGTCGGGAGTGCGTAGATTGCCGGCCTTTGCGTAAGTCCCTCCCAGATTGAGGAACCATTTCCGGGAACCGGCACTAACCGAGGCATGGTTGGAAAACAACCTGTTAACCGAGGCAAAACCGGATATGACGTTTCCTGAAACGTATGGTTTGGGCGCAAAATGACCTTGTTTGGTTATGATGTTCACAATCCCTCCCATAGCCCCGGTTCCGTAAAGTGAAGATTGTGCACCCTTGATGACTTCAACCCTTTCTATATCGTTAACATCTATCATGCTGAGCGAAGCCGTCAGATCGGTAGCCGTTTCAACCCGGTTCCCGTCTACCAGAATGACCAGCCTGTCTTCGTTAAACCCACGGACATTGATGTTCGTGGCCCAGACTCCGTCGCCTCCCCTGGAAACGCCGGGTTCTTCTTCCAGGACGTTGGATATGGTAAAAGCCGACCGTCTCTGATAGGCAGATGAATCCACCACAACCATCGAAGCCGGCAGGTTCCTGACCTGCCGGTTGATCCGCAAACTGGTGACTACAATCTCACCCAGCGGAACCGGAAGTGTGTCTGTCTTTTCCTGCCCGTAAGCAGTGAATGGAAAAAATACAGCCAGTGATAAGGCTGCGGCCAAAGTAATGGTAAATTTTTTCATTTTTATATATTCTTCAATAATACCGACTTAACCTGAATACCGCCCAGCCGGCCCAGCTGGCCGGTAAGTGAGCCTATCTGATC
>LUZA01000054.1 GCA_001603455.1 Bacteroidales bacterium Bact_09 | reverse complement strand
ATCCTTCAGGGCGGTGAAAGTTCCCTTTCCTGCGGGAAATCTTTTATACAAACCCTGAAGTGGAGTTACTAACTTAGATGGGACACGGAGTTAAGCATAAAAGTTTAATTTTGTGTAACATGAGAAAACAAAGAACACATTACGGCAAAGCATTCAAAGAGAATGCGGTCAAATTAAGTTTAGAGCGCAAGAACGTATCTGAACTTGCCCAGGAATTGGGTATAGCGCCTTTTCTATTGTATCGATGGCGAAAGGAGTATAAAGAAAAGGGGGCTTCAAGTTTTCCGGGACCAGGAATCCAGACAATAAATGAAGATACCAGGAGAATCACGGAGTTGGAAAGACGTCTCAATGAGGCAGAAATAGAACGTGATATATTAAAAAAAGCATTGAGCATCATCTCCAAGAGCGGTCGTTGATTTTTCAGTTTATAAAGGAGTACAACTCGAAACAATGGACGATTGAGGTGATGTGTAAAGTATTGCAAGTATCTCGAAGCTCTTATTACCGTTGGCTTAAAGAGCCTGAGGGTAAACGCAAACGTAATTATATGGAACTGGACAAAAAGATTGAAGAAGCGTATTTTGCGGCCAAAGGACGCAATGGCAGCCCACGGCTTGCCAAAGATTTGCAAGCTTCGGGAACCCCCGTTTCCAGAGCCACAGTAGCCAGTCATATGAGACAAATGGGTTTGCGTAGCAAGCTTTCCAGGCGCTTCAAAGTAACCACGGATTCCTCTCACGATTATAAGGTTGCTCCAAATTTGCTGAACAGGGATTTTAACCGGGATGAGCCTGTAAAAGCGTGTGTCTCTGATCTGACTTATATTCCGTGTAGTGATGGGTTTCTGTATATGACCTGCGTACTGGATCTTTTTGACCGGAAATTGGTTGGTTGGTCCATGAGTGATACTATGAGCGCAAAGGGAACCATCATCCCGGCTATCCGGATGGCCAACAAAAACAGGCCTTTTACGGAAGGAATGATTTTCCATTCGGACAGAGGAATTCAATACGCTTGTAAACAAACCGTCAATTTGTTGAAATCTTTGAAAGCCGAACAGAGTATGAGTCGTAAAGGCAATTGCTGGGATAACGCGGTTGCTGAAAGCTTTTTCAAAACCTTCAAATCTGAGTTGATTTATGGAACAAAACTCAAAACCAGAGAACAGATGCGCCTGGATGTTTTTGAATATATTGAATCCTGGTATAATCATAAAAGAAGGTTCTCAGCACTGAACAACTTAACCATTGATGAATTTTGGGAACAGTATAATGCTAAAAAAG
>LUZA01000053.1 GCA_001603455.1 Bacteroidales bacterium Bact_09 | reverse complement strand
GAGTAGGTAGCCGCCGCCCTTAAACGAACCCCTGACCCGCAAAGGTCAGGGGTTTTTTGTTTCCAGACCGACTCTGGAAGTTTTAATAATTTCTGTCTCGAGCCGTCAGACAAGCTCCCATGACGCCTGCTTTTTCTTTGATCTTGGAGAGCACAATGTGGGTGTCTTTGCTCATGATGTTGAGTGAGTGCTTTTTAACAGCTCCTTTTACGGGAAGCAGCAGGTAATCTTCTGTGCGGGCCAGCAGGCCGCCAATGACAATGGTATCCGGATTGAACAGGTTGATCAGATTGGCAATTTTCCGGATGTGCCGGCGGCCGATGGAGGGAAGAAGGTCTTTTATCAGGACGTCTTTACCCTGGATGGCTGGCGGTTGGGAACCTTGCCGGAACCTGTGGCGTATGGGGTGGCAGTCTCTTATGGCCGCCAGTTCTTTTGCGCCGGAGGTTGTAACCAGAACGGCTCCTTGAACTCCGTATATGGATTGACACTTACAAAGGCCCATCTGGAGGCAACTCCTATGGCGTCGCTGCCGGTGACCATGGATAACATGTCGGGGGCTGTATGCCAAAACAAATGGTACCTGGTGGGAGGGAACCAGAATGGGGTTCCTTCCAACCAGGTTTTTTCTTTGGATCTGGCCAATGCTCAGGCTGTTTGGCAGCAGGAGCCGTCCTATCCGGGTCCGCCTCGCCTCCAATCGGTATGCGTGGCCCAGGGGGGCCGCCTGTTCTTGATTGGTGGCTTTTGCCCCAAGCGCGATAGCGCCTCGGCCAACCTCTCTTTAGATGCGCTTTGCTTTGACCCGCTTTCAGGGCAATGGGCCCCTGTGGCGGCGCCGGTGGATGAAACGGGGCAGCCCGTATCTGTGGGCGGTGGCTACGGGGTGCCTATAGGCGACAGCCTGTTGGTGGTAGCCGGGGGCGTGCACAAAGACATTTTCCTGAATGCTTTGAACGGCCTTTATGGAACTGATTACATGAAACATATACCGCAGTGGTATCAATTCAATCCCCGGCTGCTGCAATATGATATAACCCGCAACCAATGGACGGTGTTGGGGAGCGATGAAGCTTGGGCCAGGGCCGGCGCCATTCTGGTGAAAAAGTCGGAACGGCGCTTGTATTGGATCCATGGAGAACTCAAGCCTGGCATTCGGACGCCCGATATTCAAAAAATCAGAATCTAAACGATGCTCAAGAATCGAAAATCATATCCGTGGATTGTTGTGGGGCTGCTGTGGGTAGTGGCCCTGCTCAATTACATGGACAGGCAAATGCTTTCTACCATGCAGGAGGCTATGCAGGCAGATATTGCGGAATTGGAGTTGGCGGTGAATTTTGGAAGGCTCATGGCCATCTTTTTATGGATATACGGCTTGTTGAGCCCCATGGCCGGGGCCATCGCCGACAGGATCAGCCGAAAGTGGCTGATTATTGCCAGTTTGTTTGTCTGGTCGTTGGTGACGTTTCTGATGGGTTATGCCGATAACTTTAACCAGTTGATGGTGTTGCGGGCCTTTATGGGCGTGAGCGAGGCGTTGTATATTCCGGCCGGTTTGTCGTTGATCGCCGATTACCATACAGGCAAATCCAAGAGTCTGGCCGTGGGCATTCACATGACCGGTCTGTATATGGGCCAGGCAGTCGGTGGCTTTGGCGCTACCGTGGCAGCCGCCTATTCCTGGCAGAGCACCTTCCATTGGTTTGGGGTGGTGGGTATGGCATATGCGGCCCTGCTGGCGCTGCTGCTGCATGAGAAGCGGCCCGAGACTGTGCGGGTGAAGGCCGAGGCTACCGGTGCGAAGTCGCGCGAATCCATTCTCAAGAGTTTTGGAATGCTGTTCACCAATGTAGTTTTCTGGGTCATCCTGTTCTATTTTGCCGCGCCTTCATTGCCCGGTTGGGCCACCAAGAGCTGGCTGCCTACGCTGTTTGCACAGACGTTGCACATTCCCATGTCGCAGGTGGGACCCATTTCTACAATAACCATTGCCATTTCATCGTTTGTAGGGGTCATCTTTGGCGGGATTCTCTCCGATCGATGGGTCAAACGGAATATCAAAGGCCGGGTGTATACGGGGGCCATCGGACTGGGTCTGACCGTCCCCGCATTGATTCTTTTAGGGTTGGAGTCAAATATGGTAAGTGTAGTGGGAGCCGGCCTTTGTTTTGGTATAGGTTACGGCATGTTCGATGCCAACAACATGCCCATCCTGTGTCAATTTGTTCCCGCCAAACAACGCGCCACCGCCTATGGCCTAATGAACATGACCGGCGTCTTTGCCGGTGCCTTTATCACCAAAGTCTTAGGCCAATGGACCGACCGGGACAGCCTGGGCTCCGGCTTTGCCTACCTTGCCATCGTAGTCTTTATAGCCCTTTGCCTCCAACTCCTGGTCCTTCGCCCCAAGACGGATAATATGGAATAAGAAATATGGCATGACACCCCCAATTGATGGATCTCTGAGCGTTCAGCGGTTGTCCCTGCTTTTTGCAGATTCACAAAGCTTATTTTTGTAAACGACTGCTATATACCTTATATCATATCTGTGTATTACCGTATCTGCGAAATACCAAATCTACCAATTACCAAATCTGTGAAATAATTTCTCAAATATTTAATTTATGAAAAAACTACTACTTCTTCTTGCGACAATGGCGCACCAGACCGCTTCTGGTGCGCAAGAATCCGGAGATGAAAATGCAAGGAGTTGTTAATCAGCTGTTACGAAAAATATCGAATTAAAGTTGCGCACCAAGCTTCATTTGGAACAAAAGCGTGAGGAGCTGTGCAACGCACTCAATCTGATGATTAGTTCCTGGCCAAGAGCTGTTTTGTCTTCAATATGTTTTAATACGGCAGCTACAAACGGGTTGTTTTCGAATGCACCCCTAACTTGCTCAAAATCCAGCCGGCATTCATCCATATTTCCATCAGCCCCAAAACCTGTCATGGAACTTAAAGAAAACTCCTTACGGGCATCTTCATATAGCATCCTGTCAAGACCGACGACGGCATCTTCCCATTCTTTGACTATCTCCCTGATTTGATTTATGGTAATATCTTCCGGATCAATACCATAAAACTCTTTAATCTTGGAATAAGCCCAGGTCCATTCGTAATAATAATAGTTTCTGTGCAATTCTTCAACAAATTTGTTGATATCGGTTATCTTGCTTATTTCGTGAGTTTCTATACCGTGGATCAGTTTATCTATTTCTGATCTGGGAGCTATCAGTCCCGATATATCCAGCCATTCTCCCAGGCCGATGGCCGTATCGGGCCGCAGACGGTCCCGGATCTCTTCAATGGATCCGAATTGTTTATTTTCAAGCCGTTTGATGATGGAATTGCCCAGAAATTTTTTGATAGCGATCTCGTAATACCGGATCCCGTTTACCAGTGATGTGTTGTTAATTTTGGTACTTTTATAAGAAAAAACATCCGTCGTTTCTCCGGATACCCTCATCAATTCCTGGAGAATAGCCCTGCCATTGAGCATTTTTTGTATCGTATACGGGCTCAGTAGGTTGTAATTGATCTGGTCCAGCTTAACGGGATCCTTTCTCAGATCACGTTTTGGCCATTTCTGAACGTCACGTATAGTCCCTACACTTTTGAGATTGACACCGGGGATCAGGTATGTTGTGTTATCCTGTTCTATCAGGTAAGAAAAGGGGAGTGAACTGGTATCGGTATTGTTCACATGCCTGCCCATTACCAGTGAAAATGCCCCTATGCGTGAAGGCCAGAGTATATAGGAATCAGAAGTTGTCTTGGAGCCTCGTTCCATGATACCCTGGTGGATGGGGCCCAGTTTGTACATATGGTTAGACTGGTTGGATCCCGATCCGGCATTCATAAAAGAGAACATCCCGGCTATAAGAAGGGTTGATTTGTGATGGCTTACGGTATAAGGTCCTGCGAATACTGAACAAGCTTCTCCGTTTTCTCCAAAACAGTTGCTGAAGAATAGCGAATCGTTGGCTGAGTAGGCTTTTCCAAGTATGGTCCCCTGCCCCACAAAACAATTTCTGATATTAACACCGCTTTCAACTTTTGCTCCTGAGGATATGATAAAATCTTCACAGTTTACTCCATACCCGATGTACACAGGATCGTATGCATTTCCGTTTATGCTTCCGTTGACCAGAGAAGAAGTCCCTTCAATAGTGGTACAATCCCCTATAGCTACATTTTTTAAGGTTCCGGAATGGCTGATGATTACATGATCGCCGATTGTTCCTCTGTCAGAGGCAATTTTTGCTGCGTAAACACGCACCAGTTCCCGCATCCTTTTAACCAGTTCTGTTTTGTGACGGTACAAAGCAAGGATATAAGCAAAATGTGCTGTAAGTTTATTGTTTATGGGAACTTCCCTGCCGCCCATTTCGTTCAGGACTGACACTTCCACTCCATTTCCGAAAGAAGAAATGCCTTCTGTATATATTTTATCTATATTTTCAATAATACAGCCCGATCCAATATTATAGTTGGCTATGTAACTGTGGATGTTTTCTATACAAGTATTGTCCCCAACGGATACGTTGTGGAGTTTAGCGTTGCAGATCCCTGATTGAATTTTTATTCCGGAAAGAAGTTCCTTTTTTGTTTCAAAGACGCCCAAGCGGATATCTCCGGAAAAAGCCGTATCCCATACCCTTTCCGGTCTGAAATCAGGATCAACCCATATTTTGTCCCAGTTTTCGGAATGGCATCGCTGCTCCTTAAGCCGTATAATCTCTTCGCGGCTGATC
>LUZA01000002.1 GCA_001603455.1 Bacteroidales bacterium Bact_09 | reverse complement strand
ATTTATTTACTGCGGCAGCCCTGTTCATTTTCACCTCTTCCTGCAAAGGCTGGTTGAATTCCGGAGATGAAACCCATATTACCTGGGCAACCATATCGACCGATTACGAATTGCCGGCAGGCGACAAGTATCCTTATTACTTCATTACCGATGACACCCTGCTGTTTTGTCCAAAGAACCATGCCTCTATCAAAGAATTAGAACCTATAAACGGACAACGGCTCATATTGTATTACCAGTTCCACGGAAGTACTCCTCAGGAAAAGGAATTATCCCAGGCGGATCCGGTAATCAAGTATATTGATATTGTGCAAATGAATCTGGTAGATACCGAAGAATTCCTTTATACTTCGGAGCCAGACACTCTGGGCAGCGACAGGGTTGAACCGCGGTATATCTGGATTGCCGGAGGAGGACTGGGGACCAATCGTTACCTGAATCTGCAGGTAACCATCCAGGCTACAAATCCAAATAAGCATAGTTTTAAAATGATCTACGACCTGAACAGGGAAACGCCACTTGAAGATGGCTATTACTGTCTGGAACTGCGTCATGAAGCCAAAAGCGATCCCCAGTACACCACTTTCACTACCGTGATGTCTTATCCGCTGGTGGGAGAATGCATAGAGAACGGTGTAAAGGGCTTGAAGATCAAAGTAAATACCATCAATGAGGGTTTAAAGGTCTATAAGCTCGATTATTAATTTGCATTACGGTTAAATGAATTTTTGCCCAAGGCCGACTAAAAAGTGATTTTTAGTCGGCTTCTTATTATTTTTGCGGAAAATTTATGAAACATCTGATCATTGTATTCGTTGCCATTGTCGTGATATCTGCATGTAGTACCGGATCTCAGTACCTGAGGCTTATTGTGGGTACATATACTACAGGGAAAGGTCATGGCATATATTCCTGCCGGTTTAACACAAAAAATGCAGAATATAAGTTTTTGGACAGTGCCAAGGCTGACAATCCGTCTTTTCTGGCAGCTGCCCCGGGTACTGACATAGTATATGCCGTTAATGAAAGCGGAGCAAGATCAGGGCTCTCCGCTTTTGCTGCGGATAGGAAAAATGGTACTATGCAGCTGCTCGGCTGTATTGACAACCCCGGATCAGATCCCTGTCATATTGCTGTGGAACCTGCCGGCCGCTATGTGGTCACAGCAGATTATTCTTCCGGAACAGTCACTGTCTATTCTGCGGAGAACCGTGACGTGAAGCGTCAATTGTCTTTTTCCGGATCGGGACCCGACAGCTTAAGACAACGTTCACCCCATATCCATTGTGTGGTTTTTTCACCTTCAGGGACACATCTTTTCGCTACCGATCTGGGCTCTGACCGGATCTATGTCATGCAAAACACCACATTGGCAGCCCCGGTACTTACAAATACAGTGTCCCTGGAACCGGGCAGCGGGCCCCGACAATTGATATTCAACAGGTCCGGTGACCGGGCATACCTGATAAGTGAACTTTCCGGAAAGGTTACTGTATTCTCGCACAAAGAAGGACAACTCTCACCGATCCAATCTGTTCTGGCAGATACCTGCCTGGCCCGCGGAAGTGCGCATATTGCCTTGTCCGCCGACGGGAAATTCCTTTACGTTTCCACTCGCCTGAAAGGTGACGGAATAGTCACTTATAGTGTAGATCCGACGGAAGGCAAACTGGCAAGGACAGGATTCCAACCCACAGGAAACCACCCCAGGCATTTTCTGATCACCCCGGATGACCGATGGATCCTTGTCTCATGCAAGAATGAGAACCATATAGAAATCTACCGCCGTAATACGCAGACCGGGCTGCCGGAGGATACGGGGAAACGCATTGCCATCAGCCAGCCTGTCTGCATACTGGCATTATAGGATCAGTAGTGCAGGATTCTTTCCGGGAACCTCCGTCCATTGCTGCCTGCGGGGAGTTCTTTTGTGAATATTAAGCCCATAGGGAACATTCGCGTATTGTAAAAAAATGTATCTTTGTCGCTTTATATACCACATACAAACTTATGATTTTTTACAACAAGGAATTATCCCTGAAAAACATAAAGGATCTTCTTTTCGGAGAAGAAAAGATCACACTGGGAAAGGAAGCTGCAGACAGGATCGCCCACTCTTTTGATTTTCTGAAAGAATTTTCTAAGGAAAAAGTTATCTATGGCATCAATACAGGGTTCGGCCCTATGTCTCAATTCAAGATTGAAGACAAGGACTTGCTCCAACTGCAGCTTAACCTCATACGTTCTCACGCTTCCGGTACGGGAGAAATCCTTGACGATATTCAGGTCAAGGCGGCCATGATTGTACGCCTGGCAACTTTTGTGCAGGGTTGTTCAGGTATCCATCCTTCTCTGCCGGAGTTAATTCTGGAATGTATCAACCGCGGGATCTTTCCATTGATCCCGCAACACGGCAGTGTAGGTGCCAGCGGGGATCTGGTGCAGCTGGCACACATGGCCCTGGCGCTGATTGGGGAAGGGAAAGTACGTTATAAAGGTCAGATCAGGGATGCCGCTGATGTGCTGAATGAAAATGGGCTAAAGCCTCTGCGTATCTATATAAGGGAAGGACTGGCCATTACAAATGGCACCTCGGTCATGACGGGCATCGGGCTCATCAATCAGCTTTATACCGAAAATTTACTTGCATGGGCGATAACCGCCTCGGCATTGGTCAATGAAATTGCAGGGTCCTACGATGATTTTTTGGCCCCTGAATTAAACCGGAAAAAACGCCACAAAGGGCAGATCCTCATTGCCGAAAAAATGTCCGGAATACTGTCCGGGAGCCAATGTCTGAAAAGAAGGCAGTCATACTTATATAACAAAGAGGTTAACGGCGACAAAGTATTCCGGGATAAGGTACAGCCATTTTACTCACTGCGCTGCGTGCCGCAAATACTGGGGCCTGTATCCGACACCCTAGAGCAGTCCATGAAAGTGCTTTTGGATGAATTAAATTCATCGTGTGACAACCCGGTCGTGGATCCTGAGACTAAAAATGTATATCACGGCGGAAACTTCCACGGGGACTACGTTTCCCTGGAAATGGACAAGATGAAAATCGCGGTAACCAAACTGACCATGCTCATGGAAAGGCAACTGAATTATATTTGCCACGATAAGGTGAACCAAATATTACCTGCTTTCGTCAACCTGGGCGTTCCGGGACTGAATTACGGAATGCAGGCCGCCCAGTTTACGGCTACTTCCACCACGGCGGAATGCCAGACACTCTGCATGCCCAATTGCATCCATTCCATCCCCAATAACAATGATAACCAGGATGTGGTGAGCATGGGAACCAACTCGGCACTGATCACGGCAAAGGTCATTGAAAATGCGTTCCAAGTAACTGCCATCCATTTGATGGCCTTGATGCAGGCCGTATCGTACCTGGAAATAAGGGACCGTCTGGCTCCCTCAACGGCCTCTGTTTATGACAAGATACGTTCATTTTTTCCTGCAATCAGGGAAGACGTGGTTCTGTCCCCTTATATAGGCAAGACTATTGACTACATTACCCATAATAAACCATAATATTATGAAATTCGCACTGGTAACCGGGGGATCCCGGGGAATAGGACATGCCGTATGCATAGCCCTGGCAAGAGACGGGTATGCTGTGATTATTAATTACGCAAAGAATAGCCAGGCAGCTGAAGAGACCAGGAATATGATTGTCTCTGAAGGAGGAAACGCCATGTTGCTGCCTTTCAACGTTGCCTGCAAGGAAGAAGTGGATAAAGCCTTGGATCTCTGGGAATCGGAACATTCGGGAGAATACATAAGTGTCCTGGTAAACAACGCAGGCATAAGGGAAGATAATCTGATGATTTTTATGCAAGACGAACAATGGGATAAGGTATTGGGGACCAATTTGTTCGGATTTTTCTACGTAACCCGCAGGATCCTGAAGAACATGCTTACCAAACGCAACGGAAGGATCATCAATATCACGTCGCTCTCTGGTCTTACCGGAATGCCGGGACAGACAAATTATTCTGCTTCCAAGGCAGGCCTGATAGGCGCTACGCGTTCGCTTGCCATAGAAGTCGCACCCAGAAAAGTGACTGTCAATTGCGTAGCTCCAGGGTTTATAGAAACCGACATGACCCGTGATATCAATCAGGAAGAACATAAGGGAAGGATCCCTGCCGGCCGCTTTGGAAAACCCTGGGAAGTGGCAGCTGCCGTGTCGTTCTTTGCCAGTGACAGTGCCTCGTACATAACGGGACAGGTGTTGTCTGTTAACGGGGGCTTACATACTTAGGATTACACTATGAAGAGAGTTGTAATAACAGGGATCGGAGTTTACTCGTGCATAGGGAACAATAAGGAAGAAGCAAGGGACGGATTATACAACGGAAAATGCGGAATAGGTATTGATCCCCGGAGAACGGAATACGGATACCGCTCTCCGCTCACAGGCATCGTGCCAAAGCCTGATCTAAAAGGAGCACTCAACCGCAGACAGCGGATATGTCTTCCGGAAGAAGGTGAATACGCTTACATGGCGACGGAAGAAGCATTGAAAGATGCCGGTGTTGACATGGATTATCTGGAAAAGAACGAGACAGGTATTCTTTACGGGAATGATTCATCCAGCAAGGCAGTCATAGAATCCCACGAGATTTGTGTGGAAAAGAAAGACACAACCCTGCTTGGATCGGGGGCCATATTCCAGTCCATGAATTCCACAGTAACCATGAATTTGTCCACTATTTACAGGCTGCGTGGTATCAACATGACCATAAGCGCAGCCTGCGCCAGCGGGTCCCATACCATTGGACTGGGGGCCATGTTCATCCGGCTGGGACTGCAGGACATGATCGTTTGTGGTGGAGCCCAGGAAACGAGCTATCTGAGCATGGCAAGCTTTGACGGGTTGAGCGCCTTTTCCATACGGACAGACGATCCAAAGAAAGCTTCGCGCCCCTTTGATAAAGGACGGGACGGTTTGATCCCCAGTGGTGGAGCTGCCACGATCATTTTGGAAGAATACGAACATGCCGTAAAGCGAGGGGTGCATATTTACGCCGAAGTTGCCGGTTACGGTTTTTCTTCCAATGGGGTACATATTTCCCAGCCCAGCGACGAAGGTTCTGCTCTGGCCATGATACGGGCACTGGAAGATGCACGCATGCAACCTTCGGATATAGATTATATTAACGCACATGCCACCTCGACAGTTATTGGAGACACGTACGAGGCGATGGCTATCAACAGGATCTTTGGCCGGGAAAAAACGCCGGTAAGCTCTACCAAGGGAATGACCGGACACGAATGTTGGATGTCTGGAGCCAGCGAGATCGTCTATACCCTTTTGATGATGCAGGATTCATTTATCGCGCCTAATATCAACCTGGAAGAGCCCGATGAAATTTCAAAAAATTTGAATATAATTGCCAAAACTTTAGACAGAAAACTTGATATTTGCCTTTCAAATTCGTTTGGATTTGGAGGTACCAACAGCGCACTCATACTAAAAAAATTATAGTACGTACAACAAAAAAAACATGAACAGGAAGGAAATCATAGAGATAGTCAACAAATTTTTGATAGAAGACATTGAAGTAGATCCCCAGGCACTTAAAGAAGAAGCTTTTTTAAAAGAAAACCTGGGAATAGATAGCCTTGATTTTGTTGACATTGTAGTGGTGGTGGAACAGAACTTTGGATTTAAGATCAAACCCGAAGAAATGTCAAAAGTGAAGACATTATCGCAATTTTACGATTATATTGAAGGAAAACTTAAAGCAAGTTGATGTCAGAGGTAAAGCCGGCATGGAAGGGGACTACAGGCGGAGGAAATTTTGGACAAAAGGCCATATTTTTTTTATTCCGTTTTGTTGACATCAGGGTAGGTTATGCGATTCTTGCATTTGTCATACCCTTTTATATGTTATTCAACAGAAAGGGCTATCTGGGAATTAGGGATTATTTCAGGCACAGAGGCGTTACCCGGCATATAAACCGTCATATATACAGGAACCACTACCTGTTTGGTCAAGTGATGATGGATAAGTTCTATTGTTTTGCACGCAACAAAAATATTTTCCGTTCCAGGATCACTAACTGGGATTCTTTTACCCGTTTGTTGAACAGCCGGGTAGGTTTTATGATCTCGGGATCTCATATGGGAAATTTCGAGATCTGCGGGTATTTTACGCAACAGGACCTCAAGAAACTGTACGCAGTAGTTTTTGGAGGAGAATCGGCATTCATTCAGACCAACCGGGCCAGGGCGCTGTCGGGGAACATGGCTGAACTGATCACTGTAGCACCGGACATGTCACACCTCTTTACCATCAAGGCAGCACTGGAGCATGGAGATATAGTTAGCATGCCGTGCGACCGGCTGTTCGGAAGCAGGAAATTCTTTACCGTGCCTTTTCTGGGCACTCCGGCACAATTTCCCATAGGGGCATTCCTGCTGGCCGCCCAGCTTGAAGTTCCCATGATTTCGCTTTACGTCATGCGTGAACCCGGCATGCAATACCATACCATATGCAGACCTGTGGAAGTGAACCGTTCACAATACAAAAATTCACGAAGCATTGCCGAAGCGCTATGTCGCACATACGTCAGACAATTGGAAGAAGTTCTGGAGGAATATCCGCATCAATGGTTCAATTTTTATAAATTCTGGGACAATCAAACCTTATGATTAAAAAAATTGATATTCTGGAACTTCTTCCCCACCGGCATCCGTTTGTAATGGTAGATGAACTGATTGAATGCAATGGGTATTACACCGCTACCCGAACACTGATCAAGGAGGACAATATTTTCTGCCGGAATGGGTTCTTTGGTGAAGCAGGTATGATGGAAAATATGGCACAGACGTGTGCCGCCCGGTTGGGATACAAAAGCCTGATGAACCAAATGACTGTAAAACTGGGAATAATTGGAGCTGTGAGGGATTTTCACGTATTCTTCCTCCCCATGGCGGGAAATTTTTTAGAAACTTCCATTCTTATAGAACACGAAGTATTTAACGCCATCCTGCTAAGTGCCGAAATCCGCTGCAACGGCAAAACAGCGGCAACAGGTTATATGAAATTGTTTTTAACAAATGTCGAAAGCCAGCCTTATGATAAAGCATGATGTATTGAAAGAGAGCAAACAGATTCTGGTCCGCTTTAGTGAGGTGGATTCCATGAGCATAGTCTGGCACGGTTCGTATGTGCTGTATTTTGAAGATGCCAGGGAAGCTTTCGGAAAAAAATACGGATTGACTTACCAGACCTATTTTGACAACGGGTTCTATGCCCCGCTGGTAGACATGCATTTTGAGTTCAAACACCCGCTTGTGCACGGTGATACAGCCAGGATAGAGATCGAATACGTTCCCGTGCAAGCAGCCAAGGTCATTTTTAACTACAAGATATACAGAGAAAAGGACAACATGCTGGTAGCTACAGGAAATACAACACAGGTTTTTCTAGACAGCCGGTACAGGCTGGTGTTGTACAATCCGGAGTTTTATACTGAATGGAAAAGAAAAAACAACGTGTTATGATAAAATGGCTGGCAGACAATATCATTTCCCCCCTGGGACACACCTCCGGCGAGAATTACAGGGCGGTGTGCAGGGGTGAAAGCGGTATTGTCCCGTGGAAAGATCCCGCCGGTGCACCAATTTCTGTTTCATGTCTTGACATGAATAAGCTGGACAGAGACTTTCAAAAGGTTTGCCATCCCCATGGAGAATACACCATGGTGGAAAAGACTATGCTGCTTTCAGCATCCCTTGCCGTGGAAGAAGCCGGGATCGATGCCTCCTCGCCCCGAACGGGTTTTGTTCTGTCAACCACCAAAGGCAATATTCATCTGCTGGCAGATCCCAGTCATGGCTTTGGAAAAGACCGCATCCATTTATGGCATACGTCCGGATTGCTGTCCGGTTTTTTCAAGAACCCCGGTGCTCCCCTGACTGTTTCCAATGCCTGCATTTCGGGAGCATGTGCCCAGATAGCAGCCCAAAAGATGCTGGAATACGGTCTTTACGACCATGTCGTGGTAACAGGAGTAGACATGATTTCGGATTTTATTGTTTCTGGCTTTCAGTCGTTTAAATCGCTGGATGCCGGGCGATGCCGTCCCTTTGATGCCCGCAGGGCAGGACTAAACCTGGGGGAAGCCGCGGCCACCATAGTTTACGGGAAAAACAACGGGAGCGGGATATACCTTATGAGAGGGAGCATACGCAACGATGCCAACCATATATCGGGACCCTCGCGCACCGGAGAAGGATTGTACCGGGCGATAACCAGTGTAATGCAGGATCTGGTTCCGAAAGAAATCGCCTTTATCAGTGCTCACGGAACGGCCACCATCTACAACGACCAGATGGAAGCCATAGCTTTTTCACGGTCAGGTTTGGAACAGACTCCGGTATTCAGCCTGAAAGCTCATTTTGGACATACCCTGGGAGCTGCCGGTGTGCTGGAAAGCATCATTGCCAAACATGCTCTGGAAGAGGGAATAATTCTACCCTCTTTAGGATATGAAGAGCCGGGTGTGGAAGGAAACCTGAACGTATGCCAAAAGACAGAAAAAACAGACGAAAGATATATTATCAAGACTTTATCGGGCTTTGGCGGCGGAAATGCCGCATTGCTGTTTGGAAAACAATTATGAAAAAGATCGCCTCGTACTGCCGCATTACAGACACCGCTGTAATCCTCAACGGGAAATGCCCGCAAATACTTTTCTCCGGGGAATCAGGCCCGGTCCGCCTTACTGAGATCTACCGCTCCCTGCAGATGTCTTATCCGAAATTCCATAAAATGGATAACCTTTCCAAATCCGGTTTTCTGGCATCGGAAATGGTTCTCTGTGATCTCGGATACGACAGGGAAACGCCCGACGGTTCCACTTCGCTGGTATTTGCCAACAGCACCTCTTCCCTGGATAATGACAAACGTTTCCAGAAGACCATAGAGAAGGACAATTATTTTCCCAGTCCCGCTGTGTTCGTTTATACACTGCCCAACATAGTTACGGGAGAAATTGCTATCAGGAATAAATTTCTGGGAGAAACATCTTTTTTCATTTTGGAGTCTTTTGATGCCGAAAAAATGCAGATATTTGCACAATGGGCTTTTTCTTATACTGATATTCAACGCGTTCTGTGCGGCTGGGCTGAATACCTGGACGATCATTGCGACGTATTGGTAATGATGGTGGAAAAAGACGGTGACAACGGATTGGATTTCAATACGGAAAACATTAATAAACTTTATTTTTGATCAAACATGGAAACATTGATTTTAGACCTGAAAAAACAGATCATCAACGCGTTGAACCTGGAAGATATTACCCCCGATGATATAGATACCAATGCACCCCTTTTTGTTGAAGGACTGGGACTGGACTCGATAGATGCACTGGAACTGATAGTACTTATGGAAAAACAGTATGGCATCAAGCTGGAGGATCCTGGCAAAAGCAAAGAAATCTTCAAATCTGTTGCCACTATGGCCGATTATATTCAAAAGTACCGCACAAAATAATTCTCCGGATGGAAAAAATATACGTTACGGGACTCGGAATCATAACATCCCTGGGTGCCGGCACGGCTGCAACCCTGGAATCCATGCACTATCGTAAAAGCGGCATAGGTCCTTTGCGCTGGCTGGAATCCATGCATTCTCACCTCCCCTGTGCCGAGGTACCTTTCAGTACGGATGAATTACGGCGTATGGCAGGTATACCAAAGAAACAGATGACAACACGGACCGCCCTGATGGGTATCATCGCTCTGGGAGAAGCCATGGACGTGGCGGGGATCAGGGGAAAAAACTCCCTGAATCCGGTGTTGATATCGGGAACGACCGTCGGAGGAATGGAAAATACCGAGAAATTTTTTCTGGAGATGCTTACGCCCGATAAAACCCGTGATGATTACATCCTGTCACACGATTGCGGAGTCTGCACACAAATGATCGCAGATCATTACGGCGGATTTGACATGCTCTCCACCTTGTCTACGGCTTGTTCTTCGGCAGCCAATGCATTGATCATGGGTGCCGACATGATCCGTACCGGAAGGACTTCCATTGCGATTGCGGGAGGCAGTGAATGCCTCTCAAAATTCCATCTGAACGGATTCAATACACTCAAGATCCTGGATAAGGATCCCTGCAGGCCTTTTGACGATACACGTGCCGGTCTGAACCTGGGAGAAGGGGCCGCATACCTGGTACTGGAATCGGAAGCATCCGTTAAAGCCAGGGGCATTAAACCTCTGTGCCTGGTTGCGGGATACGGGAATGCCTGTGACGCTTACCACCAAACGGCATCTTCGCCGGAAGGTGACGGAGCTGTACTCTCCATGATCAAAGCCTTGAAGGAAGCAGGTCTTAAGCCGGGCCAGATCGATTATGTGAACGCACACGGAACGGGTACTCCCAACAACGATGAAAGTGAAGGTAAAGCCCTGATGCGTGTCTTCGGGGCTGATTCGGTTCCGCCGGTATCATCTACCAAATCCTATACGGGTCATACAACCAGTGCTGCCGGCAGTGTGGAATCGGTGATTTCCATACTGGCAATGCTTAACGATTTTTTGCCGGTTAACCTGAATTACAAAAATCCCATGAAAATGCTTTCCTTCCGTCCGGTAACCGATGAAAAACCTCTAAGGCCTATTCGTAATGTCATGACCAATTCTTTCGGGTTCGGAGGAAACGATACTACCTGCATTTTTTCAAAAATTTAACCATTATGGGTGTATACATACAGGCAGCAGCACAAATATCAGTACAAAATCCGCTCTGTGATGATTGGCTGGAAAATCCGGTTTCTTACGACGTTCCATTCCAGCGTTCTATTGAAGCCGATTACAAACGTTTCCTGGATCCCGTATCTTCCAGAAGAATGGGAAAAATTTTGAAAAGAGCCATAGCTACCTCCGCGACTGTTGTTGAAGCCACCGGGATCAACGATCCCGATGCCATCATTGTGGGTACGGGTCTGGGATGCCTGGAAACCACGGAAAAATTTCTGCTGGCCATGCTGCAGGAGGGGGAAGAATTCCTGCAACCCACCAATTTTATCAATTCCACGCACAATACCATCAGCTCACACATTGCAGTTCATCTGAAATGTACAGGCTACAACAGTACTTACGTACATTTGGGGATTTCTTTTGAAAGCGCCTTGCTGGATGCTTTTATGCAGTTCCAGTTGGGAAGGATCCGGAGTGCCCTGGTGGGAGGTTTTGACGAGATGATTCCCAATTACTTCTATATATTAGATAAAGTTGGATTCTGGGAAGGGAAAATGGCCGGGGAAACGGCTGTCAGTTTCATGCTGGCCGATACCCCGGGAAAAAACCCTATGGCCTGTATCAGCGAAGTGATACTGTTGCACAATCCCACGGAAGAAAGAATAGAAAAAGCCATCCGGGAAACGTGCTTACGCCTTGGCAAATCCCGGGAGGACTGGATCACGCCTCTTTCCGTTAAGCCTTTATTTGGGGAATCTTTCACCAACCATGCCTATGAACTGTATGCAGCTGCCGTCAAAATGCAACGCGGTTTATTACCAGATAACATATTGCTGATAAATAACTACAGGAGAACCGAAACTTCACTGATATTTTTATCAAAATGCTGAAATTCATACTGTTATCTCTTTTACAGACCATTTTGCTGGCATCCGGTCAGGTATGCCTCAAAGTATCCATGGAACGTATGGACAAGTTCAGTTTTACCTGGGTATATTTCAAACAACTGTTAACCAACTGGTATTTTGCCCTGGCAGGAGTGTTATTTTTATCGGCCACTGTGCTTTGGATGTATATCCTTAAACATTATCCTTTTTCAATTGCCTATCCCATAACCAGCTTTGCCTATGTTTTTGGGATGCTTGCCGCTTTTTTCATTTTCAGGGAAGCCATCCCCCCTACCCGTTGGATTGGCGTTTTTCTGATCGTTACTGGTATATTTTTTCTCCTTAAACAATAGCCATGAAAAGGTTCCTTATTTTGCCATTGCTGATATGTGCCGGTATGAGCGTGCCCGGTACACAGGATTATCCTGCCGGCATGAAGAACGCACTGCAAAATGTACAAACCCTCTCATGTGAATTTCAACAGGAAAGAGAAGTATCTGTATTGACCGAAAAAGGGATTTCAAGGGGAAGGCTCGTCTATAAAAAAGACGGTGGCCTCTTGTGGCAATACAACAATCCGGACCGGTCCGGGTTCCTGCTCAGAGGGAATGACATCACTATACTCGACAGATCGGGCAACCCCGTGCCTGATCCCGGTGCCGGAGGTTTTTTCAGACATATCGGCAAGATCATTCTACTGGGAATGAGCGGTGAAATACTGGAAGACAGCGGCAATTTCACCTCTGAGTTCGTTTCTTCCGGGGATTTCATACAAGTCAGGCTCTTTCCGGCACAAAAGGACATGAAACGCATGTTCACACATATGGAACTCTTCTTCCGAAAAGAAGACCATATGATACAGACCATTGTCATTTACGAAGTATCGGGTGATAAGACAACGGTCAGGCTGGGCAATATCCGGTTTAACCTGCCCATTGACGATAAAATATTTGATGCTTATGTTTCTCAACAGCCTCTACAAGATCGTTAACAAGACCAGCAGTCCGGGAGGATTTCTGATAACCGTCCGGTTGATGGAGGACCACCAGATATACCGTGCCCATTTCCCCGGCAATCCCATAACGCCGGGAGCCTGCCTGGTGGAAATGGCAAGAGAACTTGTTTCTGTGGTGCTGGAAAAGGAGTTTATGCTGGAAAAGGCGGACAATATAAAATTTCTAAGAGGTATTTATCCGGGGGAAACTCCACTTGTTGTATTCCGTATGCAAATCGATCAACTGGAAGAGAAAAAGTGGAAGATACGTACCGAAGTCCTGGACGGGGACAACATCATGACCAAAATGACTTTATGCCTGCAAGAGACGATATCTGTGTAATTATTCCGACGTATAACAATGCGTCCACGATCCTCTGCGTCATAGAGGAGACCATGGCGTATTGCAATCATCTTATTGTAGTTAATGACGGGTCCATCGACAATACATTGGACCAGCTGAGGACACTTTCCTTAGAACCGGAGATCATATCGTACAGGAAGAACAGGGGTAAAGGATACGCCCTGTCACGTGCCTTTGCCTTTGCTCACGTAAGAGGTTACCGCTATGCCATAACACTCGATGGCGATGGACAGCATTATCCTTCAGAGATCCCCCGGTTTATCAAAGCCATTGAAGAACATCCTGGAGCAGTCATTGTAGGAAGCCGTACCTTCAGGCAGGAAAACATGCCCAGAAAAAACACCTTTGCCAATAAGTTTTCTAATTTCTGGTTTACTCTGCAGACATTCAGGCGGCTTCCCGACACACAGACCGGATTCCGCCTGTATCCCATTTACAGGATGAACAAAATGCGGCTACTGACAACTCGTTATGAAACAGAACTGGAGATACTGGTAAGGCTTGCCTGGAAAAGGATCCCCATTGTTCCATTGTCTATAAAAGTATTCTATGCCCCTGCCGGCCAACGTGTTACGCATTTCAGGAAAGGACGTGATTTCCTGCGTATAAGCCTGTTAAACACGATTCTGACCGTATCTGCGTTCATATATGGTTATCCATCAATGCTCCTGCGAAAATGGGTCAAGCGTTCCTGAAAATATACGATCATTTTCGAAAGAACACCAGGTCTCTGTATGTTCTGCTTACCTTGTGTGCAGTAGTTACTGCCGGAGGCCTTTTTCTGGTGCACGTTAACGAAGATGTTTCGGGATTCCTAACCACGGGGAAGGACCACGAACGTATAGGCTATGCATACCAGAATATTGGCGGTACCAGCAAAATCATCATCAATATCTCTATGGCAGATGACCAGGTTACTGTTGACCGTGACCTGCTGGCCAATGCGGCTAACCGCCTTGCTGTTCTGCTGGAACAGGGTCCTGCAGGGGAACATATCCAAAAGATCACCTGCCGTATAGATCCTTCCCTGATGATGGAAGTCAGCACACATGTCACCTCCAACATGCCCTACTACCTGCAAGAGGAGGATTATGCCAGAATTGATTCTCTGTTGCAACCCCAGGTAGTGGAACAGAGAATACGCCAGGTGAAGGAATTGCTCCTATCCCCTGCCGGGATGATGCTCAAAAACACATTACTAACAGATCCACTGCTGTTTTCGGGACCTCTGCTGGAAAGGCTGGAAGGATTTCGTCTGGGTGACCACTTTAATCTTTATGAAGATTATATTTTCTCTAAAGACGGAAAAGAAGCGGTTCTGACCATCGATTCACGCTATTCCACCGGCGATACGGGAAACAACAAAAAACTCATAAAAGCCATAGACCAGGCACTTGAAAAAACAGAGGCAGATCTGGATCACAAAGTGTCTGCCATACCTTTCGGTGCCGCTTACATTGCCCTGACAAATGCCACCCAGATCAGGAAAGACACCTGGTTGTCGGTAGCTATTGCCATGGTTGTCATAGCCATTCTTTTATCGCTTTTTTTCAGGAACATAAAACATATTCTGCTTATTGGACTTTCGATCCTTGCTGGTTCCCTTTTTGCTTTCTCTATGGCAGGAATGTTGACATCTTCCCTGTCCCTGATCGCCATAGGAGCTGGATCTGTGATCGTGGGGATCGCTGTGAATTATCCGTTACATTTCCTGTCCCACATAAAGGAAGGTTATTCGCCGCGTCAGACCATCGCCGATATTGTCCCTCCGCTTACCACGGGCAATATAACAACAATAGGTGCCTTCCTAAGCCTTTTATTCATCAGTTCGCCTGCCATGAAGAGTTTTGGGCTGTTCGCTTCGCTCCTGCTGCTGGGAACTATACTCTTTGTGCTTATTTTCCTGCCACACATGACGGGCAGATCTCAGATGGTTCCCAAATCGCTGAATTTTGGCAAGTTAGCTGATTCTTCCCCGGAAAGGAACCGTTGGATAATACTTGCGTTATTTTTAGTGACCGTTTTTCTCTGGATTAGTAACAAGGGTGTTGTATTCAACGCCAATATGCAGTCGATCAACTATATGACTCCACAGCAAAAGGAGGGTATGGAAAAACTTTTGAACAGGACGCAAGGTTCGCAACACGTGATGTATTTTGTGGCAGAAGGCCCCACCCTGGACCAGGCGCTGGAGCATTATGAAACGTCCCTGCCCCATATAAATAAATACCGTATGTCGGGCATTGGAACCTTTATGCCATCCCGGTCCATGCGTGAAAAAAGAATAAACCGGTGGAATGATTTCTGGCAGATACGCAGGGATCCTTTCCTAAAACTATTCAGGGCCGTTGCACTGGAAAACGGTTTCCGGGAAGGTTCTTTTACCCGGTTTGAAGAGATCCTTATGCAATCCTTCCAAACAGCAGAGACTTCTCTTTCCGGGCCATTACCGGAAGATCTGGCCGCCAACTACATATCCCAAAGCCCCGAAAAAAGCCTGATCTATACTTTGCTCCACATAGAAGCCCAGGATGCCCCCGAACTGGAAAAAGAACTTAACAAACTGGGGCCCAATACTTTCGCTTTTGATCTGGGATCTGTCACGCGGATGATGATTTCGTCGCTATCTTCCGATTTTGACTATGTGCTTTTTATATGCAGTTTTATTGTTTTCCTTTTCCTAACAGTATCCTTCGGCCGGTTTGAGCTGAGCGTGATCGCTTTCCTGCCTCTTGCCATCAGTTGGATCTGGATCCTGGGCATCATGAGCCTGCTGAACCTGGAGTTTAACATAGTAAATATTATCCTTGCCACGTTTATTTTCGGTCTGGGGGACGATTATACCATATTTATCACCGAAGGCATGATATACGAACATGCCTTCGGCAAAAAGATGCTCAGCACTTACAAAAATACCGTAGCCTTATCGGCGTTGATCATGCTTGCAGGCATAGGGTCCCTGATCGTTGCCAGACACCCGGCCATGCGTTCGCTGGCCCAGATCACCATCATAGGCATGATCTCGGTAGTGATCTCTGCTTACATCATACCGCCTTACCTGTACAGGAAACTGGTAACAAAACGCGGGCACCGGCGCGAAGAACCTCTGACCATAATGAATATGACATATTCAGCGGTTGCTTTTTCATTCTTCCTGCTTGGAGTCTTTTACCTGACTCTTGCCGGTACACTGCTTCTGATATTCGGGGGCCGGAGTGAGAAAAACAAAGTCCGTTTTCACAAGATATTGCAAGACATGTGCCGGTTTGTCATATACCGTGTACCCGGAACTTCAATGGAACTTACCGGCTGGGAAAACCTGGACCTTTCACGGCCTTCTGTTATTGTTGCCAATCACCAGTCACACCTGGACCTGATGGCCATTATTATGCTCCATCCCCAGATCATCGTCATGACAAACAACCGGGAGTGGAATTCCCCGTTCTACAAAGTGATCCTGCGTTTTGCCGATTTTTTGCCCATTGAATATCTGACCACGCACCGGGAATTGGTGCGGGAAAGGATAGATAGGGGGTATTCGGTGATGATCTTCCCCGAAGGAACGCGCTCAGTCGATTGCTCCATTTTACGTTTTCACAAAGGAGCATTCCACCTGGCATCGGACATGAATCTGGATATCACACCGGTATTGCTGCATGGATTCGGACATGTACTTCCCAAGAAAGACTTCTTGTTGCGCAAAGGTAAAATGACTGTCAGGATACTGCCCCGGATAGCCTGCGATGACACTTCGTACGGAGAATCATACCAGGAACGGGCAAAATCAGTACGCAGGCTGTTTGTAAGGGAATACGCGATAATCTCGGCCAGGATTGAAAACGCTTATTACCACGCTCCCAAGGTATTGCATAATTACCTTTATAAAGGGAGGGATGTTTATGCCTCGGTGCGCCATTCAATGAGAAAAAACAGTAATTTTGCAGACCGGATAGAAGCAATGCCATTGAGCGGTGATTACTACCTGGAAGACCATAACTGCGGGGAATTCGCACTGACAGCCTCCCTCGTGCGCAGGGATCTGAAGATTAAAGCGTATATTGCAGATCCGGGAAAAAGAGAACTGGCAGCCCATTGTGTTTCAGTTCCGGTTAACTTAACATACACAGATAAACCTGAAACCGATGAGCGGTAAATACGATGTGATTATAATTGGGACCGGACTCGGAGGCCTGGTATGCGGATACATCCTGTCCAAAAACGGTCTGAAGGTGGCTTTGATAGAAAAGAACAGCCTTCCGGGTGGATGCCTGCAGACTTTTATCCGCAAAGATGTTAAATTCGAGACCGGGATGCACTACATAGGCAGCATGGATGAAGGACAACCACTGCATCGTTATTTTAAATACCTTTCTCTGGACCAAAAAGTACAGCTCAGCAGACTGGACCAGGCCGGATACGATATGGTTTCCTATCAGGGAGAACGTTACGCCTATGCCAACGGCCAGGAGCCCTTTACAGAAACACTTGCCCGGCATTTTCCCAGGGAAAAGAACGCCATAAAAATGTACATCCACCGGATGGAGGCGATAGCAGAACGTTCCCCGCTTTACTCGTTCAGAAATATGGAAAATCCTTATTGGCTGGACAGTTCTAACATGCAGATAGGTGTGGCCGAATATATACATTCTCTGACAGGAGATTATAAATTACAGAATGTGCTGGCCGGCATTATGCCGCTTTACGGCGGAGTTGCAGAAAAAACACCGTTGTATTACCATGCCCTGATCACCGATTTCTATAATAAAAGCGCCTTCCGTTTTGTAGGTGGAAGCGACATAGTGGTGCAGTTGCTTTGCGATTCCATACGCAGTTTCGGAGGCAGTATTATAACAGGCCAGCCTGTGACCAAGGTGAATTTTGATGATACAAAGGCTACCGGCGTTACATTACTCAATAACGAGTTCATAGAAGCTGGTAACGTTATTTCCGACATTCATCCTGGCATTCTGATGGACATGACAGACACGCCCCTGATCCGCAAGGCATACAAGCAAAGGATTCGGCGTATACGACAAACACTGTCGAATTTTACGGTTTACATCAAATTCAGGGAAAAAATCGTTCCATACCTGAATTACAACTTCTATCACTATCCCCGTAATTCTGTATGGGAAGGTCATTTCTTTTACATGCACATGTGTGATCAACCCCACCAGCAATACGTCCGGAGTGCTGTCTTGTTCGAGAGTATGTCCTGGAACGAAGTGGAACGGTGGAAAGACCTGCCTCTTGGAAACCGCGGTGCAGAATACGAAGATTTCAAGGCAAAAAAAGCACACCAGATGCTTCTGAACCTTGAAAAGCAATTTCCTGGCACCATCAGTCATATTGAGGATTTCTGGACATCCACTCCTCTTACCTACAGCGATTACACAGGAACGGTTGAAGGATCCATGTACGGCATCCTCAGGGATAAAAACGATCACACCCAGACGTTCATATCTCACCGTACCAAGGTCCCCAACCTCTTTCTTGCAGGACAGAATATCAACGCGCACGGCATAATGGGTGTTATTATAGGATCGGTACTCACTTGCGGAGAGATAATAGATATCGATAACCTGACAAACCAAATTAAGAAAGCTTAACAACACCATACTTTATGGCAAAAAAAATCAAAATGAAACTCATATATCCTCGGTGGGAAAAATTAAAGGGACAGACTACCTTCAATCTGCCGCCACACGGCCCCGTTGTATTTGCGGCTGCCCTGCCCGAGCGTGTAGAAGTTTCCTTTACAGATGAGAACGTTGAGCCGGTAGATTTTGAGGAATCCTGTGAACTGGTAGCTATCTCCATGATGTTGTCTACGCAGGTCAGACGCGGTTGGGCCATTGCCGCAGAATTTAGGAAAAGAGGTAAAAAAGTGATTTTTGGAGGCATCTCCACTATGCTTCATGCAGAAGAAACCATAGAGCACGGCGATGCCATTTTTCTGGGCGAAGCAGAAGGACGGATGGAAGAGCTTATCAGAGACTGGGAAAACGGTTGTCTCAAAAAAGTGTATAATTATATGGGCCAGCTGCCTCCTATAGAGCTGGTAGGTCCCGCCAGAAGAGATCTTTACAAGAAAGAACTTTATAACCACAAAGGAGTACAAATGGTGGACCTCTTCCACGCATCGCGCGGATGCCGTTTCAACTGTTATCCCTGTGCCGTAGCATACCTGGGCGGCCGTCAGTTTCGTGCCCGTCCTTTTGACAAAGTAGTTGAAGAACTCGCCAATATTGAAAACAACCGCCTGTTTATTGTGGACAATTCCCTGGCACAGAACAAGGAATGGGAAATACAGCTTTTTAAAGAAATGATCCCCTTAAAGAAAAAATGGGTCAGCCATACCATAGAAGACGATCCCAAAATATTGGATCTGGCAGCTCAGGCCGGAGCCTGGTACGTCTATCAGGCCGTTTTTGACACCTCCAGTTACATCAAGGAAAGGATCAAACGTTATCACGATTACGGCATTGGCGTGGAGGGAACCATTCTTTTAGGACTTGACAATCAATCCGAGGACGACATGCGCCGCCTGATAGATTTCCTTTTGGAAATAGATCTGGACCTTGCCGAATTTACCATCCTCACGCCTTTCCCGCATACCAAAGCTTTTGACGATATGATGCGCAGAGGCAGGATCACCGATTACAACTGGGATCACTACAATGCTGGCCAGGTGGTCTATAAACCCGCCCAGGTCACCCCCGAAAAATTACAGGAACTTTACGACTATGCCTGGAGTTCCTTCTACAAGGAAGAATCCCAGGAATTGAAAATGACAAAACTCTTTACCCGGGTCATGAAACGTGAAATGGAAGACGGGACATGGAAACCCCGCAATAGAAAACTGATTAATAAATCGTTCGGAAAAGAAGTCAAACGTCCAATAGGAAACAATTAGATTATGGAAGTTCAGAGTAAACATTTTGATGAGGTTTTTGATTTTAAAGGCAAATGGGATGTTCCTTCAAAATGTGGGCTGAGGATCCTGGATCGTAATGGAAAATCCGTAGTCATTGTAACTGAAATTTATCAGTACAATCCTGGTTCATCCGTTACTTATGCCGGAGGTTTGCTGTTGGAACAAATATGCAGTGCCAAGGGACTGGACCCTGACAATGTGATATACATTGAATGCAATCCCGATACAAAATCACGGCTTTCTTTCTATGCAGAAGAGTACTACCGGGTAGATTTTTCCCGGGAAAACGGGCAATTCATCAACCCGACATATAAACAATTATCGGATGAAGAAATAAATGAGCTCATTTTTAATGAAGAATAAACGTTCTTTAATCTTATTATTTTTTATTACCCTTAGCCTTTCCATACAGGCACAGGAAGTTTTCCGTCCATGGGAAGGAATACGGGAAAAAAGCCGGGTACGCATGTGGCATTATGCACCGCAGAACGATCAATCCCTGAAAACGGCGATCATCATTCTTCCCGGAGGCAGTTACCACCACCTTGGAATAAATAACGAAGGACACCGGGTTGCTAAAGCACTGGCACATGAAGGGTATTCGGCATTTGTATTACGCTACAGTACAGGAATGTACGGATACAGCTACCCCACTATGATGGAAGACATCCAGAGGGCTGTCATGTTGGTTAAGGAAAATGCATCTGCATATGGCATTAACGCGGATAAAGTAGGATTGCTGGGTTTTTCGGCAGGAGGACACTTGGCCGGATGGATGGGGACCTATTACGATACCAATTTCCTGGCACGTTACGGGCTGAATCCTTCTGTGACCCTTAAGCCGGCATTTGTGGCCATGATCTATCCCGTGGTTTCGATGGCAGATGGCATAACACATGTAAGATCACGCCGGAATCTGCTTGCTGCCAACCATCCTGTAAGTTTACGAAAAACACTGTCCCTGGAGGAAAACGTACGGGAAGATATGCCACCGGTTTTCCTGATGACCTGTATGGATGACCCGGTTGTTGATCCTCAAAACACACTTAGATACAGTGCCATTCTTGAAGATAAGCATGTTCCCCATCGTCTGTTGCTTTACCGAAAAGGAGGCCATGGGTTCGGATATGATCCGGAAGCCAGCCATGAAACAGCTGCGCTGTGGATGCGGGAATTCCTGCTCTGGCTCAATAATGAAATTAACCAATAAAAAACATAATAATGGATATCAAATATACTTCCACCGGTGAGATCAAACTGTTCCAGGAAAAACTGCTCCGGCGGGAATTATCCTACATCAGTGAAAGATCTCCTTTTTACAAAAGGATGTTTCAGCGTGAAGGTATTGATATCAGGAAGATTAGAACACTGGAAGATCTTCAATACATGCCATTCACTAAAAAAAGTGATCTTCAGCAATTCAATGAAGATTTCATCTGTGTCCCCAAGGAACATCTCATAGATTATGTTACGACTTCGGGGACATTAAGTGATCCGGCCACCTATGCCCTGACAGACAGGGATCTGGACAGGCTGGCTTACAACGAAAAAGTTTCCTTTGAATGTGCTGGAACAAAACCCGGAGACCTGGTCCAGCTGATGACAACAATGGACAAGCGATTCGTTGCAGGATTGGCTTACTATCTGGGTATCAGGAACCTGGGAGCCGGTATTATCCGTGTTGGAAACGGGATCCCTGAATTGCAATGGGATACCATAACCAGAATGAGACCCAACACGATCATATGTGTGCCCTCCTTCATTCTTAAACTAATAGAATTTGCAGAAGAGAACAACATCGATTACAGGAACTCGAGTATTAAGAAAGCCGTTTGTATTGGCGAGAACCTGCGTAACCAGGACTTTTCGCTCAATATTCTGGGCAGTCACATACGGGAAAAATGGGATATCAGCCTTATATCTACATATGCTTCCACAGAACTCGGAGCCACTTTCTGTGAATGTCCTTACGGAAAAGGGGGACACCACCTGCCGGAGCTTGTCATCTGCGAATTGGTTGATGATAATGACCGCGTTGTTCCCCAGGGAGAAACGGGTGAACTGGTGATTACGAACCTGGGACTGGAAGGAATGCCCCTGTTGCGTTTCCGTACCGGTGACCTTGCCCGGTTCCATTACGAACCTTGTGAATGCGGACGTAAAACAATGCGAATCAGCCCGTTGTTGGGACGTAAGAATCAAATGATCAAATTCAAAGGGACAACCCTTTACCCGCCATCCCTGTTTGATGTACTGGAAGATATTTGGTTTATTAGTTGCTATCAGGTGATACTTCTGAGCAATGAACTGGGTACGGACGATGTTCGGGTAAAAGTATCATTGAAGGAAGGGTTGAAAAACATCCCTGAAGATATCTGTAAAGCCGTCAAGGATAAATTCCGCGCCAAAGTTCGCGTTGCGCCCGAAGTAGAGGTCGTGCCCAACAGGGAACTGAAAGCCGAGGTTAATAACGATAAAATGCGCAAAGCAGTTAAATTGATAGATAAGAGGACCCATGTCACCGGATAGCAGGTTTGACGATATCAGGCCGTACAACGACCAGGAGATCCCGGCGGCCATGCAGCGCCTAGCTAGGGAACCCCTCCTGGATCAGGTCTTCTCCTGGTTGTTTCCCGAAAGACCTGTTGGTGAATTCCGGGATCTTTTGCTGACAGTTAAAAACAATGAAGAGCTCCAGATCAATGTGATGCATCCCATCATACTGAGCATCATTGAAAAGACGATGAGCAGTATGACATTCTCGGGTCAGAAATATGCAAAAAAAGATAAAGGTATCCTGTATATTTCAAACCACAGGGATATTGTCCTGGACGCCACCCTGCTGCAATTGGTACTTTACCAGAGCGGACTATCCACAACCGAAATCTCTTTTGGGAGCAATCTGATGCAGTCACCTCTGTTGGTGGACATGGGAAAATCCAATAAGATGTTCAAAGTGTTCAGAAAGTCGGGGAATATGCGTGAATTGATAAGACATTCAAGACTTCTTTCCGACTATATCAGGGATCGTACCGGGCGGGGAATCTCAATCTGGATAGCCCAGCATGAAGGCAGATGCAAGGACGGAAATGATGTCACTGATCCCGGTCTTTTAAAAATGCTATCCCTGAGCGGGAAAAGCAATGCAACCGGTAACCTTGCATCGCTGAATATCTTACCTGTATCGGTATCATACGAGATCGAGCCTTGTGATATATTAAAAGTAAAAGAACTGTATCAGAGAACATTACATGAATCGTACACCAAGGCTCCCGGCGAAGACCTGGTCAGCATTATAACAGGAATTACACAATTCAAAGGCAGGGTGCATATGACACTATGTCCTCCGGTAACAGCAGAGGATATGGAACCGATTGCATCTATGCCGCAGGGTGCATTTTTCAGGGAGGTTGCTGCCCTGATCAACCGCCGGATCTATGAGGGATATAAATTGTACGGCATTAATTATGCAGCATGTGACCTGCTGTCGGGAAAACAGGAATTTAGCGAATATTACACAGACGAAGACCTGAAACTCCTTGAACAAAGGGAGATTTTATTGGCAGACCAGGAATCGGTTTCGCGTGAAATAATGAAACAAATGCTCAGGCAGATATATGCCGGTCCCGTTTTAAACAAGAAAAAAGAAGGGTTATGAACCATATCCGGGTACGAGCACTGCTCCTTGCAGCAAACATCGCTCTGATCGTCTGTTTGCTTGCCGGACATGCCCGTGCTCAGGGACAACAAAAATCCCCTACAGAGCGGAGCGGCATGGGCAACATCATTCATTTTTTTTCACAATCGGTTAATTATTCAAAAGACCCGGTCCATCCCGACCAGATCATACTACCGCTGGACACAGCCGGTGGAAATCCTGCGGTAGCACCACAGGACAAGCTCCTTGGTTACATATGGGAATCCCAGCGGGAAGCCGGAAGAACACGCTTTGAAAAGCAAGAGGACGGGAAGTATCTGGCCCGTATAGTCTGGGTGCCTGAAAGTACTTCCGATGAGGTCCCGAAGGATTTCAGGAATCCGGACAAAACCCTGCGGGAAAGACCTCTTGTGGGTATGATCTACAGCAGTGGAATAGAGTACCGGGATGGAAAATGGTATGCCCCGTACATGTACCATCCCAACTTTGGTATAACGGCCAATAAAGGCGTTTTTTTCTTTAATAAAGACGGGGAACTGATCGTCCGCGGGTACAAATGGGGCTTTTCCTCTACCGAATGCTACAAACTGGTGAGAGTCATCCCCTGATCACTTGACCACAATGGCGTTGGCCACACGCCTTTCCCCCTGGTGGTCAAACTTCCTGTTATCTGACGGATGATTAACCACTTGTAGTGGTCTTCGCAGGTTCCTGCGTACGCAAAGCGTTGAGGAACCTCCCCCATCCAGATTGATGGCGTCCCATGATCTGAGCCAGCGCATGATGTGCTGCAGCTCGTCCATAGTCATTCCGGCCGCTTCCTCTGCCCGGCCGTCAACCACAACCATCAGCACCCTCCCTCCTCTTCTGACACCAAGTGCCGTCCTGGGATGCCGTACCTGATTGAAGGCGTTTTCAAGAACCGGTTCATCTTTTCCTTCTATACGCAATATGGGGCCTGAAGAGAGTACATCTTCCGCTTTCAATTCTCTTTCCCATTGATCATGATCACTTACCGCCATTACGTGATCGGGAATTTTCCGGATGGACAGCTTGCCTTTCTGGGATATGACCACACAACCTGATTGACGAAACGTACGGATTCCGTTTTCAGGTACTTTGTTTGGAGCCAGTTCACGGCCGTCTATCCGTAAGTAATTGACAGAATTCCACGGAGCATCCCATGCAAAAAAAGATCCGTTTACAGCGGCATAAGCCTCTACAAATTCTGCAAAATCCGTTGTCAGTACCAGGGTAGTATCTGCCACGATATCAAACCGGAAAGAACTGCTGACTTCCAGGACAGATACATACTGATTCGAATTGAACAGAGAACTGTCAATAAAAGCGCATTGCCTGAGTATGATTCCTCCAAGGTGCATAATACGGGTGTCCCAGTCTGCCTTTACAAAAGTCAATGAATCAGATTCTGTATATGAGCTGACAGTCTGGCCGGGTA
This sequence comes from Bacteroidales bacterium Bact_09, assembly GCA_001603455.1. Taxonomy (GTDB): domain Bacteria; phylum Bacteroidota; class Bacteroidia; order Bacteroidales; family UBA932; genus DMER64. The sequence goes on along the minus strand of LUZA01000002.1, from coordinate 38,639 downwards.
ATTGCCAAACAGTAGTTTGTAATAAGATAATTCCGAAAAACAATAACAAAATGATGCGCCTGTTCATTATGCAAATTTTTATATTTGTTAAAAATATAAAAAAATGAAACGTGTCCTTGACTTTCTTTCCGTTTTAAGTCAAAATAACAACAAGCCCTGGTTTGATGCGCATAAAGAACAATACCTGGCAACTTTAAAGGATTTCCACGATTTTACAGGCCGACTGATCGAGGGCATTGCCGCTTTTGACAAAAATGTAACAGGGCTTACTGTGAAGGAATGCACATTCCGGATCTACAGGGACCTGAGGTTTTCTCCGGACAAATCACCCTATAAAACATACATGGGCACATATATATGTCCGGGTGGCAAAAAGTCGGGATATGCCGGTTATTACTTTCACGTGGGGGCGCCTGCCGGTGACTGGTCAGGCCATCATTTCCTGAGCAGCGGACTGTATCGGCCTTTGCCGGGTGTCCTGAAAAGTGTGCGGGACGACATACTTTACGATACAGCCCCCTACCTCAGGGCCATCGCCCTGGCAGACGGATTCAAAATTGACGACGAGGGATGCCTTAAACGGGTTCCGTTTGGATATCCCGCCGGTTCGCCTTATGAAAAGTTTTTCAGACTGAAGGATTTCCTTCTAACACGATATATGGACAATAAATACGTTCTTGATAAGAATTTGTTAAAAAACGTCTTGTCCGAATTTAAAAAGACTCATATCTTTGTAGATTTGATGAACCGATCTGTTTCTTATGCCAACACATCCCAAAATTAAAGCAGGTATCATAGGGTTCGGCCGCATGGGCGAAATGTACCTCCGGCAGATGCTCAAAAGCCACCAGTGGGAGATTCTGGCCATATGCGATACAGATCCCGATGCTCTGGCCATAGCCGCGAATCTTGTCTCTTCCGACACCATCCTGACTACCGATGAACAAGTTGTTTTTGCTGATCCCGGGATCAGCGTTTTGGTACTGTCCACTCTGGCCGATTCGCGAAAAAGGCATCTTTTCAAAGCAGTGGAACATCACAAGCATGTGATCACAGAAAAACCTCTTGGCTCGTCCATTGAAGAAGAGTATGCCGTTCTGGATAAGCTGCAACACAGCAATATCATGGCCACTGTCAACCTGCCTTTGCGCAATGCCTGGTATCACAAGACCATCAAGGAGTTCATCGCAACCGGCGAGATTGGTGACTTGGCCATTATCAGGGTATGCCACATGACACCCGGTATGGCACCTGGAGAAGGACACTGGGCGGAAGGTCCTCTTTTCCACGATTGCGGGATGCATTATGTGGATATTGCCCGCTGGTATGCCCAAAGTGAATTCAGAACCTGGAACGCGCAGGCCATACGTATGTGGAATTATGAAGAGCCTTGGTGGCTCCAGGCTCACGGAACCTTTGAAAACGGTATTGTATTTGATGTGACACAGGGCCATGTTTACGGGCAATTGGCAAAGGATCTTACACACAACGGATACGTTGATTTGATCGGGACAAAGGGTATAGCCCGGATGTCACACGACTTTGTGACAGCTACAGTAGAATTGCACGGGATGACAAAGACTCACCTGATCAGAAAACCTTTTGGTGACAAAAACCTGGATGTACTGTGCGACCTCTTTGCCCGGTCTCTTGCCTGTGGCATCCTGGATCCGTCCCTACCTGCGGTACGTGATGCTGTAATTGCATCTGAATATGCCTGGAAATTCCTGGAAGATGCGGCAAGGCATGATATGCCCGTCAGGGGTGATCTACAGACTCTACGCGAGATCAGGGAAAGGAGGAATGACAAACGCATAGGCTATGGCCTGCTTAGAAAAAGAAAAAAGATAAGGTAACAGGAAATGAAACGTGCTGTCATCATCGGAGCAACATCAGGCATCGGAAAAGAAGTGGCGCGGATTCTTCTTTCTGAAGGTTGGAAAGTAGGCATATCGGGCAGAAGGGAGGATTTGCTCATACAGATGCAATCTGAAGCTCCAGAATCCGTTGAATATGAAGTGATTGACATTACCCGGCAGGAGGCTCCCCAGCTTCTTGGGCAATTGATATCCAAACTGGGAGGCATGGACCTGTACCTGCACAGTGCAGGATACGGCAGGATCAATCCCGGCCTTGATCCTGAGCTGGAAATGAAAACAATCAAAACAAATGTATTCGGTTTTGTAACGATGATCGATTGTGCTTTCAATTATTTCAGGCAACAAAAACACGGGTATATAGCCGCTATCACCTCAGTAGCCGGAAGACGTGGTTTGGGCCTGAATGCCGCTTATTCTTCTACAAAACGTTTTCAGATGACATACCTGACTGCTTTGGCGCAGCTTTCAAATAACTACAGATACAACATCCGCATATCTGACATACAACCGGGTTTTGTAAACACCGCTTTTTTGAGCCACTCCTACCCCCTGCGCCTGAAAACGTCTTATGTTGCCGGAAAAATCGTCAAAGGTCTGATGAAAGGCCGCCGTTGTATTGTCATAGACTGGCGCTACCGCATAGTAGTGTTCGTCTGGCACCTGATACCCGGGCGGTTATGGGAACATATAAATCTAGAACGGTTTGTCAGGAAATAATGTTCCTGTAATGGGCATATAGTTGATCCAGGGCTTTTTGCAGAATGGCTCTGGGACAGGCAACGTTCATCCGCATAAACCCTTCCCCTCCGGGACCAAACATGGCCCCATCGTTAAGGGCAAGTCCCGCTCCGATGAAGAATCCGGGAATGTCTGCAATCCCTTCATTTTTCAATTCTGTACAATCCAGCCATAGAAGGAATGAAGCGTCCGGCCGTGCAATTTTGATACCTGGTATAAGGCGGGGCATTTGTTCCACCATATAATCGATATTATCCTGCAAATAGTGCAGCATTTGCCTGTGCCATTCTTTGCCCTGGGTGTAAGCGGCCCTGGTGGCAATGGTGGCTATGAATGTGGCATTGTTCAATTCGTTGGCTTCCAGAAAATCATAGAAACTTTTTCTTAGAAGAGGATTTGGAATGACAGCGAAAGAGCTTACCAGACCTGCCATGTTAAACGTCTTGGAGGGTGCTCCGAAAACGATCCCCACCTGCCGGGCTTCCTGGGAAACAGTCGTAAAAGGCACGTGTATTTTACCGTAAAGGGGCATATCTGCATGTATCTCGTCCGAGATGACCGTCACATTGTATTTTTGACAGATCTGCGCCAATGTGGCAAGCGTATCCCTGTTCCACATACAACCACCCGGGTTGTGCGGATTGGAGAGGATGAAAAGCGGGCATCTGCGGCGTTTAAGGATACTTTCCAGGTGATCAAAATCCATATGGTAACGGGAACCGTCCCATACAAGCGGATTGTTCACCACCACCCTTCCATTCCTTTCGGTTACAAGCCGGAAGGGATGGTATACCGGCGGCTGGATAATCACTGAATCACCTTTGCCGGTAAAATGCAACATGGCCATACCAATGCCCTTCACTATGCCTGGTATGAAGGTAAGCCATTCCCGGCTAATCTCCCATCCATGCATATATTGTTGCCAGTCAATAATCGACTGCCAGTAGCTTTCCGGTGATAAAGAATACCCGTAAACAGGATGTTTCAATCTGTTTTCGAAAGCTTCACGGATAAAATCGGGAGTTTCAAAATCCATGTCGGCAATCCACAAGGGGATCAAATCTTCCCTGCCATAAAGATTTTTTAAACAACCAAGTTTAACCGTATCCGTTCCCTTTCTGTCAATAATAGTATCAAAATCGTATCTCATAGCATAATATTTCTCAGCACTTCTGGTTTCCCGATATCTGTTATCTTTAGTCCGGGTATCTCTGTTCCGCGGATCACGTGCGTTTCGGCCTGATCCAGGTAAAAATCAATTATCGAAAAGACAGACGGCCAGTTTTCCATAATCGGTAAAACATCCGGGGACATAACATGGATCCCGGAAAAAGCCCTCATAAAACATTCCTGACTGGAGCAAATGCCCCTGACACGACGTACTTCTCCCGTTTTTTTATTTGTCCATCCCACAAGATGCCATTGACTGTCAAAAATCAACTGCCTGGATGTATCCCTTTGACTTACCAGTAAAGTAGCCATATCTGCATGGATGTGCCTGTTAAAAAGATCATTCAAGTCAAGATCCGACAGTATATCCACATTATGCACCAAAAAAGGTTGGCCGGGAATGAGCAATGACCTGGCATTGCGTATAGCTCCCCCGGTATCGAGCAGGAGATCGCTCTCGTCGGAAATCATGACCTGTAAAGACTTGTTTTTTATCTGCAGGTAATCGCCAATAAAGTTCCGTATCTGTTCTGCCAGATGATGCACATTGATCACCACGGAGGTAACGCCCTGTTCTGACATTTTGTCCAGCAAGATCTCCAGCAAAGGTTTCTTGCTACCGTCTTCGGTCCTTACCGGAATCAGTGCCTTTGGAACTTTATCGGTAATGGGCTTCAGGCGGGTTCCAAGACCCGCGGCGAGAATCATTGCCTGCATAATTTAATCCTAGAAATCTGTTTCCAATTCCAACTCACGATGGTATAAACGCACCCTGACATCGTATTTTTTGGCAAGGTACTCGGCCATATGACGTGCACAATAGACAGAACGGTGCTGTCCCCCGGTACAGCCGAAGGAGCACATCAGATGAGTAAATTTTCTTTCAATATAGCGTTGTACGTGTGTATCCATGAGTGCATAGGTGTGATCCAGGAATCCTTTCACACCCCCGTCGTCTTCCATGAAACGGATCACTTCCGGATCTTCTCCTGTAAAGTGCTTGTAATGCTCAAATTTTCCCGGGTTCTCCAGACCGCGACAATCAAATACATACCCCCCTCCGTTCCCGCTCAGATCGTTGGGGATACCCTTCTTGTAAGCGAAACTGCATACAGTAACCTGAAGCTTCCGTTCTCTCTCCATTTCTGAGTACTGACGCATTTTGGTCAGTTCTACCAACAAAGAGGAAAGGTACGGATACTCGGTAAAAGGTTCTTTGAGCAACTTACGCAGGTTGTCTACAGCATAGGGTACACTTTGCAGGAAGTGCGGTTTTTTCTCAAAATAGCCGCGGAAACCGTATGCTCCCAAGACCTGCAGTGTACGGAACAGGACAAAGTGACGGAGTTGCTTATAAAATAATTTTTCATCAACCGGGAAATACTGCCTGAGCGCCTTCAAGTACGTTGCGAGCAGTTCATCTTTAAGTTCTTCTGAATAATTGGCTTTCGCCTGCCAGACGAAAGAGGCCACGTCGTAATAAATGGGACCTTTCCGGCCTCCCTGGAAATCTATGAAATAAGGTTCTTCTTTGACGAGCATCACGTTCCTTGCCTGAAAATCCCTGTACAGGAATGTTTCCGAAGCATCGCGCAATAAAACTCCGGACATTTCCCTGAAATCGTTTTCCAGTTTTATCTCGCTGAATTCCAGACCGGTCGCTTTTAAAAAACAATACTTGAAATAATTCAGATCAAAAGAAATCATACGCTCGTCAAACTCGGGCTGGGGATAACATACCCTGAAATCCAACCCTTCGGCTCCCCTGAACTGCAGTGCCGGTAAAGCTTCCATCACTTTGTGCAGGAGTTGTTTTTCGGAAGGACTGTAATTTCCCCTCGACCTGCCGCTTTCAACGGCATTGTACAGTGTGACATCACCCAGATCCTGCTGCAGATAACAGGACTCGTCTTTACTATGGCAATATACTTTGGGAACAGGTAAACCCTGTTTGCGAAAATGATCTGCAATAGCGATAAAAGCTTTGTTTTCCTCCTTGCAGGTCCCTAAGGTGCCAATAAGGGTGCTCTTTTCACCCTCCATTCTGAAATACCTTCTGTTACTCCCTGACGAGGGCAATTCGATGATGCTGAGCGCAGGAAAACCAGTATAGGATCTGAAGAGTGATTCAAGTTGCTTCATAAGATTGCAAAAGTAGAGAAATAATTTTAAACAATGAAGGAATTACTGTGGTTTCATCACGGCATTCCACATAGCTTTTCTTAATGTGCCCGCCTCATCATCCCCGTTGTACATCCAGCACATCATCCCCTTCATACCCTGGGCATGGAGCCAGGAACCCTTCATTGCAATGCTTGCTGCATTATCATACCCGCAATAAAACGCTCCCGAACTTTTTTTGGTAACGTATGGCACCCTGGCTGTGGGATCCCAGTTACCTATTGTGTACATGGAAGGATCAAGATTTTGTATTTGTCTGTATGTCAACGCAGATGGGCTTGACGAGAAAGAGATCCTGCCATAGAAAGGGACGCCTAGCACCATCTTTTCAGGAGGGAATCCCGCTGTCCTATAAGCCAGCAATGTCCTTACACAATCCCAGTAAGCCCGGGAATCTTCCAGTGCCGAATGATGATGCGGAGCCTGATCCATGTCGTAGGTCATTACATTCACAAAATCCACATACGGTTCCACAGCCTTCAGGTCTATATAACGGCTACCTTTTTCGTTCTTCCGGACATCCATCACATATCCGGGAAAGGTAAGCAGATAATCCGGCCCAAGTGTTTCACGCAGCTGCTTCATGAGCAGAACGTGGTTCTGCGTATCGGAAGCAGGATCACAGGCATGGCCACTCCAGGATATACCTGGGAATTCCCAGCCGATATCAACCCCGTCAATTCCCCATTCCTGAATAAAATCCAGACAATCCGATGCGAACGCCTTCCTTCCTTCATCCGTACGGCTGAGTACAGAAAAACCGCCTCCCTGGGCATTGTCTTTGTTAACGACTGTATGGGTGAAGGCCAGCAGGACTTTCAGCCCGGGATGGTCTTTTTTCAGGTCAGCAACAGCAGCAAACCGCGACATATCCCCCTGCAGGCGAAATTCCCTGTATTGCCCGTTAACTACGTAAAGTTCGGCAAATGCATAACAAATATGGGTAAGCAATGTGGGATCGGGGATTCCCTGGCTGTAATAGGTCACATAGGATAATGCCACTCGCCCCTCAACGCGTTCGGCCGGAACGAAAACTTCCGGTTCATCATCCGGACCGGGTTCCGGTTCTACTTTTTCCCGGCTGCAGGACATAACCAGCAGAAAGAACAGGAGATAACAAAACTTTTTCATGGCCCGATACATCAATACAGGTAATACCGCCGTGAAATTTCACGGAAGGTCTCCACATCTTTGTGCCAGTAATCCCTGATATCTTCAAAAAGGTATCTTTCAGCGAATTTTGAGGTAATGAAAGGACTTCCCACAACCCTGGTGATCCTGTCCAGGTCAAATACCACTGCAGGATCCAGTTTGTGAATTTCCTGTATAACGTAAAAATTGACATCGGTCAGAGGTGCCGCAACCGGATCCATAATGTGCACTTGAACGCCTGCAAGTGTCGTTCCCTGTCCCCTGCTGTAGAACGGTCTGAAATATATGGGCCTGAAAATCAGACCGGGCAGTTTCAGATCATTCAGGTTGTGGGCAAGGTCTACCGGATCTATGTTGCTGTCCACCGGAGCGAACAATTGGAAAGGCAGCGTATATCCTACACCAATGGACAGGACCCCAAGATCTCCGGCGATACCGCTCATGGGATAAAAGAACGATGTGATTGCTTGCGGGATGTGCGGCGAAGAGGCGATCCATTGCAATCCGGTCTGGTCATAGAACATGTTCCGTGTCCATCCTTCCATACGTACTACATGAAGTTTGCACTGAGCACTTTCTCCGGGACGGGCACCTGATCCCAGCATGCGTTCCCCGTTAAGCAACAGGGCCAGCTCCCCGCATGTCAGACCATAAACATATGGAATGCGATACTGGCTTACGAAAGTAAAACAACCGTCTTCCACGTAGCAGCCTTCCACTTTCAGTCCGCCGATGGGATTGGGCCTGTCCAGAACTACAAATTCGATCCCGAGTTCGGCACATGCTTCCATGGCCAGTCCCATGGTGGAAATGTAAGTGAAGGAACGGGAACCGATATCTTGGATATCGTAAACCAGCACATCTATGTTCTGAAGCATTTCGGGAGTGGGTTTACGGGTACTGCCGTATAGTGAGTACACAGGAAGTCCGGTGGCCGGATCATTTTGAGTGGATATATGATCCCCTGCATGCACATCGCCACGTACCCCGTGCTCAGGCCCGTACAGCGCAACCAGGTTGACATGGGGGGCCTGAAACAGAATATCAATGGTGGACCGGAGTTCTCTGTCCACTCCGGTAGGATTTGTTATCAATCCCACCCGTTTGCCTTCCAAGCAGGCAAAACCGGATTCTCTAAGTACTTCTATACCTGTTTTCACCATCGTTTCCTGTGATTTGCAGGAAACGGAAATCAGAAGTAAAACCAGAAACAAGGAGCCCTTGAAAAGATTTTTCATAGCTGTTGGTATTTTATTTTTTACCAAATTCTGCAGGCATTTTCCTGCTTACCAGAATAGATGCAAAGATCCCGGGAAGCGTGCAAAGACAAACGAACCAGAAGAAACGTTCGTATCCGAGCGCTTCCTGGATGGCTCCCGCCGCCATGCCGGGCAACATCATGCCAAGAGCCATAAAACCTGTACCTATGGCATAATGGGATGTTTTGTGTTCTCCATTAGCCACATATATCAGGTACAACATATAGGCAGTAAATCCAAATCCATAGCCCAGTTGTTCAAATGCCACTGAAAAAATCACTACCCAAAGGTTTTCGGGGAGTGCAGAGGCCATATAGACATACAACAGGTCCGGCAGATTGATGGCCAGTGCCATAGGCAGGATCCATTTTTTCAACCCTCCCCGTGAAACGGCAATACCCCCTATGATACCGCCTAAAAGCAATGCGATCACGCCAATGGTCCCATAGACCATGCCCACAGTCGCTGTCGGTAATCCCAAGCCTCCCGCATCGCCTTTATCCAGCAAAAAAGGAGAGGCGATCTTGACCAGTTGCGATTCTCCCAGCCGATAGGTCAGGATGAAAAAGAAGACAAGTCCCAGATCTTTCTTTTTGAAGAACGAGCCAAAGGTGAGGAAGAAGTCCTTGAGCAATCCCAGGGGAGTGATGTTTTCCCGGGAGACATCACTTACGGGCCTGGGCAAAACAAACCTGTGGTACAGGGTAAGTACCAGAAAAATGGCAGCCAACAGGTAAAAGGAAAGACTCCAGGCCAGGGGGATGTTCCCTGCCGTCCGGGGAAAAAGCTTCCCCTCCTCCAGCAATCCTGCAAGCATGACCAGGATCCCCTGTCCGAATATGGTGGCAAAACGGTAAAAGGTATTTCTGATCCCTACAAAGAAGGACTGTTCGCCTTCCGACAGGGCCAGCATGTAGAATCCGTCTGCTGCTATATCATGTGTAGCAGAACTGAAGGCTATGAGCCAGAAAAAGGCCAGTGTAGCCTGGACAAAAAAAGTTGCCGGAATAAAAAAGGCGACCCCGGCAAAACCGACGGCCACAAAACCTTGCATAAGGACAACCCACAACCTTTTGGTTTTGATAAGATCCACGAACGGGCTCCACAGGGGCTTAATGACCCAGGGAAGGTACAGCCAACTTGTATAAAGGGCGATCTCGGTGTTTGACAGTCCCAGGCGTTTATACATGATCACCGCTATGGTCATCACCGCCACGTAAGGCAATCCCTGAGCAAAATACAAGGTGGGGATCCATGACCAGGCGTTCTTTCTTTTGGCAACTGAAGATGCGTCCATCAATAAATCTTTTGGGCCCGGGAACCCGGGTAATAATGTTGCAGGATCTGTTTATAGGAATATCCGTGGGAAGCCATAACGGCACCGCCAATCTGGCATAATCCCACGCCATGTCCCCATCCGGCGCCGTAAAGGACAAAGCCATCGGATCGTTTGACCGGAATGAATGCCGAGGAATACAGGTGGGATTCTGATAAGGCCTTGCGGATCAGCAGGTCCTTGCCAATGATCAGCGTCCGGAGGGTTCCTTTGATTTCCAGGCGAACAATGCGGCCCGAGGTTCCCCTTTCGAGCGGGATAAGTTCCTGTACCTGGCCAAAATCAACGCCAGTGCGCCTTTTTATAAGGTCGGAAATCTCCTCGAAAGTATAAAAGACCTCCCAGCGGTAAAAACCTTTCGTCTCCTGATCGTATTCGTTCAGGACCTGGGAAAGGACCTCCTGGTCAGAGGTATTGCAAAAGGCAGGAGGCGTGCTGCGGATCCATATCTCGGCCTGTACAGGATCGCTCAGGTCGGGAAAAGGGATTTCTTCGGGGAGTGAAGCCCCATCATATCTACCCTGCAGGTAAGGGGGATCAATGGGTTCCCACGACGTTGAGAACCGCTCCATGATGCCTCCACAACATTTGGAAAAGCGTGCATCACAAATTTTTCCTTCATGGGTCAGCACTTCTCCTGCGGTTTCAGTCACGGCCCTGGTCACATTGTCCAGCGATTGTGAAGGCCGGGTGATGCCCTGGTATCGCTGACAATGATCGTCGGCACAAACATCGAACAACGTGTGGTCTTCCCGGTCCCACCATTTGATCCATTCCTTTTCGGTCCGGATCTCGCTGGGAAAGATCCCGGTCTGACGTTGTTCTATCCCCTGTCTTTTTTCTATCTGGGAAAGCAGCCAACTGCGCGAGATCACAGCATGTGCCTTCAGATATTCCAGGGAGCTGGTGGCGCTCATCTCGGACGCGATGACACTGATCAGATAATCCTCAACGGGCAGTATATTGACAGCACGGACCATGTTGTTTTCCGGAATCAGGACCAGGGAACCCCGGAAACGCTGATCTTCCTTTCGTTCCCAATGAAAGTCGATCCCTATGACCACATCTTTCAAAAGAAAAGATGCATTTCCGTCCGCGGGTTCAAATACAAACCGGTCTGCCTTCCTGTTCTGAAAACGGATCTGACCGTCTTCTGCAGCAACCGTATAATTTCCCGAATATCCGCCAAAATCCCCATCCAGCTGAAAAGTTACGGAGGGGGCCAGCAGTATACCTACTTCAATTGTTTTCTGGCCTGAATTTCCCATGTGCGCAATTTGTCTTTATAAAGGTTGTTGGCATTCACTTTTTCCGGCTCCAGGGCTGCATCGGAATTGCCCTCCCAGCGGCGGCAATTGTAAACTACCTCGTATATCCGCCCTATCTGGTATTTTCTTGAAAAATTCAATCCCAGGCCGTAATCTTCACCGTAATTGGTGTTGGGTAAAAGTATTTCGCGCAAGATGGGTGTGAAGAAAGCCCTTGGGGCACCCAGTCCGTTGATACGCAGGGCATTGTTTCTGCCATTCTCGGGAGTCCATTCCCGGTGGTCGATGATCCCCGGAGGGAGTGTGTTCAATTTGAAATCGGTCATCCTGTATGTACCTATGATCATTCCACACTGTTGTTCGTAAAAAGCCTTTACGATCTTTTCCAGCGAACCGGGTCCCGAATAGACATCATCGCTGTCCAGCTGTACAATAAATTTTCCGCATTTTGGATGATGTAGCGCCGTGTTCCACAAACCGCCCACGAACAGATCTTTTCGTTCAGGGGTTATGAGGATCAGACGGGGATCGTCACTGAATTTTTCAACTATGGATACTGTTTTGTCCGTACTGTGGTGATTCACCACGATTACGTTGAATTTGAAGTCGGTTTTCTGTTCCAGTGCCGAGCGAACGGCATCTTCTATGGTCCTTTCCCGGTTAAATACGGGTATCATGACCGTAGCTTCATATTCAAAAACCTCCCTGTCCAGGTCTACTGAAGTAAATACGGGAGGAAGATAGGCTCCTATGGCCTTCAGGTGTTCCGTGCAGGCTTTTTCCATATCAATCTGGACCTCACGGTTCTTTGGGTCAACATAATCAAAGAGTTTTTCTCCCGATTTACGGGTATCCGTTTCAATCTCGGTATACAAAACCTCATTAATGTGGACCAGTGAAGCCAGCCGGCTGACCGTGAGCCTGAGGTTATACATTCCGGCATGAGGGTAATCGAGCGTTGTCTGTGCAACTGCTTTTTTCAAGATCTGTGTGTTGTAGAAAAGAACCGATCCAAAATTGAAATCATCGCGCAGTGATCCTTCCTGACATTCTATCAGCGGCATTTTCCTGCGTTGTTCCCCAATGATCTGGTAATGATCGGCATATAGCATGCCTGCACCAGTATCGTCTCCCAGACAAAGGAAACGTTCCAGGGCTAAAAAACCAGGTTCCAGGGTAGTGTATTTTGTATAGATCAGTGAATAATCGACAGAAGCAGCTTCTGCAATCTTTTTTACAGTTTCAGAAGATGTCAGGTTGCCGGTAAGAATCACGGGAAGACCTGTTTGTGAAAAACCGGCATCTTTCCGTGTGCACAGAAGAAAAATCTTGTTAATCGCGGGCAGTGTTTTCAGATGCGACAAAGTGGCCGCCACCTGGTCAGGATCTGCAGCAGGTATAAAGCAATCTATCCTTTTCATAAAAAATCTGTTAGTTTACCTTGGATTGCCAGCAAAGGTACAATCTTTTTGCTATTTTTGTCGACTAAAGAAAAGTAATAATGATCCGAACCGTCTTCGCACCCACCGCCCTTTTCTTCCTTATTATACTTCCTAAACATGAAACGCTGTCTGCCCAGATTCACACCTCTGTTGCGAAATATTACATGGAACAGAGCGGTGGCTATTCACCGTTGTACAACGGAAAGATACCTCCCCAGTATAACATGCTGCATGAAGGCACGTATTTTTTGGAATCTGAAGAATATTGCGAAGGGACCGTTGTGTACAATGGGAAATTATATGTTGACGTTCACCTGAATCTGAATGCCCATTTGGATGAATTGTACATCAAGATACCACAGTATAATTCCTGGTCCTCCCTGTTAAAAGCCCATGTGGAATCATTCACTATGGACGGCAGGCAATTCACCAATATTATGAAACAGGAATGGCCCGGTGCACCGGAAGAGGGATATTACCGCATTCTTTATGAAGGGGAAGATATCAGTGTACTGAAAAGAACTGTTAAGAGAATGAACAGCTCTTCTGCTGTAAATAACACGAAAGTAACGCATGTTTTTGAAGAGAGCACATCGTACTATATTCTCCGGAACGGGTACTTTCATCCGGTCAGGGGAAGATCTTCCGTTTTAAGGGCACTGCGCGACAGGCGTAAAGAGCTGAGCCACCATATAAGGAAAGAAAAACTCGGGTTTAGAAAGGAGGAAAGGGATGCATCTCTTGTCTCCTGTGCAGCCATGTACCAAAAGGAGATAAAATGATAAGACAGGCTTGTATCTTTCGTCATGCATCATTGCTGATCTTTGCCCTGTTTACGGGTTTGCCGGCACTTGCACAGGAATCCTACTATATGCGTTTTGTCACCCTGGATTCTGTTGTACGTACACTGGAACACCGCACACCTGAACGATTCTATTATGCTCCTGAACAAACAGATACATTATTACTTACTATACAGGCAAATGAGGAAACAGTCCTGAAAGTACTCCATACCGAATTACAGAAAAACGGTTTTTCGCTCAACCCGATGAGCAAGAACAAGTGGGCTATTATAAAGGGAACATCGATTAGCGATATCCACCAGGCTTTTTACTCCGATTCTCTGGAGAATGGCAGGCACAATCAGGAAGAATTGTCACTTTTTGCTGATTCCGAAAATTTAATAGCCGATTCCGAGAACCGGCTGTACACACTGGGAGATCCCCAACTTTCCGACCTTGGAGGGAACATACGTCTGACAGGATATATTCGTGATCATCTGAGTGGAGAACCTGTATCGGGTATAACGGTTATGACCGGGAACAAGAAATATTACGCCATGTCGGACACATACGGATTCTACTCCCTTACACTGCCCAGGGGATACAACACCCTGATGATACAGGGATTCGGATATAAGGATTCTCACCGGTACGTGCGCATTTTTTCTGACAGCTCCCTGGATATGCAAATTGCAGAAGAGGTTTTTTCACTGCAGGGAATCGTGATTTCTGCCGAGAAAATGGAAAACATCCGTAATGTGAGGCTTGGCCTGGAACGCGTAAGAGCTGACCGGATCCGGCACATCCCTATGGCTTTTGGAGAAGCAGACGTAATAAAGGCCATTCTGACGCTGCCGGGTGTTAAATCCGTGGGTGAAGCAGCCGGAGGGTTCAACGTCAGGGGTGGAGCCACGGATCAGAACCTGATCTTATACAATCAGGGGACTATATACAATTCATCGCACCTGTTCGGGCTCTTTTCCCTGTTTAACAACGATGTGATCAGCAACCTGGAATTGTACAAGAGTTCTGTCCCAGCCCGTTACGGAGGCAGAATATCTTCCATCCTGGAAGTTAATGCAAGGGAAGGCAACAAAAACCGGTTTACCGGATCGGCAGGAATAGGATTGCTTACCACGAAGCTCACCCTGGAAGGACCCATAATTAAGGACAGAACATCTATACTGGTCGCCGGCCGTACAACCTACTCGGATTGGCTTATGCGGCTCATTCCTAAGGAAAGCGGTTATAATGACGGCTCGGCCAATTTTTATGATCTGAATGCAGGAATCTCGCACCGTTTCAACAAGAACAACCATCTGTTCGTGAATGGGTATTTCTCCAGGGACAGGTTTTCTTTTGATTCCAATACCTCTTACCGTTACCAGAACATAAACGTTTCTATCCGTTACCGGAGCATTCTGACAGACCGTACCGACATGGTCCTATTGGCAGCATATGATAAATACAATTACCATATGCAGGATACGACCAATGCCGCGACGAGTTACGATATGACCTTTACCCTGCAACAGACAAGCCTGAAAGCCGATTTTACCACGCATATGAACGGGAAACACAAACTGGACTACGGATTCAACGCTTTTTACTATTTTCTGGATCCCGGTATCTATCTTCCATTCGATAAGAGGTCACTTGTCGTTCCCGACAGGTTGCAAAGGGAGCAGGCTATAGAAACAGCTCTTTACCTTAGTGACACCTGGGATATCACCCCGGACTTTTCCATGGAAATGGGAATACGTTACGGTTTCTATTCAGCCCTGGGACCCAACGATCATTATCTTTACGACCCTGAAAAGCCCAGATCGGCAGAAACCATAACTGACAGTGTTACAGTCGCAGCAGGAAAAATGGTCGCACCGTATCATGCCCCTGAAATCAGGCTTTCCATACGTTATGCCTTTACGAATGATTTCTCTGTAAAGGCGGGATTTAACAGCATGCGCCAGAACATCCACATGCTTTCCAACACGACGGTCATATCTCCTACTGATATCTGGAAACTCTCCGATGCCAACATCAGGCCGCAAAAAGGCTGGCAAACTGCTTTGGGTTTTTATAAAAACCTGATGAACAACACCCTGGAGCTTTCTGTGGAAGGATACTACAAACATACGGACCGTTATCTTGACTATGCCTCACTTGCCCGTTTGCTGATGAATCACCACATAGAAACCGATGCCATTGAGACACGCGGCAGGGCATACGGAGTGGAGATCATGCTCAAACGCTCCCTGGGAAGGCTCAATGGATGGCTTTCCTATACCTATTCGCGTACAAAATTAAGGCAGGATGATCCCAGGGTAAGTGATCCTGTCAACAGAGGAGAATGGTATCCGGCTCCCTACGACAAACCTCATGACCTGAAATTTGTGGGGAATTTCAAACTCACGCACCGTTTCAGTTTTTCCATGAATCTAGACTATAGTACAGGAAGACCCATTACCATGCCCGTAGGCACTTATTACTATGCAGGAGGCTGGCGGCTGTTGTATGGTGACAGGAACGCACACCGCATACCCGATTATTTCCGTCTTGACATTTCGTTCAATATTGAACCGTCACACAAACTTACGTTGTTGACCCACAGCTCCTTCACAATAGGTGTATATAACGTCACCGGAAGAAAGAATCCTTATTCCGTATTTTTCCGGACCGAAGGCAAAACAGTGAATTCTTACATGCTTTCTATCTTTGGATGCCCCATTCCCTACATTACCTACAATATCAGATTTTAATGCCAATGCCTATGAAACACATCATCAAAATACTGGGTTTCGTATTTCCGGCACTGATATGGGTATCCTGTATCGTTCCTTATGAACCGGAAGAATTAGTGGACCTGAATGATATCATAGTGGTGGAAGGGAACATCTCTCTGACGGGTCCCTTTAGTATCCGGATCTCACGCAGCGCACCCATAAGTTCCTATCAGTACGGACAAAAGACCATTAAGTGTGAAAGGAATGCCCATGTTTACGTCCGCGACAAACAGGGACGGACATACAGTCCGGATTCCGTTACTGCTGAAGGAGAGTACTTATTTGATTTTTCCGAACAGTACCCCGACCAACGGGAAGAGTACCAACTTATTGTTGAGTCTCAGGACGGGCGTACCTACGAAACGGATTTCAGGAAGTCCCGTCACAGCAGCAATATGGAGTTGCACTATAAAATTGACACACTTGCCGAAAAAGTAAGCATATATGTCAATTCACATGATGTAGATGGCAAGTCAAAGTACTACTACTGGCAGTATTCGGAAACCTGGGATTACGTATCGCAGATGCCGGCGTACTGTTATTTTGATGTTTCCGGGATTAAGGAAACTCCGCATTCAAGACCCTGGATGTATCGCTGCTGGGACAGCCACGAATCTTCCGAAATACTTCTGATAGAGACTTCATCACTTGCTGAAGACAGGATTCGGGATCTGGAAATTCATACTATAAATTTCCGGGACATACGCATCACCCAGCACTATACCATTGAAGTGATCCAGACAGTTCTGGACAACGATGCTTACCGCTATATGGAAAATATGCGAAAGAATTCATATGACATTGGCGATCTCTTTTCTCCCCAACCCAATGAGATCAGCGGGAATATCCGTTGTATAACAGACCCGTCTGTCCGTGCCATTGGATTTGTATCTGTATGCAATTCTATAAGGAAAAGATTGTACATTAATTGTATTGGACTTCCGGGCTATATCCGCGAACCTATGCCAGAAGACACACTTGTACCACTGGATGCAAAGTTAACCACCATGTTATCTCTTATCCAGCAAGGATATACCCCGCATACGATAGATCCCATCGAAAAGGTCAGCTACTGGAATCTGACAAGATGCATCGACTGCAGGAGCAAAGGCGGAAAGCCCGTGGTTCCCCCGTTCTGGCCCGTTGAGTGGCCCTGGTTTTGAAACTTGTTACTATGAAAGCAATCCTGACTGCACTTTTTTTATCGGTCCCGGCCTTTTTCCTGTCCGCTCAGCCGGATATGCTGCATGAACGTCTTTATCTGAGCACGGACAAAGAATGTTATCTTGCCGGCGAACCTGTCTGGATATCTGCCTTCTGTTACGATGCAATTACGGGAATTCCGTCACCTGTAAGTGCAGTCGCCTTCCTGGAACTCCAGAACCTTTCAGGAGCCGTGGTACAGGCAAAAATCGCCCTTATAGCAGGCCGTGGCAGTGGTTTGATTGCCCTGCCCTTGTCATTACCTACCGGGATCTACCGTCTGATAGCCTATACCCGCTATATGTATTCGGAAAGCGAACAGAATTATTTTTCCAGGTTCGTAACAGTATATAATCCCCTGACATCGCTGCGTTCAGACAATGTAAAGATAGCTTCTGGAACAGAGACATCTGAACCTGTAGAAGAGATGCGAGAGACCAGCGAAGGTTTGGCTGTTATGACAGACAGGAAAATATATCATTCCCGCGAAGAGGTCAGGGTTACACTCCGCAATTCCACACCCGGTGATGTTTCCCTTACCATATCTGTTTTCAGAAAAGACGATCTGAACTATTTCAGGAACCCCTCCATAACAAAAGTGGTCGACAGCACCATGGATCAGGATCCTGTTGCATTTCCCCTTAAGAGGGTCGATTACCCGGGAGAAGTCATCAGTGGACATATTGTGGATGAGAATAACAATCCGGTGGTTAACGGCGTGGAGGGTTTTGGCTCATATATTTCCATCGCAGGCAGTGATATACAATATTTTACCGGTGAAATAAAAGACAACGGAAAAGTCAGGTTTTTCACGACCAACCTTTATGGAGACGGAACACTGATCAGCTATGTCCCTTCTTTCAACGACAAAAAATATTACCTGATGCTGGATTCAGTTTACATAAATCCGGCGGTCAAAGAACTTCCCGTACTGATCCTTGATAGAAAGCAACATCATGTGCTGAAGGAAAGAAGCCTGGCAATTCAATTAGATCAGGCGTTCCGGCTGGATACTTTGCTCCGGGAAGAAAGGCCCGAAACAAATCTTTTGTTTGAAAACTCAGGGGTGATTTACAAACTGGATGAATACACGCGTTTCCCGACAATGGGTGAAGTCATGGTGGAATTCATCAGGGAAGCCCGTTTCCGGACTATCAACGGGGTCCGCAGCCTCCAGTTACGTCTTAGGGATGCCAGCGGCATTGCTTATTATGTGGACGATCCTACACCGCCCCTGGTGCTGCTTGACGGTATCCCTATACAGGATCATAATAAGGTCTTTTTTTACGATCCAAACTTGGTCAGGGAGATAGTCATATATCCAAACAGATACGCATTCGGCCCCATATATTACAACGGGATACTGTTTTTGAAAACCTACCGGGGTGACTTTCCTGAACTGGAGCTTGAAGAATCCATGCGCATACAGGAATTTCACGGTGTACAGAATCCCCGTTCTTTTGGAATTGTACCCGACGGGATCCGGCTTCCGGATCTGCGCCACACCTTGTACTGGAATCCCCGCGTTGATCTGAAAAGTAATGATTCAGTCACACTCAGGGTAATAACATCCGAAACCAAAGGTGCTTTTATAGTTGTAGCAGAAGGTATGAGCCGGAAAGGTAAACCGTTCAGAACCTCTATAGAGTTTGTAGTAAGGTAATCCTCAACGTCCCGTAACCTGCAGATAAAGACTTCTGGCCAACTGATAATCCCTGATGGCGTCTGTCTTTTTATCATAGCTTTCCTGCAAAAATCCCCTGGCGGCAAGCAATTCGGTAAGACTGACAGTCCCGGCGCGGAAATACTCCTCATTCAGTCTGGTATTTTCCAGTGATTCTTCCACAGATAGTTCTGCCAGGAGGTATTTCTGATATGACTCCACAAATGAACCCCAGGCCTGGCGTATCTGCATAAGTAATTGCTGCCTTCCGTCTTCTTTTCGGATCTGTGCTTTTGTTTCCTCAAGTTTTTTCTGACGAATAGCAAAAGAACCTCTGAACCAATCAGATATGGGCACACGAAATGTAGCCATCAGGGCTCCGTTCCAGTTATTTTTGTCCAGCAGGTTCTCGTAATAATACAAGGCTCCCACTCCAACCTGAGGCATGTAGGAGGCTGTTTCAATCTTCTTTTCCAGTTCTGCAGCACGGACTCCTATCTCCAGCAGCTGGTACTCAGTCCTTCCGGAAAGCACCGAAGCCGGTTCAACATAATATTCCCCTGGGTCTGATATGTGCAGTTCTGCCGGCGGGTCAATGACAAAACCTTCCAGTGAATCCACGGGTAAGCCCATCTGGCGGGCAAGTGCCATGGTCGCCAGATAGATCCCGTTCTCCAGTTCCACATTCCGGGTACTAAGGGTGTTTTTTTGCAATTTCACCTTCAGCACTTCGTTTTGTCCCAGGATCCCAGCTTTTTGAGCCTGCTGCACATCCTTGTAAAGGGAATCGAGTGCCTGTTGCATGGCAGATACAGTGTTTCTTTTTTCGTACAATGAATAAAGGAGCCAAAAATACTCCCCGGTTTGGACCAGTATCTCTTCCTTTTTCTGCACAGTAAAAAGTTCACTGGCACGGATACCAATATCGGCAAGTTTGGTGGAATAAAACACCTTGCCTCCCATAAAAACAGGCTGCACGGCCATGGCGCTGATCAGGACACCATCCTGGAGCATTGCCATGCTGCCAAGCATTCCCAGATCAATCGATACCATAGGGTCAGTAGCCTTAAAACCCATCCCAAAGGCAGATATGTTCGGAAAAAAGTAGGTCAGAGCTTGTTTCTTCATATGGCGGGATGTCTGTTCCCCGATCTTCATTTCCTGCAGCTGGGCATTCTTTTCCAGAGCTATACGGCGGCAGTCATCCAGGGTATAAGGCTGAGCTGCCAACGGCCGAAGAGCGGCAGAGATACAGAAGATAATAATCAGACAGAGCGTTTTCCTCATTGTAAGATCAGTTTTTCTGGTTCGCGAATTGACTTGTTCCTATCTTGATTTCTGTAAAAAAGCCAATAGATCACCGGCATGAAAACAGAAACGAAGAACATGGAAGTAAGAATGCCAAAACAAATGGTTGCAGCCATAGGCGCCCACAGTGAATCGTTCACGATTAACATGGGAACGACAGCAACGGCAGTAGAGGAAGAAGTCTGGAAAATGGGCCTGATACGCCTGCATCCGGCTATAAATGCGGCTTCCTTGACAGAATGACCCTGACTGCGGAGCAACTCGGCATAATCAAACATAATGATGCCGTTACGGACTACAAGACCAATAAGTGTCACCAATCCAAGGAAGGTGGTCAAACTTACGGGAAGCCCCAGTATCCAGGTGCCAACGAGTGCTCCCAGGATGCTCAGCGTGGTCGAGCCCATCACCAAAAAGGCCAGAGATACCTTTTTAAAATGGAAGAGAAGGATCAGGAGTATCAGGAAAACAGCTATGCCCACGCCCTGCAGAATCCCGGGCATCATAGATTTGTCGGCCTGATAAGTACCTCCGTATTCGTACCATATGCCGTCAGGCATATGGGTATTATGCATAATATCAACCACTTTGTCAAACACATCGGTAGATATCTTCCCGTAATCCAGATCCATCATCAGGGTGAGTGTAGGATAACCGTTCCTGCGAACGATCTGGGAAATGCTCCACTCAGGTTCCAGGGTTGCGATCTGACGCAACGGGACACTGACACCCGGGATGATCCCCTGAACGTATTCATTACCCAGGGCATCGGGAGATGGTGTCTTATCCTGCCTATCGGTACGGATCAGTACCGGTGTGGTCTTGCCGTTCTGCCATATGGAAGTCACCGGAACGCCCGAATACCGAGAAGCCAGGTTGAGTGACAGGTATCCCGGATTAATTCCTACGCGGGCAGCTGCCACGGGATCCACCCGGACCCCCACTCCATATTGCATGCCCCCAAAATCGGAACGCACATTGGCAATATAAGGTATCTTGCGAAATTCCATGGCCAAAGAATCGGCCAGTCTCATCATGACCTGCTTGTCCTCCCCCTTAAGCCGCACTTCTACCTCGTTGGCTGCGATCATAGAATAATCCAGCTGTCTTACCCGCACGTACGTTCCCGGAAAATAGTGGATGTATTTTTTCTGGAATTCTGCCACCAGATGCTCTGTAGCCTTGTAGGAAGGTGTATTGACAATGAACTGTCCAAAATGGGGTCCCGGGATCTGCGGCGTGTAGGATGCCTGGAACCTGGGGGCACTCGTACCTACAAACGAGGTAATGGCTATCACGCGATCGTCTTGTTGCATCAACCTGCGAAGGGAATCGGTGATCTTCTCCGTTTCACTTAAAGAAGATCCGAAAGGCAGGTATATTTCTACTACAAACTGATTCCTGTCTGCCATGGGCATCAGTCGTTTGGGCAACTGCATATAAACGAAATAGGGCAGAACAAGGAAAAGTACAATCACCACAATCACCCACACAGGATGCGCAAAAGCTTTCCGTAAGGTCTTCTCATAAAATATTCCGAACAACTCCAGGACGGATATCCCTCTTTTACTTTTTTGCCGCTGTTTCTCCACAACCTGTTTCAAACCTTTACGGATTGTGAAGTACTGGAAGTAAGGAATGAACAACATGGCTATAGCCAGAGATACCATCAGCGAGATGGATATGGCCCAGGGAGCCATGAAAATGAATTCAACAAAATTTTCGGGGAACGTAAAGTAAAACGGAAAAAAGGTAATACTTATTGCCAATGTGGCCGAAAATACGGAGCGGAAATAGGAATTTGTAGCCGTTATGGAGGCTTTCCACCGGCTCATTCCCTGGTCCAAAAGATTCATATAATTGTCTATGACCACTATACTGTCATCGACCACCATTCCCAGTACTACCAACAGCGAGGCAAGTGTAACCGTATTGATCTCAAATCCAATTACGTACATAATCCCCAAGGAAATGAATATGGTAATGGGTATGGCAGTGGCAGCCACAGATGCCACCCTCAGGGGAAGCATCACGATCATGACGGCGATAACGGTCAGGATGGCTGTGAGCATCTCCTTAAGGAAGGAATAGACAGAATCCTCCACCACTTTGGGCTGGTCTGCTATGCGGAACACACTCACGTCGGGCGGCAGCTCCGATTCAAATTCCTTCAGAATCTTGTCAACCTGTTTGCCCAGTTCCACCATATTGAATCCCTTGCTCATTTCCATGGACAGGAGCAGACATTTTCTCCCATTGTTGGTAATGTAACTGGAAGGTTGGGGATATTCACGCACTACATAACCTATATCCTTGACCCGCAATATATTTCCGGACGGATCAAAATAAACAGGTTGTTCCAGTATCTCTTTTTCGCTCAGATAAGCATTGTTCATGTGAATTGGAATGATCCCGCTCACCGAATTGAGCATCCCCGATGATGTAACAAAGCCTCCTGCAAAAAGCTGCATCATGATCTGTTGCGTGTTCAAGGAATAGACGGCAAGTTTTTCTTTGTCCAGATATATGTTTATCTGTTCCTGTTGTTGTCCGTAACGTTTCAGATTGGTCACGATGGGTAACGGACGCAGGCGCGCTTCCAGCCTGTCAAGAAGGCCTTCCAGCTGATCGTAGGTGAGCGATTGACTTTCCAGTGTTATAAGAATGGCAGAAGTCTCGCCAAATTCACTGATTACCATCAGAGGCAATACACCCGGAGGCAACTGGGTCCTGATCTCTTTCAGGTCAAGACGCAGGTTTGCATAGAAATTTCGGGGTGATTTCTCGCTTTCGGTCAGATCCAGTACAAAATAAACCATGCCATCCCGGGTCAGGGAGTACGTTTTCTCACGGTCTATCTCTTTGTAGCTAAGAATATGCTTTTCCAAGGGAATGGTGAGCTGTTCTTCCACTTGCTGAGATGAAGCACCCGGGTAGATCCCCAGGACAAGAGCATTGCGAATGGTAAAGTCTGGATACTCCTTTTTGGGCATGTTGGACAAAGCAAATATTCCCAGTCCGACCAGAAACGCCACTATCAGGAGTACGATTTTATGGTTATGCATCGTCCATTCGACGACGCCTCTTCGTTTCCTATTCATTGGTTACGACTACCTTAATGTTCTCGCTCAATCTCTGAAATCCTTCCACCACTACCCTGTCACCCAGTGATAATCCCGCCCTTACAGTAATCCCGCCCTGCACGATCTCACCAATGCTGACCGTTTTCCTGTGCACCATATCATCCTGATCCAGAACCCATACAAAATGACCTTTTCCAAATTCTATGGGTAGTACGGCGCGGGAAGGCAGCACCAATACGCTGTCAGCAGGCAAATTGCTCAGATACACCTTACAGACCATACCTGGTAACAGACCCGTAATCTCCCTGTCAAGTGTTATCCTCGCAATGTAGCCATGGGTATAGGGATGTGCCTCTACTCCTTTTTCAATGACCTTCCCGGTTACTTCCACATCCCGGAGTGCTCCAACCCGCATGCGCGCATTCTGACCTGTACGGGTATCGAATATTTCGTTTTCCGGAACGAACACCCTCACTACGGGCCGGTGGGTATTCAACAAAGTCATAACGGGCTGGTCCGGTAAAACGTTCATCCCGGGCTCCATCATGCGTTTGCCTACCACTCCGCGTTGTGGAGCCAGGAGTTTTGTTTCTGCCAGGGCCCTGGCTGCAATCCGCTCAGATGCCCTAGCCTGTTCCAGTTTCGTCTGTATCTCTATATATTGTATCTCGGGAAGGCTTTTTGATTCATAAAGAAGTGTCATTCTCTGCCAGGCATCTTCGGCCTGTCTGAGCGTTGCCGCAGCCGTGGCATGCATATTCTCCAGGGTTTCGGAATCTGTTTCTGCAAGCAACTGCCCTTCACTTACCGCCTCTCCTTCCGAAATATACACTTTTTTGATCTTTCCGGGCGCAGGGAAACTCAACATCACATTGTTAGATTCTTCAACCACACCCACATACTCGCGCTCTGATCGCATGTTGGTTTCCGAAACAGTGTGCACAGTGACTTTCACTTCTCCCGCCACTGGCCGGTACCTTGACGGATTGGACCTGCAGGATGTCATAAAGGCCGACAGAGCGAGAACGATCAGAATACCTGTATATTTAAACGATTTCATAACAAAATTGATTAATAGGTACAAAAGTAATCAAAATCAATCAAAACCATTATATTTGCCACGAATATCTATGAAAAACACACACCTGAAATTATTACTTCACGTCTGTTGTGGCCCATGTTCCACAACAGTGCTGGAACGGCTGTTCCATAACTATGACATCACCGTTTTTTTCTTCAATCCCAATATTGGTCCGGCAGAAGAATACGAGCTCCGAAGAGATGAATCCAAAAGATTTATTGAACAGGCATACGGCCCTGACGTGAAATTCATTGAAGGGAACCCGGATCCCGGCTTGTTCTATCATATTGCCAGAGGGCTGGAAAAAGAACCGGAAGGAGGACGCAGATGCCAGGCATGCTTCCGTCTCAGGTTAGAGGAAACCGCCCGTTATGCCCAAGAAAACCAATTTGATCTTTTTTGCACCACCCTGACTGTCAGCCCCCACAAAGATGCGATGTTGATCAATCGTATTGGAGAGGAAGCAGCTGAAAAAATGGGTTCTATTTCTTACCTTCCGTCCGATTTCAAGAAACAAAACGGATTTTGCCGGTCAGTAGAAATCTCTAAAGAGAACGGACTCTACAGACAGAAATATTGCGGATGCGTATTTTCCATGGAACATTCCGTGCATCTGCAATAAAAAAACCGCACGGCATTACAGCCAATGCGGTTAAGCAGTCCAATTACAATCCCTGCTACTTATAAAGAAAACGTTTGATGCTTCGCTTAGGTGTCTTTTCAAAGGCTTCCGGCTGTAGTTCGATTTTGTGGATCCGGCTGAAAATCGGTAGCAACATATTCAATCGCATGCGGTTTTCTTCCATCAGCTGAGCCAGATTCATGGAATCAAGCGATTCCTGGGAAACACGGTTATAATCGGGAAAGACCAGTGCCACCAGTTTTTTGTCCCGTTCCACAACAATCGATTCAACTACATACGGCTGGTTGTTCAGTTTGTCCTCAATTTCCTCGGGATAAATATTCTGACCGTTTGCCCCTATGATCAGGTTTTTACTGCGGCCTTTTATGAATACGTTGTTATCCTTGTCTATAAGTCCCAGATCTCCGGTACGCAACCAACCGTCTTTGGTAAAGGCAGCAGCAGTCGTCTCGGGACTTTTGTAATACCCCATCATGACATTGTCACCACGGGCCTGCAATTCGCCAACAATGGCACAGGGATTATCCGAATCTACCCGCAGGGACATACGGTGTACCGGCTTTCCGCAGGACCCCTTCACAAAGCGGGAGGCATCCTCGTAGGCAAGGAGCGGTCCGCATTCTGTCATTCCGTACCCTATCGTATAAGGCAGTTTGATGGCTTTCATCAGGTCTTCAACTTCCTGGTTGATGGCCGCCCCACCGATGATCAGGTTGCGCATCTTTCCTCCAAAGGCATACAGGAGCTTCTGGCGTATCTGCTTGTGAATAATGGAAGCCAGACCGGGAACCTTCATGATTGAACGGATAATAGGTTTGCGGATTGTAGGGAACACGGAGCTCTTGAATATCTTCTCCACTACCAGCGGGACGGTAATCATCATGTAGGGTTTGACGGTTGCCAGCGCATCGAGCAATACCTTGGGAGACGGGACCTTGCCCAGAAAAAATACCTGGGTGCCACCAGCCAGCTGATACAGGAACTCAAAGGCCATTCCGTACATATGCGCCATGGGTAACATAGAAACCAGGGTATCTCCGGGGCCATTGGGGATTTCACTCTGACCAAACTGGATGTTGGAACTGATGTTCCTGTAGGTCAACATCACTCCCTTGGGAGCGCTTGTTGTACCCGAAGTGTAATTAATCAGCGCCAGGTCATCCAAGTTATCGGTAGGATAATGCACCTGGCCGGGACCAAATCCGGCGGGGTATTTTTCTTTGAACAGGTCATCCAGCCTGGTACGGACTTCTGTAACCGCGGGATATTTAGCAAACAAGATACTACTGTCTTCCAGACAGATGACAACTTCCAAAAGGGGCATCCTGGCAATATCAACCTTTTCCCATATCTCCCGGCTAACAAAAAATATGCGGGATTCGGAATGATCGGTCAAGGTCATTACGCTGTCAGACAAAAAATCATTCAGTAACGGAACGGCTACTGCCTCATAAGTTGTTACAGCAAGGAAAGCTATTCCCCATTCAGCGCTGTTGGGACCGCAAAGGGCCACTTTGTCCCCTTTTTTTAATCCTATTTTTTCAAACAGGATATGGTAGCGCGCCACATGTTCAGCAATTTCACCATATGTGAAGGAATTCTTTTTGTAATTGGTCATGGCAGGCATATCCCATGCCTTGACTATACTGTTTCCGATATATTCCAAATAATGCGTTCTCATAACCAGTTATAATTTGATTGGCTGGCTAAAATATGCATTTTTTTTGATATAAACCCCTTGAGGCGTTAGCCAGATCATAGACGCCTGAGGATCAGCGCTGTACCCATGCCTCCTCCGATACAGAGCGATGCAAGTCCCAGCCGGGCCTTCCTGCGTTTCATTTCATGAACAAGTGTAACGGTTATGCGGTTTCCGGAAGCTCCTATGGGATGGCCCAATGCTATAGCCCCTCCGTTTACGTTGCAATGTTCATCAAACCAGCTGCGATCAACTTTCTGTTGTTGCTGCAGTTCATAAATGACACTTAGAGACTGTGCCGCAAAAGCTTCGTTGAGTTCCAAAAGATCCATCTGTCCGAGTGTCATACCGGCTTTTTTAAGCACCTTGTCGATGGCAGGAACGGGCCCCATACCCATGTAAGCCGGGTCAACACCAGCCTGAGCAGTGGCTATGATCTCTGCCATGGGAGTAAAACCCAGGTCCCTGACAGCCTTTTCGGAGGCGATCAGGACAAAGGAAGCTCCGTCATTGATCCCCGAAGCATTAGCTGCTGTAACTGTTCCGTCTTTTTTAAATGCAGGGCGCAGTGTTGCCATTTTTTCCAGCGTAGTAGTCCTGTTGGGGAATTCATCTGTTTCGAATACAAAAGATTCCTTTTTGCGGGTTATGGTCACCGGAACGATCTCATCTTTGAACTTTCCCGAATCGATCGCCTGTATGGCTTTCTGCTGGGAACGGTAAGCGAAATCATCCTGTTGTTCCCGTGAAATATGATATTTTTCGGCAACGTTTTCGGCTGTTATGCCCATGTGATAATTGCCAAAGGCATCTGTCAGTCCGTCACAGACCATGTGATCTACAGCCTTGAAATCGCCCATTTTGATCCCTTCCCTGATTCCTTGCATAACAAATCCGGCCCCGGACATATTCTCCACACCACCTGCCAGCACAATCGAGGCATTTCCGCTAAGTATGGACTGATATCCGTTCATTATGGATTTCATACCACTCCCGCAAATCATATTGACCCCGTAAGCGGGAACGTGATGGGGAATTCCGGCATTGATCGACGCCTGACGTGCAATTCCCTGCTTTTGTCCTGCCATGAGTATGTTACCGACAATCACTTCGTCTATCAGGGAAGGATCCAGTTTTGTCTCCTCCAGGATGTTCCGGATCACGGTAGCCGCCATATCGGCCGGACTGACGTTTGTCAATGATCCCATCATTTTCCCGATGGCTGTACGTTTGGCTGCAATGATATACACTTTTTCCATAATAAATTGATTTTATGATTAATACATTGGTTTTACATCTTCCGTCACTATCAGCCTACACCCGGTAGCCTCCTGTACCTGCTCAAAAGTAAATTTTGTGTTGATTTCCTTAAGCAGGATACCTTCCGGAGTTACGTCCATGACCCCCATTTCTGTAATAATACGGTCAACCTGACCGGCAGCAGTCAAAGGCAACGTACATTTTTTCAGGATCTTATGTTCTCCTTTAGCCGTATGCTCCATGGTAACAATAACCTTTTTTGCACCTATCAGCAGGTCCATGGCCCCTCCTATGCCCGGTGTCTTTATTCCAGGAATGGACCAGTTGGCAATGTTCCCTTTTTCGCATACCTGAAGGGAACCTAATATGGTAACGTCCACGTGACCACCCCGTATGATAGCAAAAGAAACAGCCGAATCAAAACAGGAAGCTCCGGGTTTCAGGGTTATGTGCCCTCCGCCGGCATCTATCAGGTCTGGATCTTCCTGACCGGGTGCAGGCGGATTTCCCATACCCAGGCATCCGTTTTCGGATTGCGTAATTACTTTTACGTTTTCTGGCAGGTATTTCAAAACCTGCGTAGGCAGTCCGATGCCCAGATTAACGACGTTTCCGTCTTTCAACTCCATAGCCGCACGACGTGCTATGACTTCCCTGATCTGATTCTTGTCCATGATTGCTGTTTTTTTTTAATTTGTTACGTTTTCATTTTTCTTTTAACATATTCTTGAGCTACAAATGATGCCACATCACAGGCATAGGTATTGACTCCGAAACCGGCATCATAACCGAGTTCTTTTGCCAGTTCGTGAGAGATCCGGGGTCCGCCGCACACCAGCAGCATGCGGTCTCTGATCCCTTCAGCCTCGGCCATTTCTATTAATTCCGAGAGGTTGGTTATGTGTATGTCTTTTTGTGTCACGGTTTGCGAAACAAGAACAGCATCTGCCTTCAGTTCAATAGCTCTGGCTATCAGTTCTTCGTTGGCAACCTGTGATCCAAGGTTATGCGCCTCTATCATTTCGTACCTTTCCAGCCCGTAATGTCCGGCATATCCCTTCATGTTCATGATAGCGTCTATACCCACAGTATGGGCGTCGGTTCCCGTACTGGCTCCCACCATGACCAGTTTTCTTCCTATATGTTCCTTTATGTACTCATCCACCTGGCACATATCCATTACCTGGCTTTCCACCTTCGGGACATGTATGGTGGAAAAGTTGACCGTATGTTGCAAATTTCCATAACAGTTGAAAAAAGTGAAACCAGGTGTCAGTTGTCTGGAAAAAACCACCTGGGGATTGTCCATTCCCATGCTTCGCAATAATTGTTTTGCGGCCTGAATGGCTTCTGGTCCTTCCGGTACCGGCAGGGTAAAACTGAGTTGCACCTTTCCGTCGTTCATGGTATCCCCGTAGGGTTTCACCTTGGTCAGATCAAGTGCTTTGTCAAAATCCTGAACTTCTGTAGAATACAAACCTCCACTCATGATCATCTGTTAACTTTAAACAATTCAATATATGGGTTTAAATATAAGGAGGATTTCCGGGTGACCCCGTCTAGCCCCTTACCGCCCTGTCTGGATCTGCGCACGTTGGCAAAATAACCTTTTTCAAGCGCGGTGAAAAGTCCTTCCTCTTTCACTTTTTCAAGCAAATCATAAGCCTTGTTTAACACTTCCGCAGCACGTTTGCGGATCATGCCATCTTTTTTAAATTCCACTTCCTGGCCTATATTCCTGAAACTCGTGAAGATATATCTGGCATTTTCTATGGACAGGTATCTGTCGCTCATAAATGGCGTATGAATCGCCTCGGTGGGCATTCCCAGTAACTGGATACCCTGACCCGTCCAGATTCCGGCCAGGTTGAACAGGGCGTCCTGGATATGACCCCTGAATATATTGCCGGTCATGAATTTGGTAGGGGGCATGTATTTAAGGGGCGCCCTAGGAAATATCTCACGTATCATCTGAGCCTGTGCCAGTTCGTACAAAAAGGCATTTTCCAGATCAGGATCCATTTCAAAGGCATGTCCCAGACCCATTTGTTCCTCGGGGATCCCCGCAATCAGGGCAAGCTGCTCGTTTATGAAATCCGAGGCAAGTACCGTATGGGCTTCTTCGTATGCATCGGCTGTAGTCAGGTAATTATCTTCCCCCGTATTGATGATCACGCCGGCAAATCCATTGATCATCCGGGAAAAATACTGATCGATCAGGGTCCTTTGCATATTGATGTCCCGAAAGAGAATCCCGTACAGGGCGTCGTTCAGCATCACATCGAGCCCTTCAAAGGCTCCCATGACGGCTATCTCGGGCATGCACAGACCCGAGCAGTAATTACACAACCTGATATAACGACCGATTTCCTCCCCTACCTGGTCAAGTGCTTTGCGCATGATCCTGAAATTTTCCTGGGTGGCAAAAGTTCCACCGAACCCTTCGGTAGTGGCACCGTAAGGAACGTAATCCAGCAGGGACTGACCCGTAGTCCTTATTACCGCAATGATATCTGCTCCCTGGCGGGCGGCAGCCTGAGCCTGCACCGCATCTTCATAAATATTTCCTGTGGCAACAATCACGTATAGGTACGGCCGGGAACCTTCCCCCAGCTTTTCAATGCTTTGCTCCCTGGTAAGGCGTTTGGCCCTGATCCTGGATACGCTTTGCTCGATCAAAGGCCGGAGTACTTCTCCGGCATCTGAGGAGGGAAGGGTCTGATGGTGCGAAAAATCATACGTTCCCCGTGAAATGTCTTCTGCTATCTGTTGAGGACTTTTCCCGCCCGGATAAATGGCATTGCCCAAAAAATAGAGCACTCCGTCGCCCAGTATCCCCTTTTCCTTAAGCTTGTCCACCAACAAGTTGGGCAAAGGGATACCATCACTGTCAACCCCATCTATCCCCATCAGCCTGCATAACGTTCTTTCTACAGCCACTGTAGTGTAATTCTCTACAAAGCGCTGGACCTGTCCGGCAATGTCACCGGCCATTTTCCTGGCACCTTCCACTTTTTTAAAATCAAGTCCTAATTTTGAGTCACTCATTTGATCATTTATTTCACGTATCTCTGTGCCGATTCAATAAAGGCGTCGTCCACGCCCAGAAGACGTGCTATGCGCAACGCCTCCATGGGTACGGAACCTTCTTTGTCTTCGGTCAGGCTGTAATCCATATATTCATTCATCATCAGCGGATCCAGACGTCCCTTCACCTGGACTGGATTGAAACCGGAAACCCGCAATTTACGGCAGGACAATCCCAGATCTCCGTAATGCGTACTAATCAGGGACATGGTATTGTAATGCTCCAGAAATTCTACCAGTGCGCACAAAATGGCCGCCCCTTCGGCAGGATTAGTAGTTCTGGCCGGTTCATCCACCAGCAGAAGCAACCGGATACCCTGCCTTATATCGGCCATTATCCGGTCCAATTGAAGCATTTCGGCCGCAAACGAGGATAACCCCCTGTACTGGTCCTGTTTGTCACCTATGACCAGAAAAACGTCCTTTACAAGGGGAATCGAGGCACTTTGGGCAGGAACAAAAAAAGAAAATTGTGTCAGGGTCTGGATCAGGGCCAGTGTTTTCAATACGACCGTCTTGCCGCTCATGTTGGCTCCTGTTAGCAGGCAGGGTCCGTTTTTGAGCGTAACCGATACAGGCTGAAATTCCTTGTTAATTGTACCCAGGGTGTCTGCGATCTGCGGATTGATCATATTTTCTATACACAGTACGGCATCATCCGGTCCATTTACTGCTATACAGGGCCGGACCATTCCGTAGCGTTTAGCCAGATTTGCCTTGGCAAACCAGATCTCTATGTGTGCTATACGGTCAAAATTGTCCCGCAGCAACGGATACATGCCGCTGAGCTTGGTTGACAGCATTTCCCTTACAGCCAGTTCTTCCTCCCGGATCCTGTCCTGAATACTGTTCCATTTTTCCGGTTCCCGGTCAGGATCAATACTGGTAGCCAGCTCCCTGGCCCGGGACAGAGACTGACTGTAACAGTCGTACAAATAGAACGATACGGTCCCGGCCCCATGTGGGTCGAGCAGGCGCTGTACCTCCTGCAGATCATGCAGGTTTTCGTAATGAAACCCGAGTAAGCCGCACACTTTGTGAAAATCGGTGCAAAGTGCTGCAAAGTATTTAATTTCGAATAATTCTACTTCATCCAGTATGTGTTGTTCCTTAAGCGCATGGAGCGTTCCCTGTATATCGTGTACCTGCGTGAAAAGGTGCCTGAGCTGCATGACCTCGGGCATGGACCCGGGAACAGAAAGAATATCCAGGGCCTTTTGCAGGATATCAAAATCAGTCTGTAAAATATCCGGGCGGGTACAAAAGGTGCTCTGCATCAGATAACGGCGTACACGGGAACCGGAAAGTTCCATCTTGTCAGCCAGGTACTGAAGTCCTTCAATTTTTTTAGCAAACCGGGTAAAATTCATTATCTGATCCTTTTGATGTCGTAAACCGGCACATCCACCTGGC
Source organism: Bacteroidales bacterium Bact_09 (assembly GCA_001603455.1). Lineage (GTDB taxonomy): Bacteria > Bacteroidota > Bacteroidia > Bacteroidales > UBA932 > DMER64. Next base: position 6,208 of record LUZA01000002.1, on the reverse strand, counting down.
GTTGTATATTTTCGACCAGTTCAGCCGAATTCAGGCGGAATCCTTCAGGAGAAACAGGATTTACGCATATGGCCAGCAAATGGGTAGTGAACAGCTGGAAGATGCGGCCTCCTCTTCTGATGAATGTGTAAAATACGCGTGGCTCTGCAAAAATACGCGAAAAATCCCTTACATAAAGCTCCGTTTCCCCTACTTCTTTTCTTTCCCCCAGCGCTTTAAGCAGTACATTGCTGACCACGCCCGGCACGTACAGCCTGCTTCCGCATGTTTCCAATACTTGCCTCACCTGGTCCGAAAGCAACGCCGAACCTACTCCGGGATCATTTATTTTTCCCTGTGACGTGATGACACGTATACCTTTAGTTACGTTTTTCAATTTTTCTGTTAAGCCGGGCGATGCAGCCGGCAATTTTACAGTATCGTACACATAACGCGTTCTTTCCACAAGTGTTCTCATATTCGCCGAATAGGCCGCTCCTGTTGCCAGAATCATGGACCGGGTGACAACCGGCGATGCCGGGCTAAGACGTGATATAGCCCCATCAACAAGGCATACGTCCACTGGAAACCTTTCCGGAATCTGTCGTACCCATTGCTGCAGGGAAACTGTTTCAGACGGGCCGGCCAGAACCATCTTTCCCCGCTCCAGGGCTCTTGCAGTAACCATCTTTCCCAATACCGTCGCCTGATCTTCTATATGACATATTTCTGCCAGAAACCTTTTTTTTTCGTAAAAAGAAGAAACTGTGGTGAAATACATCCCCTTTTCCAGGTATATTCGGGGTTTGGGAGTAAAAGTCACCTGGTCAACACCTTCACCGTCAACACCTATTGAAGTAACTGCCACGATCTTATGCATATCAAATAACCGCCCCATCACATACCTCAAACATTCAGTCTTCCCGGTATTCTTTCCCAATCCCACAACCGAGAGGCTGCCGTAACGGACTATCTGATCAACAAATGGCATTCAGTCACTTCTTGTGATTACGTTCTTTTCTTTGCAGATAAGATGGTTCCAAAGATAACTGCTGTCCCTGCAAAATGCCGGATACACCTTCCAGCGGTACTTTTTCATTGCAATTTTTGCAATGACATTCATTTTTATAATCCGCAGGCTCGGTGTATGTTGTGATAACTCCTTCGTAATTACGCAAAATCATCCGGCCCGGTGAATGACTGATCACGTATGTGGGCATTACAGGAATTTTGCCCCCTCCCCCGGGAGCATCTACCACAAAGGTGGGCACGGCATATCCCGAGGTATGTCCGCGCAGTCCTTCAATGATCTCTATCCCTTTGGAAACGGGAGTCCTGAAATGCTCAAGTCCAAGAGAAAGGTCACACTGGTATATGTAATAAGGACGTACGCGTATCATCACCAGCTTATGCACCAGATCTTTCATTATGTGAACGCAGTCGTTCACACCACGCAGCAGTACGCTCTGATTACCTACCGGTATGCCTGCATCGGCCATCCTTTCGCAGGCAGCTTTTGACGTTGGGGTCACTTCGTTAGGATGGTTGAAATGTGTGTTGATCCAGATAGGATGATATTTTCTAAGCATTTCCATGAGCTCAGGCGTGATCCTTTGCGGACAGACTACAGGTGTACGTGTGCCAATGCGAATGATCTCGATGTGGGGAATCTTCCTTAAGCGCGATATGATCGATTCCAGGCGGGAGTCGCTCATGGTCAGCGGGTCCCCTCCTGACAAAAGAACGTCCCTTATCTGAGGAGTGCGCGCAATGTAATTGATGGCTTCCTGTATCCTGTCTCCCGAGGCTTCATGGTCCTTCTGGCCTGCAAAACGCCGCCTGGTGCAATGACGGCAATACATGGAACACTGGTCCGTAATCAGGAAAAGCACCCGGTCGGGATACCTGTGTGTCAATCCCGGTACCGGGGAGTCCTCGTCTTCATGAAGAGGATCCACCAGGTCTGCCGGAGAACGGTACGTTTCCTTAATGGAAGGAATTGCCTGTTTCCTGATGGGACAATCGGGATCGTCCGGATCTATCAGACTCAGGTAATACGGGGTAATGGCCATGCGGAGCATTTTGAGTGACTGTTGTACACCTTCTTCCTCTTCGGGTGTCAGCGTGATGTACTTTCTCAATTGCTCCAGGTTAACGATTCTGTTCCTTATCTGCCACTTCCAGTCATTCCATTCCTGGTCCGTCACACCGGGAAATAATTGTTTTCTTCTTGATTCTTTCATATATAGGATTTAATTACGACGCATACAGTTCTGTAAAAATCTTGCGGAGTTTCTCACTTTCCCTGAGTAATTGAAGGGTGATCTCGGCGTGACCTCTTGTATACCCGTTACCTACGATCATAGTGACATCGGAACCCACACCTTCTGCGCCCAGTGCAGCCTTTGTAAAGCTGGTGGCCATAGAGAAAAAATAGACCAATCCCGTGTCTTTGGTGCAAAGGATGGAAGTCATTTCGGTATCGGGAATGTTCACATTATTAATAGTTATATCACACAGCTGCCCGTTTGTAAGTTCCTCGATTTTTTCAAGCACGGCTACAGGCTGTGTGGCGTCTGCAGAGAAAACGTGATCACAAAATCCCAGGTCCACCATGCGTTTAGTAGAACGCTCGCTATGACAAAGACCTATTACCTTGCCGGTGACGCCTGCCCTTTTCCTTGCCTCATAACTGCAAAGCATTCCCGATTTTCCTCCGGCTCCGATAATCAGCACTGTATCGCCCGGTTTTACCAGCTTGGCTGTCTGGGCAGGTGCGCCTGCCACGTCCAGTGTAGACAGTGCCAGCGTTTCGGGCATATCATCGGGTATTTTGGCGTATATGCCACTTTCAAAGAGAATGGCTTTACCATCTATGTCCACCTGATCAATATCGGGCCGGATATCCTTAATCTTGTCAATACGCAGCGGTGTAAGGGAAAGGGAAACCAGCGTGGCTATTTTGTCGCCCACTTTCAGATCTGTTTTTCCTGCCAGGGCATCTCCTATCTTCTCTACGACCCCCAGCAACATACCTCCTGATCCTGTCACGGGATTCCTGTGTTTTCCCTGTTTTGCAACGATATCCATCATAATTCCGGCAATTTTGGCTTTGTCGCCTCTGGCTTGTTCTTCTATCTGTGTGAAACTGGCCGAGTCTATGTTCAATGTCCTGACGTCTATCAGGATTTCGTTATCATAGATTTCGTCCATGTTGTTATCCAGTTTATTGGCAGGCTGCGGCAGAACACCTTTGGGCTCGATGACGCGGTGGAGACCATATTTGTTACCTTTTTTCATTTGCGATCAGTGTTAATAATAATTGAATTATTTTCATTGCCTTTGGGGCAGGTTTAGGATTTGACGTGCTTCGTCGGGCGTGGCAATATCGCGACCCAGTTCCCGTGCCAGACGCACCACTTTGGCTACCAGTTCCCCGTTTGACTGTGCCAGGACACCTTTGGATAAATAGACGTTGTCCTCGAATCCTACCCTGACGTGTCCTCCGTCAATGATAGCGGCTGTGGCCAGAGACATTTCATAACGACCCAGTCCGGCCACTGTATAGGTGGCATCGTGAGGGATGCTGCCGCGCAGAAACACAAAATCCCTGAGAGAACCCCCTATCCCGCCGTTCACACCCATAACAAAGTCAAAATGCATGGGTTTGAGGATATATCCTTTCTTGTGTAAACGCAGGGCCATCTCTATCATACTTTTGTCAAAGACTTCCAACTCGGGTTTGATTCCGCGCTCTATCATGCGCTGACCGAAATATTTGATTGTGTTCTCTGTGTTTTCAAATATCTCGTCCCCTCCAAAGTTGAGCGTTCCACAGTCCAGGGTGGCCATTTCGGGGTTCAACTCGGTAGGCTGCAAGCGTTCATCGTTTGTCATGCCAACGGCCCCACCGGTAGAAGGTTGTATGATAATACCCGGACATGCCTTAACGATGGCTTCCATGATTACACGAAAACGTTCCTTGTCCTGGGTGGGCGTACCGTCATCGTAACGTACATGTAAATGGATGATACTTGCTCCGGCATCGAAGGCCAAACGGGCTTCACGTACGCATTCCTCTACGGTATAAGGGACCGCAGGGTTGTGCTCCTTGAGTACTTCAGCGCCACAAATGGCAGCAGTAATGATCAATTTGTCCATGATGCTCTGATTTTTTATATCAAATGTATTTTTTCAACTCCCTGAATGATTCCTCTACCATATCGGCAGCATAGAGAATATCCTTGTCAGTATGACGGTAGGCAACATATCCGTGATGATAAGGTTGCAGGAATACGCCCCGCCTGATCAATTCTGTGTAGAAACCGGGACGTAATTTTTTGTACACGTTGCCGGGATCTCTTTTAAAGGTAATAAAAGGCATCAGAGGAATCCCCGATACTTCAACCTCGTAGGGGACGTTTTTCACGATCTCGTTCAGTTTTTTTCCAAAAAGTTCTCCTTTCTGTCTCACTTTCTCCAATATATTATCCCTCTCCAGGATCTCGATTGTTTTAAGGGCTGCTACCTGCTCCAGACTATTTGGAAAAAAGGTGGATGACAGGAATACCTTATCGGCAAGCACTTTCATGTATCTTTCCTTACCCACGACGGCACCAATCGGATAGCCGTTGGCCATGGCTTTTCCGAAGACGGACAGATCGGGGGTCACACCAAACAATTTCTGGGCACCTCCCAGATCGTAACGGAAACCGCTGCGGATCTCGTCAAAAATGAGGATGGTACCGTATTTGTCGGCCAGGGCACGGACGCCTTCCAAAAATCCCGGTGCAGGCATCTGTACCTTTTCTGCCAGCGGATGTCCTACCGGTGTGATGATAATGGCGGCCATGTCATCGCCGTGCTGCTTCATCAGGTCTTCCAGCTCGTCCAATTGGTTGTAATGGAATTCATACACATCTTCCCATAGTTTTTTGGGAATCCCCCCCTTGACCTCCACACACCAGTCATGCCATCCGTGGTAACCGCAGCGGATGATCTTTGTTCTTTCCGTATTGGCACGGGCAACCCTGATGGCAACGCTGGTGGCATCGGAACCCGTTTTGACAAAAACGGCCATTTCTGCCGATGGGATAAGTTCTATGAGCTTTTCAGCCAGTCTGTTCTGTACAGGTTGTGTCAGGGAGAAACAAAAACCTTTGTTCCGCATTTGTTCAATAACCGCATCGTCTATTTCTTCTTCCCGGTGACCAATGATAATGGGCCCGTATGCGCAAAGCATATCAATGTATTCGTTCCCGTCCACATCGGTAACCCTACCCCCTTTGGCATGGTCAAAATAAATGGGATATTCGCCCGGCACAAAATTATACGGACGGCGGATACCTGCAATAGCCCCCGGAATGATTTTCAGGGCATCTTCATACATTTTTTCGGAGAGTTTCAGTTTAAGCTTCTGTGACATAATGATTTGTTTTATATTGTTGTTGTTATCTTACTATATAATCCACAAAAATCGATTGTGTATGTACGTTCTCGGGAAGTATACTTCCCGTTTTTACGATCTCTTTGGCCTCGGCAATCACCAGGTCTGCGGCCATGGCCATTATAGAGTTAAAATTGCGGGAATTCCCTTTGAAATACAGGTTACCTTCCTCATCGGCTATGCTGGCACCCAAAAGAGCGACATCGGCTTTAAGCGGTTTTTCCAGCAGGTAATTCTTTCCATCCACATGGATCACTTCCTTTCCAATTTCAACTACAGTGCCCAATCCCGTAGGTGTGAGTATGCCTCCAAGTCCGGCCCCGGCACAGCGGATCTGTTCTATAAGTGTCCCCTGCGGAACAAATATCACTTCCAGTTCACCTGCATGGTATTGCTCTCCGGTAGAGGTATTTGTCCCAATATGGCTCGTAATGACTTTGACGACCCTACGGGCAGCTATCAACTTTCCAACCCCCTTGTCAGCAAATGCCGTGTCATTTGTAATGATGGTAAGGTCTTTGATTCCGGTATCCAGGATCGCATCGATCATACGATGGGGACTACCTACTCCCAAAAATCCGCCGACCATAACGGACATGCCCGTTTTTACATGTAAAACGGCTTCCTGCAATGATATTTGCTTGCTCATAACGGATGAATTTTTATTAAGTAATTAATTTACAAATATAACGAATGCTTACAAATTACTCGATAAAAAAGTCTTAATTTTACAAATTAAAACATAAACCATGATAATTACTGCTGAAAATATACTTCTGATAG
>LUZA01000052.1 GCA_001603455.1 Bacteroidales bacterium Bact_09 | reverse complement strand
TACATTTGCACTCCCAAACAATCAGGGTCCGGTAGTTCAGCCTGGTTAGAATACGTGCCTGTCACGCACGGGGTCGCGGGTTCGAGTCCCGTCCGGACCGCTCCAATAAAAGCCAATCAGTTGATAAGAAGCTGGTTGGCTTTTTTTGTACGTCATACACTTGATTTATTTCCCTGATTACTTGGTAATTGGGGGGGTATGAAATTCATAAGTTGCTGATTATCAACCCAACGAACAACTTGTGCAACGCACTATAGTTTTTTCAGCCTGGCGAATTTGAGCAAAAGAGTTTTGCTGCCTCCGAATTCAAAGTCAATCACTGCCTTGGTATTGGGCATTTCACCTTCCAAGGATACAATACGGCCCCGGCCAAAGCGGTCATGTTCAATGATCATTCCCACTTCCAGGGCGGAAGGATCTTCGGTTTTGAAACCATCCCATGTAGAATCTCCCGAGGTCCTCCCGGAAGTACCGACGAACTGGTCAGAAACCCTGGATCTGTCCGGCCGGGCAGATCCATGCCCTGCCGCCCTGGACGCCTGCCACCTGTGACCCTGACCGCCGGCCATATTGCCGGAGCCTGTGCCAAAAGCACTCCCCCTGCCTGCCTGGTCACGGGAACTGTTGCCATGTTCCCCACGGTCGTGGAAGCCCCGGCGGTTGCCCCAGCCCGAATTGTCCCATCTTCCGGCTGTTCCTTCATATTCCCCGGATGCAGAAGCCTCCGGCACAGGCCGGTTAAGAAAAGAAGGATCTATCTCGCGTAAAAAGCGGCTGGGGGGGTTGGAATTCATGGTTCCCCATCGCATACGCGTCTGTGCATAGGAAAGGGTCAGCGATTTCTTTGCCCTGGTCATAGCCACATAAAATAACCGGCGCTCCTCTTCCAATTCGGTAATTGTATTGCTGGATAAAAGCGACGGGAACAGTTTCTCTTCCAGGCCCACCACATAGACATGGGAAAATTCCAGTCCCTTTGCCGAGTGGACTGTCATCAGGCTGACCCGCTCGTTGTCCGGTTGTTCCTGCTCATCCAGCTGGGTCAGCAGGGTCACGTTCACCAGGAAACGTTCCAGGGTAGGCTTTCCTTCCCCGGCATCGGGGACTGACACTTCGGTTTCCAACTCCACATCTTCCCCCGCTACGCCGCAATAAACCTGAATGCTATTGAGCAGTTCCTCGACGTTTTCCAGTTTTGACATGCCCTCTATGGACTTGTCCTGACGCAGCATGTGGAGATAGCCCGAGGTCCCTGCCACGGCCAGTGCCATATCAAATGCATTGCTGCCCTGGTCCTCCATGGTACGTACAGCTTCTATCATTTCTTCAAATGCCCTGAGGGACCGGGCAATGTTGCCCCGCAATCCGGCCGCGTCCAGATCACCCTGGCGTATGTAAGTCATTGACGACATGCCGGCGAACATGGCAGCAGCCCCGAGTTTTTGGAGGGAAACAGCCCCGATTCCCCGGGCAGGCACGTTAATAGCACGACGGAAGGCTTCTTCGTCATCGGGATTGACCACAAGCCGCATGTAGGCCATCATGTCCTTTACCTCTGCCCTTTCATAAAAGGAAAATCCCCCGTAAACCTTGTAAGGTATATTCCTTTTACGTAAAGCTTCCTCCAATATTCTGGACTGTGCATTTGTACGGTACAGAATGGCAAAGTCTCCATATCCGGCACGTGATAAATATACTTTGTCGAGAATAGAAGACACAACCTGGAAAGCTTCCTCAGCATCGGTGTAAGCAGAAAGCAGTTCTATCTTGTCTCCGGGCTCCGATTTCGAAAAGCATTCCTTGCGCATCCTTCTGGTATTGTGCCTGATAAGGCTGTTGGCTGCCTTTACGACCGTCTGGGTAGAGCGGTAGTTCTGCTCAAGCCTATACTCTTTTGCTTCAGGAAAATCATTACTGAAATTCAGTATGTTCTCGATCCTGGCACCCCGGAATGCATAGATGCTCTGAGCATCGTCCCCGACCACGGCAATGTTTCGGTGCAGGAAAGCCAGGTTCTTAATAATAAGGTATTGTGCCAGGTTGGTGTCCTGGTATTCATCTACCAGAACATACCTGAATTTTTCGCGGTAATTTGCCAGGATCTGCGGATTCTGCTGAAACAGGATATTGGTATAGAGCAACAGGTCATCAAAATCCATTGCTCCCGACAACCTGCATTTCTTGGCATAGAGGGCATAAATATCAGCAATATGCACCTTGCCCACAGCTTCATCAGCCTGGCGGATACTGTCATCCGAGGCATACGCCGAAGCCGTTCTGAGGTTGTTCTTGGCTTTTGAGATACGGGACATCACCTCTCCATGGGGATACACCTTTTCATCAAGCTTCAGTTCCCGGATACAACTCTTGATGGCCGATTTGCTGTCCGATTTATCGTATATGGTAAAATGCCGGGGAAATCCCAGTATGTCCGCCTCGGAACGTAGAATGCGGGCAAAAACGGAATGGAAGGTCCCCATCCACAGGGAGCGCACTTTTTCGGGTCCTGTCAAAGATGACACGCGTTCCTTCATTTCCTTGGCAGCCTTGTTGGTAAACGTCAGGGCAAGTATAACAGAAGCCGGAATACCCTGTTCCAGCATATAGGCAATCCTGCTTGTCAGCACCTTTGTTTTGCCGCTTCCGGCACCCGCAATGATCAGTGATGGACCTGTAATATTTTCAACCGCCTGTCTCTGAGCCTCATTCAACTCCTTCAAATAATTCTCCTTCATGTTGACAAATATAGGGAAAAAGACGTTTAAAATTTTATCTTTGTATCTGCTAAAAAAAGTATATGGGTGCCTGTTACAAGTTACGCAGAGGACTGGACATACCACTCAGGGGCGAG
>LUZA01000051.1 GCA_001603455.1 Bacteroidales bacterium Bact_09 | reverse complement strand
TAGTGACTAACAAAGTTGGGTCGAATTTGATAACTTTAAACGGGTTTTATCGGATGCTTACTCAAGTGTACGCGGTACTCACAGCGCCAGGTTGTAGAGTTCGCCCATGAGGATGTACAAGCCATCGTCAAAAGTAGTGCCGTCCGGGTCGGTCATATAAGATCTTGAGTTGCAGAGCACCACGCAATTTACACCGGAGCCGGCGGCTGTCTCGGAACTGCCCATCACCCACATGGTAGTGGTTCCAGCCAGGTTCCCGGAGTGGTAGGCAGCGTCGGGGAAGAATTTGTGGCCTCTTCTCCAGCCCAGGGCATACCGGGGATAGATCGCAGAAGGGGTGAGCATCTGGATGCGCGTGGCAGGTTGTATGATATCGGGCACGATCGGGCGTCCGTCGATGTGAAAGAGCAAATGCAGCATCTGTTCGGTCGAGGCGATGATCCCGCCGGCTGCGGCAATTACATCCATGGGGTTTGCATAGCCGTTGTAGCCGTTCTGGGAGTAGTAAACCACTTCATTCGGCCTTCTGCCCGCGCGGTCTTTTCCCACATGAATATCGGTGATGCCCGCCTCTGAAAGGACCGTTTTCAGGTATTCTTCGTAGGGTTGTCCGGATACTTTTTTGATGACCTCTCCCAAAATCCCGAAACCCATATTGCTATAGGTAAACACGGTGCCCGGCTCGGCCTGGGTGGCGCTCAGCAGGTACCGGATCCTTTGGTCCAGCGACTGGCCGGTAAAGGCCGAGGAGAACATGGGGTCGGGGTCGTTTCCCCAGCCGCTCATGTGTTGCAGCAAATGCCTGATAGTGACCGCTGCGGCACGAGGTGTGACGTTGCCATATTCCTGCTCCAGGATGCCTCCGGTCCCGAAAACCCTGTCGTCAAGGGTCAGTTTTCCTGCCTCGTACAGTTTCAGAATGCATAATGTGGTGAATTGCTTGGAGATGCTTGCCAGCCTGAAAAGGTGGCCGGGCGTGGTTCTTTCTTCGGTTTCTGTGATGGCAAAACCCAGCCCGCTGCGGTAAGCGATCTCTTCGTTTTTTGAGAAGGCAAAGGAAATCCCGGGGATATCGTATTTGGCCATAAACAGGTAGATGAGGTTGTCGAATTCCTGCCTGCCATTTTTCACCAGTAGCTTGTACTGCAGGGTTTTCCCGTTTTCCGCGGTCACCTCTACCGTCACCACTTTCGAAAAATCCACGGCAGGCATGCTCCTGGTTGCCGGGGGATAGCTTCCGCTATTGCTTGGTAAAGGGTTGCTTCCACTGCTTGCCAGGGGATCGCTGCTACTGTCGCTAGCCGTAGGGTTGCTTCCACTGCTTGCCAGGGGATCGCTGCTACTGTCGCTAGCCGTAGGGTCGCTTCCACTGCTGGTGACCGGCACGTTGTTGATCCTCACCGTCGCGCCCGGCGACACAGTCAGGGTCGGCTTCAAGCTGGTCAGGTCGACACCCTCGGGCACCGTCATGTAAAACACGTTTCTGTGGCGGATTCCCTGCAGGTCAGCACTCAGGGAGGGATTCTCAGCCTTTGACAAAACAAACGAGACCAGGTCCGCTCTGTCGCTTAAGATATCATCCGGATCTTCCCTGGAACACGAAACTATGGCTAAAGCCAGGAACGTTATGAGAAGTAGTGTGGTGGTGCGCGGTCTCGCGCATTTTTGATGTATTGCTTTAATAGTGAATGACATATAAAAAGAGTCCTTCCTGGGAGCTGTTTTGTTTTTATGTTGTAAACCAGCAGGATACATCAAAACTGCGCGGCACTTGTTTTTGTGTGTATCTTTGGGTAGGCAAAATTAATAATATTATGAGATTTTTCATAGACACAGCCAACCTGGAGCAGATCCGCCAGGCGCGGGACCTGGGGATCCTGGACGGGGTGACCACCAACCCTTCGCTCATGGCGCGCGAGAACATCCGCGGCCACGCCGCCATCATGGCGCATTACCGGCAAATTTGTGAAATGGTGGACGGCGATGTGAGTGCCGAGGTTTTCTCCACGGACCTGGAGGGGATGCTTGCCGAGGCGCATGAACTCTCGGCTATCCACAAGAATATTGTGGTGAAAGTGCCTTGCACGGTCGAGGGCATCAAGGCCATCAAGGCCCTCTCGGCACGGAAAATCCCGACCAACTGCACGCTGGTTTTCAATGCGGGGCAGGCCATTCTGGCCGCCAAAGCCGGTGCGCGGTACGTCTCGCCCTTTGTGGGCCGCCTGGACGATGTGAGCGAAGACGGGGTGGCGCTTGTGGCCCAGATCGTGCGCATTTTTGACAACTACGGGTACCAGACGCAAGTGCTGGCCGCATCGATCTGCCACACGCGCCACATCATTGATTGCATGGAGGCCGGCGCCCACGTGGTCACCTGTCCGCTGCAACCCATCCTGGGCCTGCTGAACCACCCCCTGACCGACAAAGGCTTGGCCAAATTCCTGGAAGACGCTGCCAAGATGAAGTAGGGGCGGGGGCGCGCCTGCAGCGCCGCCGGCCGGCCGCGCCACCCGCCCGAAGGAGTGCCGCGCACTTTTTGAAATCAACGTAATGAGTATGATAAATCCCCCCTTTATCTGCCTCTCCCCGGATTACCATTTCAAACGCTGATTCGTATTTAGGATCGTTAATCTTTTGTTCTGTATAATTAACTATTCTGGAAGCATTCGGTTTTACCAGTGTTGACGCATTATTTGATTCATTCCGATTTTGTAAAATGAGATAAACATCTTGGGAGTACCCGTTGTCAGCGTTATTTTCACGTAAACATTGACACTTTTTTGCCCCATGGATCACATCCGGATCACAGGACAAGCATTGCAGAGGCCATGATCATGCGGCTAAAAAAGCGAAGTGTACAGTGGGATCTCATAATGCTTCTTCCAGGTCCACCCCCAGTAACGTCATACTCAGCTGATTAAAAAGATCAAATGCTTCCGGCTGACGGGCAAGCGATTCGAGCAACAGCGAAAGTGCCTTCACTTTTGAGTATGCGTTCACCGTATCCGGGATCTCCTTGGATCCGGCCTCTCCCAAAAATTTTACCGCCACCTGAATTAGCCTCTCCGCCAACTCGGGCTGACGTGCTATGGCATCTGCACAGGCCCCGATGCATTCCCCTCGGGCATAACCAAAATCCCTGCTGATCAAAGCCGAGATGGGGGCCAACTCGGAAATGTCGCTGTACCCGGCCACCCGTTCCGCCGCAGCGATCAATTGTTCGGCCATTTCCGGCTGACGGGCAATGCTCCCGAACAATGACTGCACAGAAACTATTTGATCAACCTTATAATACTCCTCCGGCATAATCCGGCAGTAGTGACAGGAACTCAATAGAAGTAATCCTGTGATTGAGAGAATGGTGATAGTTTTCATACTGTAAATATAATAAAATCTCTGTTTCTGGAAGAGGGTGGTGGAACTTCCCTCTTCCAAAACGGAACTTATGTCCCGTACTTTGAATACCGTTCTTGATAGAATGTTTATATTTAAACATAAAAATCATTTATTATTATCATGAGGACAACTATATTTTATGCCTCAAAGTACGGCACAACCGCAATGATCGCCAAAGAAATAGCCGATCTGATCTCTACCCACGACCAGGTGCAGATAGTGAACATTGACAACCTCAAGCAGAATGTCATTCCGGATTTTTACACCCCCGAACGCTTTGTACTGGGAGTTCCCATCTACGCGGGCAAACCAATCCTCTCTATGAAAAAATTCTGCGATGCCTACACCTTCAAACTGGAAGAAAAACCTCTTTACCTTTTTGTCTGCGGCATGGAACTTTCGTCCGAAAAGCAACAAGCCGAGATCGAGGCTGCCTTTTCTGAACGCCTGCGTAACACAGCACAGGAAGTGGTATACCTGGGAGGCGCCTTTCGTTGGGGAAAAATGAACTTTGTGGAACGACTCATCATCAAACGAAAAACCGGTAAAAAAGGTGATATGGAAAACATACGGCACCGTGCCATCAAAAAATTTGCTAGCAAATTTTAGGAATCTCCGAGATTGTGCGCCAAATTATTTATTGCAAAATACATATATCTGATTATTAGGTGTCTATGAAATTTGGAAAAATGAAATGGCGCACAATCTCGGAGATTCAGGAAAAAAAGCATAACTTTAAAGGCTAAATTTAAGCTTGTCAGTATTGACTTTGAGATTGGTCGTTTTGACTTTGAAATCGGTTTTTTTTACTTAGAAATTGGCATGCTGAATATCTTTATCAATCATGAATCTCAAACTGCCGGAAGAACTTAATCAGATACTCTCATTTGCACGTGAGGAGGCTATGCGTTTGGGAAGTTACACCATAACCGGGGATCATATTTTTTTGGCTATCATCCGCCACCAGGAAAACCAGGCCTACGGCATCCTCACCATGCTGGACCTATTGCTCTGGCAAATGAAAAACCTGATTGAAAGCAAGGAGATGGGCCGTACCATGATTCCCCCGGATCAGGCCGATAAACTTTCTCTTTCCGAACATGCTGAAAAATGCCTCAAAGCCATGTATCTGGAAGCCAGTAAATTGGGACAGACAACCCCCAACTCGCTCCATCTGTTGCTGGCCATGCTGGCCATGGATAACGGCATAGGCGTTTACTGGCTGCGTACCAAAGGCGTTACCGACCAGACACTGCGTGCCTACCTCAAGGGCGAATATCCGCTAGTGGTCAAAGGTTCCCAAAGGCGCCGGACTGCCCAGCGCCGTGAAGCGATAAAAAATATGGAAGAAGATATGAGCGGACTTTACAAAGCCGCCAAAAAAGAAACCGGCAAGGAAGTTCCGGCAAAAGATACGTCGCGTACTCCCATGCTGGACATGTATGCCCTTGATCTGACCGAGGAGGCCCGTTCCGGGCAGCTGGACCCGGTGGTCTGCCGCGATAAGGAAATTGACCGCCTGGCGCAGATCCTGGGCCGTCGCAAGAAAAATAATCCGGTGCTCATCGGGGAACCCGGGGTAGGGAAGTCTGCCATTGTGGAAGGCCTGGCCCTGAGGATCGCCCGCCGTAAAGGCTCCCCTACGCTGCAGGGCAAAAAAATCCTCTCGCTGGATATCGGCTCGGTCGTGGCCGGTACCAAATACCGTGGCCAGTTTGAGGAACGCATGAAAACGCTCCTTGCCGAGATCCGCAAGAACCCTGATATTATCTTGTTTATTGACGAGATCCATACCCTGATCGGAGCGGGTGCCACAGGCGGAGGCGGTGGCTCGCTGGACGCAGCCAACATGCTGAAGCCGGCCTTGGCTCGGGGCGAGATCCAGTGCATCGGCGCAAGTACCATGGATGAATACCGCGAGTACATCGAGAAGGACGGTGCCTTGGAACGCCGTTTCCAGAAAGTCATCGTGGACCCTACCAGATACGACGATACGCTGGAGATTCTGCGCAGCATCCGGCCCAAGTACGAGGAACACCATATGGTCAGCTACACGCCTCAGGCACTCGAAGCCTGTGTGCGGCTCTCCCAGCGCTATATCACCGACCGCTGTCTGCCCGACAAGGCCATTGACGTGATGGACGAGGCGGGCTCCCACGTGCATATTGCCCACCTTCAGCTGCCCAAGGACCTGGTGGTCATAGAAGAGGAAATAGACTCGATCATGATGCAGAAGCGTGAATCGGTGGACAACAAGGATTACAAAAAAGCCACCGCATTGCGCGAACGGGAAAGGGAACTGGAAGAGGCGCTCCGCGCTGCCCGTGACAAGTGGTACGAAGAACAGAAGAACAACAAGAAGGAGGTTACCGCAGATACGGTGGCCGAAGTCGTATCGATGATTACCTCGGTCCCCGTAAGCCGCGTATCCGAATCGGAAACCCAGCGGCTGCTGAATATGGCAGAGATGCTCAAGAAAAAACTCATTGGGCAGGACGGTGCCATAGATGCCATGGTCCGGGCCATTCACCGCAACCGTGCCGGACTGAAGGACCCCAACAAGCCCATCGGCACTTTCATCTTCCTGGGACCCACCGGAGTGGGTAAAACGCACCTTGCCAAACTGTTGGCCGAGTATATGTTCGACTCGGCCGATAACCTGGTACGCATAGACATGAGCGAATACATGGAAAAATATGCTGTTAGCCGCCTGATCGGAGCGCCTCCGGGTTATGTGGGTTACGACGAGGGAGGGCAGTTGACCGAACGTATCCGCCGCAAGCCCTACACGGTGGTCCTGCTGGACGAAATCGAGAAGGCACATCCAGACATATTCAACTTGCTGCTCCAGGTCTTTGACGAGGGGCGCCTGACCGACAGCAACGGCCGTCATGTGGATTTCCGCAATACTATACTTATAATGACCTCTAACATCGGGAGCCGCGAACTGAAGGAATTTGGTACAGGGGTCGGATTTGCCACTGTTTCTTCCGGAGCCGCCGAGGTTGCCAAAAACCGCCGCCACCATATCATAGAAAAAGCCCTGGGCAAAATGTTCACACCCGAGTTCCTGAACCGCGTAGACGAACAGATCGTGTTCAACGCCCTGGACAAAGATAATATTTACAAGATCATAGAAATTGAACTGGCCGACCTTTACAAACGCATAAGACAGGCCGGCTTTACTGTGGATATCTCTAAAAAGGCCAAAGATTTTGTTGCCAAACAGGGATTTGACCCGCAATACGGGGCGCGTCCGCTAAAGCGGGCCATCCAGCGCTATCTGGAAGATCCTCTGTCCGAGGCAATCATACGTATGGAAATGGCACCTGGTTCTGTTATTCATGTGGACCTAAATCCGGAAGGTACCGATACCGTTGTCAATTAACGGAATTATTCGTACTTTTGGAGGATTATTTTGAAGCATATGGAGGATAGAATTCAGAAGATAAACATCGAGGACGAAATGAAGAGTGCGTACATAGATTATTCTATGTCCGTGATTGTTTCGCGTGCCCTTCCCGATGTGCGTGATGGCCTTAAGCCGGTACACCGCAGGGTGCTCTTTGGCATGTCCGAGCTGGGATTAAGCAGCAGTAAACCAACCAAAAAATCGGCCCGTATTGTGGGTGAGGTTCTGGGTAAGTACCATCCCCACGGGGATTCCAGCGTGTATGAAGCCATGGTGCGTATGGCCCAGGAATGGAGCCTGCGCTACATGCTGGTAGAAGGGCAGGGCAACTTTGGCTCGGTTGACGGAGATTCCGCCGCTGCCATGCGTTATACAGAAGCGCGACTACGTAAAATTGCCGAGGAAGTTCTGGCCGATATGGATAAGGATACTGTCGACTTCCAGAACAATTTTGACGATTCGTTGCAGGAACCCACTGTTTTGCCTGCCAAGGTTCCCTTGTTGCTGTTGAACGGCGCCAGCGGGATCGCCGTGGGAATGGCGACTAATATGCCGCCCCACAATCTGGGCGAAATAGTGGATGCCATATGCGCCTATATAGATTCGGAAAACATCACTTTAGATGAATTGCTTAAATACGTGAAAGGTCCCGATTTTCCCACCGGAGGGATCATTTACGGCACTTCGGGTATACGTGACGCCTACGAGACTGGCCGTGGCCGGATAGTAGTACGGGCAAAGACCGATATCGAAGTGGCTTCCAGTGGGCGTGAGACCATTGTGGTGACCGAGATCCCCTACATGGTCAACAAGCGGGAACTTATAGAGAAGATCGCTGAGCTGGTAGAGAACAAGAAACTGGAGGGGATCGCTTTTATTAACGACGAGAGCGACCGCACCGGTATGCGCATTGTAATAAAGCTTAAAATGGGGGTGGTAGCCAACGTAGTGCTCAACAGCCTGTTCAAGTACACGGCTATGCAAAGCTCCTTCTCGGTCAACAACATCGCTTTGGTGGACGGACGCCCCCGCTTGCTTAACCTGAAGCAGCTGATCAAATACTTTGTGCGTCACCGCCATCAGGTAGTGGTTCGCCGTGCCCGTTTTGAACGCGATCAGGCAGCCAGACGTGCTCATATCCTGGAAGGATTGCTTAAGGCGCTTGATATCCTGGACGAGGTGATCGCCCTAATCCGTGCCTCCCAGACGGTGGACGAGGCCCGCAAGGGGTTACAGGTGCAGTTCGGTTTCAGCGAAGAGCAAGCCTCGGCCATTGTCGAAATGCGGCTGCGTCAGCTTACTGGTCTGGAACGTTCCCGTTTGCAAGCCGAGTTCGACCAGCTGATGGAGCTGATCCGCAACCTGGATGCACTGCTGGCCAGTGAGGATCTGCAGATGCAGATGATCAAGGACGAGATGCTGGACATCAAGGCACGGTTCAATGATCCCCGCCAGACGATGATCGAATATGCCGCAGGGGATTTCAATCCGGAAGATTTTTATCCAGATGAAGATGTGGTAATCACCATCTCGCACTTGGGATACATCAAGCGGACCAACCTGAACGAGTACCGGCTGCAGGGCCGGGGCGGGGTGGGGTCCAAGGGCAGCGACACACGCGAGGAAGATTTCATAGAGCACATTTATACAGCCAATATGCACAGCACCATGCTCTTTTTTACAAAGAACGGGAGGTGCTTCTGGCTTAAGGTGTACGAGATCCCCGAGGGCAATAAAACGTCCAAGGGACGTGCCATACAAAACGTGATCAACATAGAGCCCGGGGACAGCGTTTGTGCTTATATAAACGTGAAGAATCTGACCGACGAAGAATATATCAATAATAATTACATCGTATTGTGCACTGAGCGCGGAACGGTCAAAAAAACGACGCTCAAGGCGTATTCCAACCCGCGTTCCAAAGGCGTGAATGCTATTACCATACGGGAAGGGGATCGGCTGCTTGAAGCCTGTCTGACAGACGGAAGCTGCGAGTTGCTGCTCGGGGCCCGGGAAGGGAAATGTGTACGCTTTAACGAGCAGGATGCACGCCCCATCGGCCGTACGGCTGCCGGGGTACGTGGAATTTCCATAGGGAAGGATGATCAGGTGGTTGGCATGATATGTGCAGATACGTCTGTAGAAACTTCATTATTGCCGCATGTGCTGGTGGTCAGTGAGAATGGTTACGGCAAACGTTCTTTGATCGAAGATTACAGAAAGACAGCCCGGGGGGGTAAGGGTGTGAAAACCCTGAACATTACCGATAAGACCGGGAAGCTCATTGCCCTGAAGGCGGTGACCGACGAAAACGATCTGATGATCATCACCCGTTCGGGCATCACCATCCGGGTAGCTGTAAGCGACATCCGGTTGGCCGGACGCGCCACCCAGGGCGTCCGGTTAATTAACCTGCGCGAAGGCGACGCCATAGCTGCTGTCTGCTGCGTAGGCAAAAGCGATCCCCTGCCCCGGGAAGAAGAAGAGGATTTGTAAAAGTCACTCACTTCCGTACTACAGGTGATCCGGCAGGCACCAGGCCCCGGCCTCGGCAAGATACGGAAGTACCGCTTCCGCCCGGCCAGGCTCCGTGGCACCAAACACCGTTTCCGCCCCGGCCATGGCCTCGGCAAGACAATTTTGAAGACAATTTTTTAACTGAACAAACACATAATACATCATGAAAAAATCACTCACAGTTGCCCTGATGTTGTTGATGGCATTGCAATTGGGCGCACAATCAAAAGAGGTGCAATCCCTCCTGAAAAACTACGAAAAGTACAAAGAGCAGGTTCAGGATGTCAAACGCGGTGAAAAACCGGCAACCTGGATCCGTTATGCTCAGACCCTTACCAACGCTTATTCCTATCCCACAAATAACCTGTGGATAGGTCTCTCTTCACTCGAATCAAGGGTCGTGCTTAAGGATCAGCGTGCTCTGTCGACTGAATACAAGGACATCCAGGGAGAACAGTACGAAGTGGTGAAATATGAGGACAAAGATCTCTATTACAACGCAGACGGCAAGTTATCCTTTTGGATAATTACCAATCCGGTAATCAAAGGAGTGGATGTGTTGGATGAAGCATACAAGGCTTACGACAAGGCGGCCGGGCTGGATACCCGCGGAAGCAGCAAGTCGGATATCCAGGAAGGATTGACCTTTATTGCTAACAACTTCATCAACGACGCGATGGCAGCCTATACGCTGGGTAATTATGCCGATGCATCGGTAAAGTTTGAAAAATCATTCATTGCCGCTTCGCATCCTGC
The DNA here is from genome assembly GCA_001603455.1 of Bacteroidales bacterium Bact_09. Lineage (GTDB taxonomy): Bacteria > Bacteroidota > Bacteroidia > Bacteroidales > UBA932 > DMER64. The sequence continues at coordinate 1,006 of LUZA01000051.1, read as the reverse complement.
CCTAAACGTGGTTGATACAACCATTGTGTATTATGTGGGTTTGACTGCTCTGATGGAACAGAATTATCAACGTGCTGAAAAATTCTTTAACAAATGTCTGGAAATGGGTTTTGAATCTGCGGGTGATACCTATGCTAACCTGGCAGAGACTTATAAACAATTGGGCGATATGGAAAAGAGTAAAGAGCTTCTTTCCATGGGATTTACAAAATTTCCTGACAGCCAGAGCATTCTGGTGGCCTTGATCAATGCTTACCTGGAAAGCAACGACGACCCCAACAAGGTTCTGGAATTCATTCAGCGTGCCCAGCAAAATGAACCCAACAACCCCAGTCTGTACTATGCAGAAGGTAACGTACTGAAGAATCTGGGCAAGTTTGAAGAAGCTGTCCATTTGTATGAAAAATCCATCGAGATAGATCCCAACTTCTTCTTTGGATACTTCCAGTTGGGTCAGGCCTATTACGACAAAGCCGTTGACATCCAGACAGCCGCTTCTGACGAACTGGACGACCAGAAATATATGAAAATGGTAGAAGAACTGGATCAAATGCTTGGAAAAGCCATCGCTCCTTTTGAAAAGAGCTTAGAACTGATTCAGGACGAGGAGATCGGCAAAGTCGTGGTGGAATACCTGAAGAATATTTACTTCCGTTTGCGTACAAAGAGCCCCGAATACGAAGCTTCCTACGAAAAATACAACAAAATGCTAGAACAGCACTAGAATCTCCGAGGTTCTGCGCCATTTTTTTATCATTAAACCGTAAGGCGCAGTAAATGTGGTTATTAGCATTTTTAATCAGATGCTGTGGCGCAGAATCTCGGAGATTCTCCTGCGCATGGTTGATTCAGGTATGCTAAAAACCCTGCTGAGTTGTCGTACCGATATTGGATATTCCTTTTTAAAGTGTACGCTCAATTGCATTTTTTCACGATCAGACAGAGATATTAAAGTTTTGGGTTTTATTTTTTCCAAGATCATTTCACTTAGGACTAAATCATTGAT
>LUZA01000050.1 GCA_001603455.1 Bacteroidales bacterium Bact_09 | reverse complement strand
CTGTCTGAGTGAAAAAGGCTACAAGGTAGCCCGCAGGACCGTCGCAAAATACCGTGAACAGCTCAACATACCGATCGCCCGTTTAAGGAAACAAATTTAATATGAAAAATAATATTTTATCGTTTATTTTAATGGGAATAACGCTTGTTGTGACCGGTTCCTGCAATAACCCAAGAACCGTTGACCTGGTCGTTTATAATGCCAAAGTTTACACAGTGGACGGATCGTTTTCAGTCTGCGAGGCTTTTGCGGCAGATAATGGTATTTTTGTTGGAACAGGAACAACAGAAGGTATACGCAACCGGTTCAAAGGCAAGAAGGAACTTGATCTGGACGGAGCAGCAGTCTATCCGGCTTTTAACGATGCCCACAGCCATTTTATTCAGGTTGCACAGGGATTGCGGTATGTGGATCTTCGGGGGGCCGTCTCTGTTGATCAGGTGGTAGAGCGTTTAGAAAAGCATAACAAACAACACAATCCGGACTTTATAGCCGGAGACGGATGGGACCAGACATTGTGGGAAGACAAGGCCCTTCCGGTTAACGACAAGTTAAACGAGGCTTTCCCCAACATTCCCGTTTATCTCAGGCGGATTGATTTTCACGCCATATGGGTAAATGACCGGGCCATTGAACTGTCCGGTCTGCAGCCGGGGGATCCGTCCATTCCGGCCGGAGAGGCCCTGATGACCTCCGACGGACGCTTTACGGGAGTATTTCTTGAGAACACGATTGAGCGTATCAATGCCGCCATACCCCCTATGAAAGACCAGGAATTGGTAGCGTGTATCCTGGAAGCACAGGATATGTTTTTTTCCTTTGGTCTGGGATCTGTCTGCGATGCCGGTTTACCTCTGCACCAGATCAAAATCCTGGACTCCCTGCAAAAGGCCGGCAGCCTGAAGATCAGGACAGATGTCTGGATGAATCCTTCTGACGAGAATTTTACCCTTTTCCCTCATCCGTACCGATCAGACAGGGTGGATATCAGTGCCGTCAAACTGTATATTGACGGAGCGTTGGGATCAAGCGGCGCCCTTCTCTACGAGCCTTATTCCGACGATCCGGACAATTACGGGATACAGGTCACTTCTGACAGTTTCTTTATTCGCACCTGTGAAAGAGCCCTTCAAGGCGGCTTTCAGGTGGCAACCCATGCTATTGGAGACAAAGGCATAGGAAAAGTGCTCGATTTTTACAGTAATTTCCTTGAACCGGGCAATGACCTGCGCTGGAGGATTGAACATGCACAGGTAGTGGCTCCGGGCGATTTTAGCCGTTTTGGAATGCTGAACATCATTCCATCCATCCAGCCTACACATGCTACATCGGATATGGGCTGGGCAGCTGAACGACTTGGCCCGGAAAGGATAAAAGGCGCTTATGCTTTTCAGGATCTTATTAATGCCGTCGGATGGGCACCTTTCGGGACCGATGCGCCGGTAGAAAGTATCAATCCCCTATATACTTTCTTCGCGGCTGTTACCAGAAAGGACAAAAATTTTCTGCCTGCAGGCGGCTGGCAGCCGGAAAACGCTATCTCGCGCGAAAACACCCTTAGAGGCATGACCATATGGGCAGCCAGAGGGTCTTTCCGGGAAAACAGCAAGGGTTCTGTAGAAAAAGGCAAATGGGCCGATTTTGTAGTCTGGAGTGGTGACCTGATGACATTACCTGTAGAAGAAATCCTGACCACATCCTGTACAATGACTTTTATTGCAGGAGAACAAGTTTTTCCATAAAATTATTTATCCCCGTAAGCCAGATCTCCGGCATCGCCCAGCCCCGGTATTATATAGGATTTTGTGGTTAGTTCCTCGTCTATGGCTCCAAGCCAGATGGAAACTTCGTTCTGAGGCAATTTCCGGCAAAGATATTCGTAGCCTTCACGAGATGCAATGGGAGATACAATGTGGCAATGTTTGGGAGTTCCCTTTTGCTGAACCATTTCCTGGTAAGTCAGGTAAATGGTCGAACCGGTGGCAAGCATTGGGTCCGACAGTATCAGCACTTTATTCTCAATCACAGGGCTGGTAAGATATTCCAGCTGAATTGTAAATTTATAATTCCTTCCATATTTTCTGTATGCCGCAATAAAGGCGTTCTGGGCTTTGTCAAAGATCCTGAGCATGCCCTCGTGCAAGGGTAAGCCTGCACGCAGTACGGTAGCCAGAACTATCTGATCGTCCAGCACCCGGCAATTGGATATTCCCAGAGGTGTCTGAATCTCTTCCTGCCTGTAAGAAAGCGTTTTGCTGATCTCATAAGCGAACATGTAACCAAGGCGTTCCAGATTATACCGGAAACGCATGGCATCTTTCTGAATATTCACATCGCGCATTTCCGCAAGAACAGCATTGAAAAGAGAATCCTTTTCAGCAAAAACATACGTTATCATACAGGGATATTTTGGACAAAGGTACAAAATCCATGAAATTACAAGAGCCCTTCCTCGGCAAAACTAAAGTATCCGTTTCCTCCGATTACTATATGATCTATAAGGTGCAAATCCACAATTCTTGCCGCCTCTTTCAATGTCGAGGTCAGAATACGGTCCTGCCTGCCCGGTTTATTGTTCCCTGAAGGATGATTATGTACCAGGATCAGTTCGCATGAAAGTTTGTCGAGGGCTTTCTTCAGGACCATGCGTATATCCACTATAGTGGCATTTAAACCTCCAGTACTAATCAATTCCTTGCCTATGAACTTCCGTCCTCCGTCAAAAAAAAGAACCCAGCATGTCTCGTAGGTCAGGTCCCTGAGCATTGGGATCATCATTTGGGCCACTTCACGGGCCGAGGTTATGGCCGCAGGTCTTTTGAGCGGTATCTGAGCCCTCCGCCCTAGCTCAAAAGCAGCACATAAAGTGACAGCCTTAGCGATCCCGATGCCTTTGATCCTGGTCATTTTCTCAACAGGCGAACGAACCAGTTCTGATAACTGGTTTCCATGTTCAGATAACAAGGTCCTGGCCAGTTCCATAACATTCATATTACCTGTGCCTGTACGCAGGAGGATTGCCAGCAACTCGGCATTGCTGAGCGACGCGGGACCCTTTTCCCGCAATCGTTCCCTGGGCCTTTCATCTGCCGCCCAATCCATCATCTTAAGTTTCTGTCCCATATACAAAAAAGCTTTCCAAAATTTGGAAAGCTTTCTGTAAAATTCAGGACAAAAGGTATAAACTACACTAGTTTATTAACATAGGAACTCAAACCACTCTTTAGATTACTTGCCTTGTTGTCATGGATCACATTGATCTTGGCCAGTTTATCTATCATAGAAAACACCTTGGGTAACATCGCGGCAGCTGCTGCCTTGTCTGTGGTGTTATGTACTGCCTTTATGGCATTACGTGTGGTACGTGCATAATATCTGTTGTGAAGACGTCTTTTTACGTTCTGACGATTGCGTTTTTCTGCTGATGCGTGATGAGCCATTATTCTTCTGTATTGTTTTGTAGCCAGTAGGGGAATCGAACCCCTATTGCAAGAATGAAAATCTTGAGTCCTAACCGTTAGACGAACTGGCCGATTTGGGAGCGCAAAGGTATAACGAATTTTCTATCCTACAAATTTTTTTACTCTTTTTGCCATTCGAACGAATAGATTACCGATTCAACCTGTCGCAAATAATTTCGCTTGGGATACCTTGGTGCATATACAAAGGCTTCCAAAACCACTATGTTCTGACTGTCCCTGTCGTAGAAGCAATGGCATACGAACGGGCCTCCCATAAAGTCGTTCTTTACATCCCACAACCCACGAATTTCGACAAATTCCCGGTTGTTGTAATTGACCCATCTAAAAGAGGGTTCGATCAGGGTATTGGTTGTCATATAAGTATTGTCAAGCGGTCCGGGTACTTCCTTTTCCAGTTTCAGGTTGCGTTCTGCAATGATCCGGGATAAGGTCAGATCTTCGCTGTTTCTGTAAGGATACGTATAAATAAATATCCCCTGTGTGGTATAGGTTGTTTCATAGGCGACCCAGATGAAACTATCGGTTTGTTTTTTAATTTTATAGCCTGTGGGAAAATACGGTGATCCTCCCAGTACTTTGGTAACTGTTTGACGTATAGAAGACTCTTCGAATTTTTTGGAATTCTGTATCACCCTGTTCCTTTCTGCCTGTTCCATAGCATTTTTCAACAGATCACTGTTCTGATCGATGCACTGAGCCACACTTTCATCATCAGGTCCCGACAAGGTAACAACAATTTGCGGAGCAGCCCATATATCTTTTTGTATAACCATCTTTGCTTCCTTCAGATCGGTATTTATGTTACAGATAATGATATTGCGGTGTATCTGGAAAATAGATGAAAAAGCGTTTTCTGTTATATTAAGCAGGGTAAAAAGCGGTTCCCGCTGCGGAAGGTAAGGAAAATCTACAGCCAGGATAGAACGCAAAAATTGACCGGGGCCGGATTCCCACGACCCTTTGTTCATTACCACAATGATCTCTCCGGCCTTTCCACTAACATTTTGTTTCAGCTGTGGTCCATCTGAACAGGCCGATGTCATGACTGCAAGCAATCCGGTAAAAAGTAAAATTTTTGTCCTCATATCAGTTCTCCTTGATCGTTTTAGGTAAATAGTCTGTATAAATCATTCCCGAAGGCCAAGAACATAAGTCCTATCAGCAATATCATCCCGGCTATCTGGGAATACTCCAGAAATTTATCGGAAGGTTTTCTTCTTGTGATCATTTCGTAAATGATCAGTATCGTGTGACCGCCGTCCAACGCGGGAATGGGTAGCAGGTTAAGTATGGCAAGCATGATGGACAGCCATGCGGTAATGTTCCAGAAGATCTCCCAATTCCATGATCCGGGAAAAATGCTTCCGATGGCTATAAAACTCCCAACCGATTTGTATGCCTGTGTCCTGGGGGTAAATATCAATCCCAGTTCACGAATATAATTGGCGCCCGTCTGACACGCTTTCCGTATCCCGGCTGGAAACGCGCCCAGGAATGAATACTCCTTGACGGTCACCGGAATAAATTCCACGGGATTGGTCACGCCAACCATGATCATTCCCTGGTCATTCACCAGCAGGGGGATCTGCAGGATGTTCTGTTCTCTTTGTACCGAGGCATAAACGGTCCCCTTCCTGTTCTGCGCCAGTATTTCCTGTACATCCTGTATAGCCGGGGTGGAAATGTCATTTACCGATACTATCCTGTCGCCCGGAACAAGTCCCGAGGCAATATTGATGGATGTATCGGGAACAGACTGTACCACAAATGGGTAACGCAAGGTGAACAAACCCTGGGAATTCAACATCTCGCGAATAAATCCCTGATCGAAATTAAAACGTACCGTATCGGCCCCCCTCAGTACGGTCACTACGGCCGGTCTTGTTCGTATCAGGTCCACATGCAGCATATGTACCGGATCGTCGGTTACTATTCTTTGGTCGAAGGCCAGTACCCTGTCTCCGTTGCGGAAACCAATCTCCCGGGCTAGGGGACTGCACTGAATGCCATAGGATGCGTCTCCTGTTTTTATATATTCTTCCCCCCAGGTAAACAGGATCAGCCCATAGAGTACAACGGCAAGTATCATGTTGAAGAGCACTCCTCCGACCATGACAAAGAAACGCTGCCAGGCGGGTTTGCTGCGGAATTCCCAGGGTTTGGGATCTTCCTTTAACTGGTTCTTATCCAAAGATTCATCAATCATCCCGGATATTTTGCAGTATCCCCCAAAGGGAAGCCAACCTATTCCGTATTCCGTATGGGAATTCTTCGGCTTAAATTTTACAAGGCTAAACCATGGATTAAAAAACAGGTAAAATTTATCTACCCGTATCTTGAACAGGCGGGCAAAAAGAAAATGACCCAGTTCATGGACCAGAATCAGAAAGGAAAGAGCCAGGATTACCTGGGCAATTTTTATCAGTACTTCCATAAAATCAACAACTTGTCAACAAAATTTGTGCCATCCTCTGGGCTTCCCTGTGTGTATCCTTCAATTGATCGAACGTGGGGTCCTTAATTAATGGTATCTTTTCCAGGGTTCGTGAGATCAGTCCAGGTATAGCAGTAAAGTTCAGGCGTTCGTTTAAAAAAGCATCGACTGCGACCTCGTTTGCCGCATTAAGTACACAGGGTATGTTGCCGCCTTTTTTGAGTGCCTCATAAGCCATCTCCAGGCAAGGGAACTTGTCTGCCGGAAGACTATGGAATTCCATAGAGCAAAAATGAGACAGGTCCATCCTGCGGGCCTCGGGAAAATCCAAGCGACGGGGGAAGGACAAGGCATACAAAATGGGCAGGCGCATATCGGGATAGCCCATCTGGGCCTTAATAGTTCCATCCGAGAACTGAACCATGGAATGGATCAGGGACTGGGGATGGATCATCACCTCTATCTTTGACAGGGGCTGCCCAAATAGCCAGAAAGCCTCTATAACTTCTAATCCTTTATTCATCAAGGTAGCCGAATCTACGGTGACCTTTTCCCCCATGTTCCAGGTGGGATGATCCAGTGCCTGGCTTTTTGTAATGGATTCCAGTGCTTTAAGGCTATATTTGAAAAAAGGGCCTCCCGAAGCTGTCAGTATGATCTTTTCTATGGTAGCCTGTTCTCCTCTTAAACACTGGAACACTGCGGAATGTTCACTGTCAACCGGCAGAATGGATACATTCCTTGCAGCAGCTTCACGCATGACCAGATGTCCTCCGGTTACCAGACTTTCCTTGTTTGCCAGGGCCAGTGTTTTGCGGTTTTTAAGGGCAGCAAGGGAGGGTTCCAGTCCGATAAAACCCACCAGGGCATTTAAGACCATATCTACAGAATCCCATGCCAGTACTTCGGTTATGGATCCGTTCCCGTACAAAACTTTTACAGGAGTCCCCTTCAGGGTGTCCCTGACCTCCATCCAGGCATTCCGGTCGGTGACCACAACGGCCTGAGGTAAAAATTCCAGAGCCTGACGGATCAATAACCCGGAAGATCTCCTGGCAGTAAGGATTTGCACTTTAAAAAGTCCGGGATATTTGCGTATGACTTCCAGGGCCTGAACCCCGATAGAACCTGTTGATCCCAGAATGGCGATGCGTTTTTGGAAAGTCATTTTAAAAATTGATGTAATCTGCCGGATTCAACGGCACGCCTTTATGCCATAGCTCAAAATGCAGATGGAATCCTGTTGAATACGTACCATGACTGCCAATAATGGCAACAGCAGAACCTGCGGTTACAGAATCCCCCACTTTTTTGAACAATTGTGAACAATGTTTATATATGGATAACAGATTGTTTTCGTGCTGTATCTGCAATACATAACCAAACTCTTCTGTCCACGATGCAAAGTTAACCGTTCCGTCAAGGACAGCATAAATAACCGAGTTTTCCGGAGCCACAATATCAACGGCAAAATGATTGTTGGCCGGGCTGAATCCGGAAGTGACCAGCCCTTTGACAGGAGGAAAGAAATGCAGACCTTCAATCTTCAGATTTCCACCGCTGATACTGCTCCTGCTCTGTTGCTCCTTCAACTCCGCCTGAGCACGCAACAGGGAGTCCTCCGGAGATCTTCCGCCCACAGCAAAATCGGGGATATCGGACATCTGGCCTTTTGGAAGTATTTCCTCCGGAGCCATTGGGTTCTGGTCTGCCAATACACGTTGCAGGTTGGTCAGGTGGATCTCCCACAAACGGATCACCTTTTCCAGGGAGTCCGCCCGAAGTGCATTATTCATCATGATTTCCCGCGTTTGTGCGTTTGGATAACCGGGCACATATTCTTTCAACGGAGTGTAAATGATCAATAAAACCACACTGGAAATCAGAATGATCAAAAAGCCCAGCAGACACAATAAAAGTTGCAAAACGGAAAATTTGACATTGAAAACCTGCTTGTGGGATTCTATGTTAAAAATGCCGAATATATACCTTTCCCTGAGAGCCTTTTTCTTGGAATGACCAGATGCCATAGACATGCTTTGTTCCGGCAAATGTACGAATCATTTTCCAATTTGTGTTACCTTTGCAGTATGGGACGGATAATGGGAATAGACTATGGCCAGAAAAGAGTAGGGCTGGCAGTAAGTGATCCGCTCAACATCTTTGCCACCCCCCTGCAAACAGTTCCCGTACATGAGGTTACGGACTTTATAAAACAGTATATCGAAACCCAGCCTGTTAAGCTGTTCGTGGTTGGATATCCCAGACACATGAATAACACCCCTGCACAAAATGCCCCCCGCGTATCAGCCTTTGTAACGCACCTGAAAAGAACTTTTCCGGATATTCCTGTAGTCCTTGCAGACGAACGTTTCACATCAAAAATGGCATTTCAAGCCATGATAGATGGTGGTGTGAAAAAAAAAGACCGCCGGGACAAAGCGACAGTGGACAGGATAAGCGCCGTGATTATATTACAGGAATACCTCCAAAACAATAAATTATGATATTACCCATATATATTTATGGATCTTCTGTACTAAGAGAAAAAGCACAGGATATTACACCCGATTATCCCAATCTGGATAAACTGATAGAGGATATGTGGGAGACCTTATATTATGCAGATGGTGTGGGACTGGCCGCTCCGCAGGTTGGCCTGTCCATCAGGCTTTTCATGGTGGATGGAAGTGAATTGTCCGAAGACCGTCCCGAATTAATGGATTTCAAACGGTTGGTCATCAATCCGCATCTTATAGAAACAAGCAGCCAAACAGTGGTATATCAGGAAGGCTGCCTGAGTCTTCCCAAAATCTGGGCCGATATTGAACGGCCTATCAGCGTGAAACTGACTTATCAGAACCGCCATTTCGAACCAGTGCAAGAATGGTTCCATGGAATGGCCGCCCGCATGGTGCAACACGAATACGCACATCTGGAAGGAGAACTCTTTACAGATCTTGCCCCTGCCATAAGAAAAAAAATGCTGCAAAGCAAACTGCAGGCCATTGCACGCGGAGAAGTGAAAACTTTTTATAAAACCAAAATCGTAAAATAAAATGGGAGTTTTCCACGCATATGATATCCGTGGTATATACGGGAAAGACTTTCTTCCCGGTGACGTGTATAAAATAGGATATTTTCTTCCCGCTGTTCTGCGAACCAAACGGATAGCCGTCGGAAGAGACTGCCGGGAATCTTCTCCGGAAGTTTTTGAATACCTGGTCAGGGGTTTGTGCGACGCCGGAGCCGATGTCTGTGATCTGGGGTTGACAACAACCCCTATGGTCTATTATGTTACAGCAAAACATCATTTTGAGGGATCTGTACAAATCACGGCCTCTCATAACGGAGCCGAATACAACGGGCTCAAGGTATCCGGCCCGGAGGCCATGCCCATAGGATATGACAATGGACTTAACCTGCTGGAAGATTGTGTTTTGCATAAAGACCCGGTTATTGCCACAAAAAAGGGTAAGATCATTCCACTGGACCTGAGGGAGGAATATTTTACATACCTGCAGGCATTTGTTCCGCATCTGGACGGGCTAAGGACAGGTATAGACGTTTCCAACGGAATGGCGGGATTGTTTGTGAAAAGACTCCTGGGAACAGAAAACATATTGTACATAAACGACGAACTGGACGGACGTTTTCCAAACCACGCCCCGAACCCGTTGGTGATGGAAAATGTGAAACAATTGCAGGACCTTGTCCGGCAAAAAAAATGCGATATCGGGATCATATTCGACGGGGATGCCGACCGGGTAATGTTCACCGATGAGAACGGAGCGTTCATTTCTCCCGATCTGGTCATCGCCCTTTTGGGTCATCATTTCCTGGACGGATCTCCGGCCCGGGTCCTTCAGGATATCCGTTCTTCAAAAGCGGTGGGAGAATACCTCGCCCCCATGGGGGCCGAGATGCACACCTGGCGCGTAGGCAGGGCTTTTGCGGCACCCCGGCTTAAAGAGATAGACGGTCTCTACGGCGGGGAACTTGCAGGTCATTATTATTTTAGGGACTTTTTCTACTCTGACAGCGGACTGCTGGCCGCCCTGCTGGTGCTGGATGTTCTGGTAAAGCTAAAAAAGCCTCTTTCCCGTATCATAGCAGATATCAGAAAATACGAAAGTTCCGGGGAGCTTAATTTCAGGATAGCGCGCAAGCAGGAAGCCATGGATGCACTGCGGCAACATTTCACAAAAAGGGAAACTCCTTCTGCCTTTTACGATTTTGACGGATACCGCATTGAATTTCCACGCTGGTGGTTCAATGTAAGGCCATCCAATACGGAACCGTACCTGCGATTTATTGCAGAAGCAGAAGACGCGGTGCTGCTGGAGGAAAAGATCCGGGAAATGAGAAAGGTCCTTAAATCATTTATCTAAAGAAAATGAAACGGTTTGTCACCCTGGATATATTGCGCGGATTGTCCATTTTCGGGATGGTCTTCTCGGCCATTATTCCGTATGGGGTGCTTCCCCCATGGATGTACCACATCCAGAATCCTCCACCTGAGCATACCCTGGATATGACCAGCTACGGGCTGGGATGGGTGGACCTTGTTTTTCCAATATTCATTTTTTGCATGGGAGCAGCCATACCGTTTGCTTTCAGGGCCAAATGGGAACGTTTCGGGCAGGATACGCGCAGGGATATGAAAGACATCGGCGAAAGATTCCTTATGTTGCTTGTTTTTTCTTTCCTGTGCAACCTGCTGCAACCCCCTCTGCCCGGGTATGGGTCCCAGTTCCTGATCCTGGCAGGCTTCGGGGCATTATGGCTCATCTACGTTAAGGGCGCTTCCCTGAAGATCAGGATTGTCGGATGGGTGGCAGCGCTATCCCTGCTGGCTCTTTACGCTTTTGTTTTTGACATGGGCATAACGCTCTTCAGCAGGAATATCATTATCCTGCTGCTGGCATTTTTATATTTGTTTGGAGCGCTGATCTGGTATTTTACTCGTAATTCGGTAAAATGGCGTCTGGTGGCTTTCCTGGGAGTGATCCTGATGAGCCTGGTGTCCCGCTGGGTAGGTTTTGATGGTTTACTGTATGGGAACAAAAATATTTCCTGGCTGCTGAATATGGAAGAGATCAATCTCCTGATGATCCTCCTGCCGGCTACCTGGGTCGGGGACCGCTTGCTGGCCATGCAGGAAGAACATGAAACAGGGATCCCCCGGGGCGGCTTTCTTATTCATCTTTTATTCTGGGGAATGTTCCTGCTTGTAATCTGGATCCTTGTGAGCAGTTATAACCGGTGGCTTAGCGACGGTAAATCGTTTTCTTTTTTAACGTTGCTGGTACTCGTCTGGCTAATGAGAAAAAAGGCGCCTCAATTCCTGTCCCTGCTCTACTTGTCGGGATTGCTTATTCTTACCGGGATGTGGATAGAAAGGTTTGAACCAGGCCTGACAAAAGTCCCCTGCTCTTTTTCCTATTGTTTTGTAAGCGGCGGCGTAGCCATACTTTTACTATTGTGGCTTCACTACCTTTCCGAATTTCTCCCCCGTAGATTTCTTTCCAATATTTTCGCGGGAGCAGGAGCCAATCCACTAATGAGCTATGTGGCATACGGTATGTTTGTCGTTCCTTTAATGAAGATTACATATTTACAGGTATTGTATCATTGGGCAAGACCGGTTGATTATCCCTGGATAGGTACGCTGAGTGCTTTTCTTCTGGTGTTATTTACCATGTGGCTGGTTTCCCTGATCACCCGTAAAAAGATTTATTGGCGTGCTTAAACAGGTAAAAACACTTTCCCTGGATAAGGAACACATTCCCCGGCTTCTTTTCCGTTATGCCATGCCGGCCATCATATCCATGACCGCTGCCAGCATATACAATATTGCCGATGTGATGTTCATTGGACGGGGAGTGAATGCCCTTGCCATAGCCGGACTTTCCCTGACATTGCCCCTAATGAACATTTCCGCTGCATTCGGATCTATGATCGGTGTAGGCGCATCTACCCTGATATCGGTTAAACTGGGACAAAAGGATATGTCAACGGCAGAAGTTGCCCTTGGTAACGCTGTTACCCTAAATACTTTAATCGGAGTTCTTTATTCTATTCTTGCCCTGATCTTTTTGGATCCTACCCTTAGGTTTTTCGGAGCCAGTGAACAAACTTTGCCATATGCCCGGGAATATATGCAGATCATACTTCTGGGCAATGTAATAACACACGTTTATCATGGCCTGAACGACAATCTGCGTGCAAGCGGGTACCCCAAAAAAGCCATGTTGGCCACCCTGACAGCCGTCGCCATGAATCTTGTACTGGATCCGTTGTTTATTTTTGGGTTTGAATGGGGAATCCGGGGAGCCGCAGTAGCCACGGTCCTGGCACAGGCTGCTGCCCTGAGCATCCTGCTGCACCATTATTCCAGAAAAGATTCCCTGTTGCATTTTAAGAAGGGGATCTTTGCGATCCGGAAAGGAATGCCTCGTAATATCATATCGGTGGGACTGGCACCTTTTCTTATGAATGTTGTCAACAGTCTTGTGATCATTATAATAAACCGTTCATTTTTTGAATTCGGAGGAGATTTTGCCGTAGGAGCTTATGGGATTGCCAACCGAATGGTTTTTCTTTTTATCATGATCATGTTCGGATTCAACCAGGGTATGCAACCCCTGGTAGGATTCAATTACGGGGCACAACAATACAAACGGGTCACAGAAATCTTCAAACTAACATTTCTGTGCGCTTTTTGTGTAAGTGTCCTGGCTTTTATTATTGCACAATTCTTTCCCGCTGCCGCTGTAAGTCTTTTTACAAATGATTCCACCCTTGCCCGGCTGACGGTTGAAGGACTGCATATAGATCTTGCGGTCTTCCCTTTGGTTGCGCTGCCCCTGGTAACATCCAACTTTTTCCAGGCAATTCGCAAACCCGGGAAAGCCATCTTTTTATCTCTTACCCGGCAGGTGATCTTCCTGATCCCTTCCCTGCTTATCCTCCCACGTTTTTTTGGAGTGACCGGAGTCTGGGCCAGCATGCCCGTATCCGATGCAGCATCGTTCATTGTAGCTGCAATACTTATTATGAAACAATTGAAAGAATTCAGGAAATATTATGAAATCAACGGATAGAATTGTCGTTTCTCTTGGCCGCCAGTTGGGCAGCGGCGGTTATTTCGTGGGAAAGATGATCGCCTCGGCCCTGGGTCTTTTTTTCTACGATAAGGAACTTCTCTTTTATGCTGCCAGGGAGAGCGGATTGTGCGAAGAGATCTTTAAAAACGCCGATGAAAAGGTATCGCAGGGTCTGTCACGTGTTCTCAACGCATATGATTTTTTTGGAGGGGCTTTTTTTGATCCTATGAGTGCAACATTGTCCAGGGACAGGATATTCAGGATCCAGTCAGAAGTGATCCGCAAGATCGCCGATGAGCAATCCTGCCTCTTCATAGGACGTTGTTCAGACTATATCCTCAGGGAACACCCCCGCATGAGAAGCGTCTTCATACACGCCCCCCTCCCCCTGCGTATTGCCAACGTAGCCGAACGCAGGGGAATTTCGCCAGAGGAAGCAGAAGCCTTCATAAACAAGGAAGAAAAGAAAAGGGCTGCTTATTACAACTATTTCACCAACAAGGAATGGGGAAAAGCCGATTCGTATCATTTTACACTCGACGCCGGTTTGCTGGGGCTTGATCATTGTGCCCGGCTGGCAGCCCATCTGATCAAAGAAAGCCTGGGTTGAAAGTGTTGCAGAAGTTGTACGATTTAAGAGTCGAATTGTATATTTTAAGAGCCTGCGCAATATGCCGTGTTGTACCTTTAATCAACAAATTAAATAGTTATGAAAAGGTTTACACGGATCATTTTTGCATTGCTTGTATGCCTTATGGCAACCGCATGCAAGGGTATTTTCGGGGATTATGAAGGAACCGAGGAATTTCGCAATGATATTGCTGTTTTTGCCGATTATGCCGTAAGAAAACAACTGATCGTACTAAAATACCTGGAATACACTTCCGATGGTTTTACCCGGGACATTCTGCAGGGAACGGTGTCGGCCGATGAATACGACGATTTCTTTAAATCTGTCGCAGATATGGTACCGTATATAGAGGATTATGAGAAAGCATTCAAAACGCTCGAAAAGTCGGGCATCCTGACCTCAATTAGTACAAAAGGACTTATTTCTTCAGGAAAAGCTTTTTTTTCCTGGATGACCGGAAGCGGCAAAAGAAGCCGTGAAAGGGTGCTTACCGTGGCCTCCAACCTGAGTCCGGCAGACCGCTCCGAACTCTATAATAAACTTCGTTCCGAATGGAAAGGAAAAACTTCCAGCGAAAGCGACTTCTGGAAAAAAATGGAAAACGGCGATTTTGACACCCAGGCGCCTCAGATGTTCAATGACTTCCAGCAGAATAATGAGGAATTTGCCCTGACCTCCGTGGACAAAGGGCTTACCCTGCAGCGAATAATGGTTCTGGAAGGAGCCGAAGGGGTAAAATCCGGTGCCGAGCTTATGACCGACGTGATCTCAACAGCTACTCCTCTGGGTGACGGGATGGCCGCCGCACAGGTGGGGCAGCTTACCCTCGACCTGTATAACGCTAATTCAAATGCCGACAGAGCCAAGATAGCCACCGCCATCGCCTCCAACCTGGCCGGTATGAAATGGAAAGATCCCATTCTGGGCATAATCGGGGGAGACGCAGGGGTCGATCTGGTTGTTGAGACGCTGAAAGAAACGGTAGATGTTGCTAAAACAGACGCCCAGAATACCGCCGAGACAAAAAAATCATTTGTGGTTGTTGAAGACACCGACAGTCAGGACCAGGCAGACATTGTCATTGCCCAGAACCAAGCTTCGTCCGCTCCTTCCAAAGCCTCTATTTCTGTTGCCATTGGTAATATAATTGATGAAGGAGTAAAGTTCGCCTATACCATCCTCAACAAGGGCAAATGGTTACTTACAGCCATCGATAAGAACGGGAATAAAGAAACCCAGGCCGTAGAGGTTCCCGCCGGAGAAGTGATTTATGTCACTTTAAGCACTACCCCCCCGGTTTCGGACGAGAAAGAGACGGAACAACCCGCCGATTACACAGACTGGAACAAAATCACAGAACAGTATGTATTCCTGAAGAGCTACCCGCCTTTTTCCGGAACTTGTACTTTTGTAGGATACAGTGATAATATGTTTTATATGGCCGTAACCATCAGGGCAAAGACATCCGATGCAGAAAAATACAGGGCCAAAATTGGTGATTACGGGTTTGAGGATCATAGCAGTAGCGGGAACATAATATACTGGGGCCCAAAATACGGGAACTACTACGCTCATATCTCTTTTGCAGCGAGTAGCACAACAGGGTACACAGATATAATGTTCAAGAACCTGCTATAGCCTACTCAGTCATATCTCTTTTCTGTGAACTGTTTTACGATATAACAGTTCCTTTTACCATATGCAATCCTGCCATTGGTCGGGATGGTTAGCTTTGCATACATGAAGAATTATCATCTGATATTTATATTATTGCTTTCCTTTGTCTCTTTTTCGGGTTGTAAGGGTTTGGGAGGAAAGTATGAAGGAACCGAGGCATTCCGGAGTGATGTCGCCCTTTTTGCCGATTTTGCCATACGTAAACAGGCTATCGTATTGAAATACCTGAAATACACTTCCGATGATTTCAAAAAGGACATTTTACAAGGAAGCGTTTCGGAAGCCGAATACGATGATTTTTTTAAATCGGTAGCTGCAATGGCTCCCTATTTGAAAGACTATGAGGAGGCATTTTCTACACTCGAAAAATCCGGCGTATTGACCTCTGTAAACACCAAGGGAATCCTGTCTTCGGGAAAAAATTTCCTTTCCTGGATCTCTGGAAGCGGCAAAAGAAGCCGGGAGCGGGTACTTACCGTAGCTTCCAATCTGAACGCTTCTGACCGCAACGATCTGTACAACAAACTAAGACCTGAATGGAAATCAAAGTCCTCGAGTGAAAGCGACTTCTGGAAAAAAATGGAGAACGGCGATTACGATAACCAGGCATCTCAGATGTTCAACGATTTCCAGCAGGACAATACAGATTTTGCAATCACTTCCCATGAAAAAGGACTCACTATCCAGCGTATAATTGTTCTGGAAGGAGCCGAGGGGGTAAAAGCAGGAGGTGAACTTATGACCGATGTCATTGGTACGGCTACCCCCTTGGGCACCGGCATGGATGCAGCACAGGTAGGACAGCTTACAATAGATATGTATAACTCAGACTCCAGCGCAGACAGGGTCAGGATTGGTTCTGAGATCGCTTCGAATCTGGCCGGTATGAAATGGAAGGACCCAATATTAGGCATAATTGGAGGAGATGTCGGGGTTGATTTGATCTCAGAAACCATATCCGAAACGGTAAAAACAATAAAAACAGACGCACAAAATGTTTCGGAAACGGGCAATTCTTTTGTGGTTATTGAAGATGAAGATAAAGAAGAAGAGGGAGATATTGTCATTGGGCAAAATCAAAGTCATTCTAAAGGGGCTTCCATCAATGCCACTATTGGCAATGTCATAGATGAAGGGACCAAATTCATCTACACCATCGTCAACAAAGGCCGGTGGATCTTCACCGTTATAGACAAGAACGGCAATAAAGACACAAAAGAAGTGGATGTTCCCGCCGACGAGGTCATATATATCACGGTATCCACTACACCTCCTTCAGACGAAAAAGAACAGAAAGATGATTATACAGACTGGAACAAAATAACAGCACAGTATCCCGATCTGAAATCCTACCCGGTTTTTGCAGGGTCCTGCACTGTTATAAGCTACATTACTTACGATGACAACCCGTTTCTGGCACCAAAAGCAGTAATCAGGGCAAAGAATTCTCAGGTGGAAAAATATGTTAATACAATCAAAGCAAAAGGATACACAGTACAGGCAGACGGTTCATACAGGGGCCCCAGGGTAGGCGGCTTCCTGCGCAATATACGGTTTTCAGCAAGCGGTATAACCGGATATACCGATATAACTTTCAGCGGGATTGCATAACCGATGACCTCCAGACGGCCGGGCTCTGTCCGGTCTCTTTTTTAAATACCCTGAAAAATGAGGCCTCGTTACTGAACCCGGCCATTTCGCCTATACCCTTAATGGAAAGATGCTTTGAAGCTGGATCTATTAAAAGTTTCTTTGCATATGTAATCCGGTACGAGTTAACAAATTGTGAAAATGAAATCCCAAAATCCTGGTTTACAACCTGGGATACGTATGTTCTGTTGGATCCCAGCAAAGAAGCCACATCGGTGATACGCAGATCTTCTCTTGTATAGATCATATCCCGGTTCATCAGATGAACCAGCCTGTCCTTCAGGTTGTAGTCATCATTGGTCTGCTTTACGGTGATCTTTTCTGTTTTCCTAATATCATTTTCAAAATCCCTGGCAGTGAAACGCTGATGATAACCCACATACCCCACCATATACAATAAAATGGTAAAAATCATGGATGGGATGAGTAATATCCACAACGATGTTCCAAAGGCAGCCCTGCCGATCAGCGAGAAAACTGCAGACATGACCGATGTTAACATCATCACGTAGAGCATGTTCTTGGCCCACCAAAGAGAACGGTCCTCTGTAAAGGAATAAAAATTTTCCAGTTCGTTCTGATACCGTTCAATATTCTTCTTGCTAATGAGAACGATGGGAACGATCTGTAAAATGTAAATCAGCCGGCTCAGCCGGAAAATGACTGCCTGTAAACCGGCCATCCCTGACAACTGGCTTATCTTCCTTCCTTCTATGATAAATTGTTTATATGCGCTTTGTTCCAAAGGCGACATCAGAAAGAATACTACAAATATTATTATAAAAAGAAGGCATGAAGGCAATACGGCCAATAGTTGACGGGCAGGTGTTATTCTTGTCCCTGTAAGTTCTGCGATATATAAAAAG
>LUZA01000049.1 GCA_001603455.1 Bacteroidales bacterium Bact_09 | reverse complement strand
AAAATTAAAGTACTTATTTATGTTTACAAGGATTCTAAAATTACAGGAAGCTGCTACTGAAAGCATTTTTCTATGGGGTGCCAGGCAAACAGGAAAAAGTACTTTGTTAAACATGCTTTTTCCAGGCAATATATATATAGATCTGCTAAAGTCCGATATTTACGCCAAATACCAGCGAAAGCCCTCTCTGCTAAGGGAAGAGTTGACCATGTTGGAAGATGGCTCGGGTCCCATAATCATTGATGAAATCCAAAAAATCCCGGCGCTAATGGACGAGATCCACTGGCTAATTACCAACAAGAACCTGCGCTTCATTATGAGCGGATCTAGTGCGCGAAAACTCAGGCGCTCAGGGGCTAACCTGCTGGGAGGAAGAGCCTTGAGTGCTGTGCTTTATCCTTTTGTCAGTGCCGAGGTACCCGGCTTCGACTTGCTGCGGGCCTGTAACAACGGCATGATACCCCGGCATTATCTGGTAGAAAACCCTCAAAAAAGAATACAGGCTTACGTGGGAGATTATTTGCAGGAAGAAATCAAGGAAGAAGCTCTGGTGCGTAATCTTCGTGTATTTACACGCTTTCTTGAAGTGGCCGCATTCTGCTCTGGTGAAATTTTAAATTATTCCAAAATAGCCACCGATTGCGGAGTTAGCTCGGTAACCATTAAAGATTATTTTTCAATTTTGAAAGAAACGCTGATAGGTTATATCGTACCCTCTTATACAAAGCATGAAAAGCGCAGGATGGTACAGTCACCAAAATTTTATTTGTTTGATGTAGGACTTTATAATCACCTGCGCCATAAAAACAACCTGGTCCCAAAAACGGCAGACTTCGGGAAATCTTTCGAACATCTTATTGTGCAGGAATTAATTGCATACCTGGGATACACCGGAAGTCAGGAAAAAATATCGTACTGGAAAACAGCTACAGGACTGGAAGCAGACGCAATAATCGGGGAGGCCCGTATTGCCATAGAGATAAAAGCAACCGAAGAAATATCATTTCCAGATACTAAAGGTTTAAGAGCCTTTAAAGAAACACATTCCCGTGCCCGGCTGATAGCCGTTTCACTGGACAGACTTCCCCGCAGAACCGGAGCTGTAGAAGTCTTCCCGGCAGACACATTCCTGAAATTGCTCTGGGAAGGGAAAATCATTTAAGGTACTATGACCAGGATCCGCACTTTTTTGGCCTTGCCCCTGGATCCCGTACTTCCTGTCCGGGATAAAATGCAACAATTGCAAAAGCAGTTGCCATCGTACCGTATTAAATGGGTTAATTCCGGTCAGTTCCATCTGACTTTATTCTTTTTTGGCGAAATAGATGCCCAGGTTATACCTTCATTGGTAAACAGACTTCAAAATGCAATAAATCAAACCCCCTGTTTCACTTATTCATTAGGAGAGCCGGGGATTTTCCGTGACCGCAGCGGGCCCCGTGTCCTTTGGCTGGGAATAAAGGCTCCTGCCGCGCTTAATGAATTGAAACAAGCTGTTGACCATGCCGTTGCGCCGCTTGGCTTCCGGACCGACGATACTGCTTTCCATCCGCATATCACCTTAGGACGTTTTCTGCCCGGACAAAAAATCACGCCGTCACTATACAACATCCTTACGGAAACGAAATCACACCAGACGTCTCCGTTATATTCTGCAAAACACCTGATCCTGTTCAAAAGCGAACTCTTCCCTGCGGGGTCCCGTTATACACCGCTGGCCCGATTGGACATGGATTCCCAACCACCCAATTCCTGAATAAACTATGGAACTACTTGAAAATTTGCGGCAGGAGCTTAAAAATAACATAGATGAAAAAACACTGGCCAACGGTCAGCATTTTTTCAAAGAATCAATTCGTTCCTATGGCGTAAGCGTACCCGCTGTCAACAAAATAAGTAAAGCCTTTTTCCTTCCGCTGGAGGAAAGCGGCAAGCCGGCTGTTTTTGCGCTTTGCGAGACACTCTGGGAGTCAGGGTTTCTGGAAGAAGCTTTTATTGTCTGCAACTGGTCTTATGCCGTTCATTCCCAATATGAACCGGACGATTTTCAGGTGTTTAAAAGATGGATTGACCATTATGTGACCAATTGGGCAACATGCGACACCCTTTGTAATCACACGGTTGGTACTTTTATTGAAATGTATCCCGTTTTTATTCAGGAACTTAAAGCATTTGCGCTATCCCAAAACCGATGGATGCGACGGGTCGCTGCCGTTACGCTTATTATTCCCGCCCGGAAAGGTCTGTTCCATGACACTATTTTTGATATTGCTTCGCTTCTGCTTGAGGACAAAGACGATCTGGTACAAAAAGGCTATGGCTGGCTGTTGAAAGCAGCAGCCGATGCCGACCGTCAATCCGTCTTTGAGTTCGTTCAAAGCCATAAAACGAAAATGCCCCGCACGGCTTTACCTTCAGCGGGTGGGATCTCTTATTATCCAATTTCGGACTGATGCCATGTCCCACCACAATGGTTGCACTGGGGATTTTTACTTTGAAATATCCCGCGGGGAACAGAAGGTTGTTTAATCCCTTAACTGCTTTTGCACTTGTAATTGGGCCTCCCACCGTTGCGGCCGGTTGGTATCCGGATATTCCTTTGATTATGATAGGTCTATACGGATTAGTTATGGTCATTTTTTTAAGGCCCCGTATAAAACATAATATAGAATGAAACACTTATTTCTTTTCTTGATGTTCTTGTTGCTGCGTACAACACAAGGCAGCACCTGCACTACATTTTGTATAAAAAGCCAAAACGATCTGGTTTTTGGCCGAAATTTCGACTTCCCCTCTGGCTATGGCCATGTAATTGTTAATAAGCGTAATATGGTTAAGACCGCTTTTATTCGTCCGCCTGAGAATCCTGTAGAATGGGTATCGGAATACGGAAGTGTTACGTTCAACCAGATAGGGCGTGAATTCCCTTATGGCGGGATGAACGAAGCCGGACTGGTCATAGAACAAATGTGGCTGGAAGAGACCGTATATCCAGTTCCCGATCAACGGTACGGGCTTTCTGAACTTCAATGGATCCAGTATCAGCTGGATAATTCTGCCTCTGTGGCAGAAGTGCTGGCCAACGATTCGTATGAAAAATCCCTGGCATTTACTAACGGGACTCTTCCGGGCGGCGAGGACGAAGCCACGCCTTTTACACGATCTTCCCTCAACCGTTTTGCCACAGCAGCACGGATGGTGAAGGAATACAAAGAAGAATCTGTTATTGATTATTCATTCACCATTCTCGACAGTGTAAGCCAGGGGGAACATACCCGCTGGAGTATTGTATATGACATTGCACACATGGCCATCTACTATAAAACACAAACCAATCCCTCAGTCCGGAATCTTGCTCTGTCACAATTCGATTTTACCTGCCAGACACCCAGCCTGTATACCAATATCGACGCCAACATGACCAACGGTCTGCTTATTTTTGAACCGCACTCAGTACAAGCAAACCTGGAATTGATTGATCTTGTTTTTAATCAGGTTGACTTCCTGAAAAGCATCCCGGCTGCCTATCGTGAAGGTCTTGTAAATTATCCGGAAACGACCCGTTGTAAAAAATAAAATGCAGCTATGAATTTCATTGAATTGATAAAACAACGCCAGAGTATCCGAAGCTACCTGCCTCAACCGGTAGAAAAGGAAAAAATCATCCAGTGTCTCGAGGCCGCTACATAAGAAACTATGGAAAAAAATAAGTAAGTCTTTACTCTGATGACCCGCTCCAGATGAACTTCCATTCATTTCCCTCCTGGGTAAGGGTTTCCCAGAAGACCTTGCGGTCAACGATCTTGTCCGAGCCGGTCTCGTAGTAGGGGAATGAGGTCATTCCGGAGGGCTCGCTGGCGATCTTTTCGCAGGCGAGTTTCATCTTTGGGAATTGGTCATACCTCGGATCGGTAAAAACATTGAGCCCGATTTCAGAGGCATCGGCGTTATAAAGCACCACCCCTGTTTTTTCCATGACCCAGATTTCGAAAGGCTCGTTGCCAATAATGGGCACAACGTTTCTGGCTATCAGGTAAGCAGGTGAGAACAAACCACTTACTCCTCCAAGTAACTGGTCTTCGGCCATGATGGGATGGATCTGGACCACTGCCTGATAGCCTTCAACTACCGAAAACACATCGCTCAGCGCGGGTAGTTTGGTTTCAAAAGCCTTAATAATGTGGGCCTGCTGGCTGATGTCGGAACCTTGGGAGGGATAATAGACAGCCGGCTCTACCAGCTGCAGGATGCCTTCCGGAGTTGTGAAAACGAATTCAGAGCCAAAGGAACATTCATTGTAGAGGCGCTGCAACTCAGAACGGACCATCGCCGTATCTGCGCCCACCTGGGCAAGGCCTGTGGCTGCGGCATTTAGTGAGTTGCTAAGACTATCCAACGAAGCAGAAACAGCAGTAACAGCAGATGTCAGGGCAGGGGGGATATCGGCTTCTTTAATGTTACCACAGGCATTAGTTAGTACAATTAATGCCAGAAGAGCAAGAAATTGTTTAGTTTTCATAATGTTATCCGATTTTGAAAACCAAATATAAATAAAAATTCAAGTGCCGGATATTATAACGTAGTAATGTTGAATTTTTCGCGGGCTCAAAAATGATTCAGGCAAAAAAGCAATGGTATTATAAACAACAAGCGGCGGAAGTACAGCCTCATTTTTGTAAACAACAGCAACTCCAGCATGCAAACTCCAAAACTGCACATCCAATGCCAACTCTTCACAATATGACGGCATAGGGTCTGTCCTTCAGGCTATGATACTTTACCTGTATTTCACAAAATACCACAAATACGTGCTTGCCGTTTATTCCGATGATGATTTTGTGGAAAATAAAGATGTGTGAGGTTCCCCCTCATACGTTACATTTTTCCGGGCTGTACAAAAGACCAATGTGTATGTATGATTTTCCACGTATTGGTCGAGTCTAGCCTGTATACCTCTGTACAATTCATTGTGAATACCATGCCATCCCTTTGAGCTTCATAATTGTACGTCAGGACAGCAACCCCAGGCGAGACTTGTACTACAGGATCGATCATTTTATAAAGATCTATTTTAATCTTTCCTCTTATGGTGTTATAATAATCTTCCAGCGCTTTTTTACCCTCAAGCTTGCTCTCAAAAGCAGGGTCGATATAAACAACATCATCGGTAGACAATTCGAGAAATCCGTCCGGATTTCCATTATTCCAAAGTGTCAAAGCCTGTTCTTCGAGGGCAATGATTGTTGCTTTAATGTCCTCATTTTTTGAGGATGACATAGCACATCCGTTCATTATTAGTAAAAATAGAATGAATA
>LUZA01000048.1 GCA_001603455.1 Bacteroidales bacterium Bact_09 | reverse complement strand
CCGAGTTTGGGCTTAGGTTGCAGTGATCGCTCCTGTATCCTGAATGCCCTATATCCGATTTTCCAATAACAATCCCATAATTTATTTTGATCAAAGACAATGAATGTCCGCATTCTTGTTGCAAATGCCTCTCATGTGGGCTATGCAGAACGTATTTGTGAACTGATGTACATTTCTGCCCTGGAACGCGGAACCGGCATAGCCCGCCGATCTCCGGAATATATCAGAGAGAAAATGAACAGCGGAAAAGCCGTAATAGCCCTTGATGGCAAGCAATTGGTTGGATTCTCCTATATTGAAACATGGAGTCACAAATCATTCGTGGCCAATTCAGGTCTTATAGTGGATCATGCTTACAGACATCTGGGCATTGCTTCTAGAATAAAAAAACGGATCTTCAATCTATCGCGTAAGATGTATCCCCAAGCAAAGATTTTTGGTATCACCACGGGAGCTGCAGTAATGAAGATCAACTCAAAACTCGGATACCGGCCGGTCCCTTTTTCTGAACTGACCCACGATGAGGCGTTCTGGAAAGGATGCAGGGGATGCCGGAATAACGACATCCTCATGCGCAATGATAAACGCATGTGCCTTTGCACCGGTATGCTTTATGATCCGGCAGAGCATCTCAAACGGAAAACAACCAACAGTATAAATCAAAAAAAATAAACAAACCATGAAAAGTAAAGTAGTATTGGCCTATAGCGGCGGACTTGATACCTCTTTTTGCATTCCTTACTTAAGCAGGGAAAAGAATATGGAAGTCCACACCCTTCTTGTAAATACGGGAGGGTTCAGTCCGGAAGAGATCAGGGAGTTGTCACAAAAAGCATGGGACCTTGGAGCGGTATCACACAAGACCATAGATATCAGACAGGAATATTATGCACGCTGCATTAGATACATGATTTTTGGTAATATTTTAAAAAACAACACCTATCCACTTTCAGTCAGTTCGGAGCGTGCATTCCAGGCTATGACAGTGGCACGTTATGCCCGCGAAATTGGAGCAGATGCCATAGCCCATGGCAGCACCGGAGCCGGCAACGACCAGGTGCGTTTTGATTATTTCATACATGTTATGGCTCCGGAAATGAACCTGATGACGCCGGTCCGGGAACTGAAGATCAGCCGGAATGAAGAAATTGAATACCTCAACAAGCTGGGTTTTGACTTCCGTTGGGAAAAATCAAAGTATTCCATCAACCAGGGCATATGGGGCACCAGCATTGGCGGTGCACAGACGCTCAGTTCCCTAGGGGAGCTACCGGAAGAAGCCTTTCCGGTCAAATGCACCAGGACAGGGACCGAGATCCTGGTCATTGGATTTTCCAAAGGGGAACCCGTATCGCTGAATGGAACAGCCATGGAACCGCTCGAGATAATCGATGAATTGCACAAGATGGCCGCGCCATACGGAATAGGAAGGGACATCCACGTGGGGGACACCATAGTAGGTCTTAAGGGACGCGTGGGCTTTGAGGCTGCAGCACCTTTGATCCTGATCAAGGCGCATCACCTGCTGGAAAAACACGTTCTGGGAAAATGGCAGCTGTACTGGAAAGACCAGCTTTCAGTCTGGTACGGGATGATGTTGCACGAAGCCCAATACCTGGACCCTGTAATGCGCGATATCGAAATCTTCATGGAAAACACGCAGAAACGTGTTTCCGGGAAAATTTCGGTACGTCTTCTGCCCCGTACATTCTCCCTGATGGGATGCACCAGTCCGTTCGATATGATGAATGCGGGATTCGGGGAATACGGGGAAAGCACCTCGGCTTTCACAGGGACCGATGTGGAAGGATTTACGCGAATTTTATCTCTCCCTGTAAAAATCTATCAAAGTCTGAATCATGAATAAAAAGATTAATGTTGTCATAGCCGGAGGCGCCGGTTATACGGGTGGAGAGCTTATCCGTCTGCTCCTGCACCACCCTTTCATAAAATTATCGGCCGTTCTGAGCGAATCGCGGGACGGGATGACGGTCAGCTCGATCCATCGTGACCTGGAGGGAGAGACGGACCTGTTTTTTGTCAGGAAACTACCCGACACTGTCATTGATGTGTTATTCCTGTGTCTGGGACATGAGCGTTCCCGTACGTACCTGAAGGAAAACAATCCGGATAATGTTTACCATGTCATTGACCTGAGCCAGGATTTCAGGCACAGGGGGAACCAGGTTACAGGAGATCGGCGGTTTATCTACGGATTGCCTGAGATCTGCAAGGAGCCTGCCGCATATACCGGCCGTCTTAAATCAGCGGGCAACGTAGCCAATCCGGGGTGTTTTGCGACAGCCATAACACTTGCCCTGATACCCCTGGCTGCGGAAAAGTTACTGGAAAAGGACATCCACGTACACGCCATAACCGGTGCCACGGGCGCAGGAGCCCGGTTATCCGCTACGTCACATTTCCCTTACAGGGACAACAATCTGGCTGTATACAAGGCTTTCACACACCAACATGTCAGGGAGATCCGCGAAACGCTTTCGGAATCCATGGGTAGTGAAGTACCTACCCTGTATTTCATTCCCGTCCGTGGGGATTTTCCCAGAGGGATCCTGGCCAGCGTCTATACTCCATGTTTGCTGGATCAGGAACAGGCAACAAACTTGTACCGGGAATATTACCGGGCACACCCCTTTGTGCATGTATCTGAACAGGAGATCAGTATGAAGGAAGTGGTAAACACCAATAGGTGTAAACTGCATATTGAAAAACACGGCCATATGCTGCATATTACTTCGGTACTGGATAACCTACTAAAAGGAGCGTCGGGAACGGCAGTCCAGAACATGAACCTATTGACAGGACTGCCCCAGACGGCAGGACTACAGCTCAAACCGTCCGTATTTTAAACAGAATGCCATGTCACTCTATCCCGTATATAAATTATGGAACATCAATGCCGTCAAAGCAACGGGGTGCGTCATCACTGACGATGCCGGAATCGATTACCTGGATTTTTACGGGGGCCATGCCGTAATCTCCATCGGCCATTCGCATCCGGAATATGTACAAGCACTATCGAATCAACTGCAACACATCGGCTTTTATTCCAACGCCATTGTCAATCCCCTCCAGGAAGAGCTTGCCGAGGCGCTGGCGCGCATCTCGGGATATCCGCACCACCGACTGTTCCTTTGCAATTCGGGAGCAGAGGCAAACGAGAACGCCCTCAAGCTGGCTTCTTTCCAGACAGGACGGGCCCGTGTTCTGGCCTTCAGGAGATCATTCCATGGAAGGACATCAGGTACGGTCGCCCTGACAGACGATCCCTCCATCCGTGCTCCTTTTAATGCCGGACACCTGATCGATTTTATTGACCTGGATGACTTTGATGCGCTGCATGCAGCTTTTGGGCAACATGATTATGCTGCCGTGATCATTGAAGGTATCCAGGGTGTGGGTGGGATCAGGGAAGCATCTGTCGGTTTTATGAAGGCCCTGAGGGACCACTGTACACGTCACAACACGTTCCTGATACTTGACGAGATCCAGTCAGGCTATGGACGTACCGGGACTTTTTTTGCCCATCAGAGTGCAGGAATAAAAGCAGATATCATTACCATGGCC
Organism: Bacteroidales bacterium Bact_09; assembly: GCA_001603455.1. Taxonomy (GTDB): domain Bacteria; phylum Bacteroidota; class Bacteroidia; order Bacteroidales; family UBA932; genus DMER64. The sequence continues at coordinate 16,345 of LUZA01000048.1, read as the reverse complement.
AAAGGCATGGGCAACGGATTTCCCGTAGGTGGGCTGCTTATTTCACCGGATTTCACTCCTATTGCCGGACAACTGGGAACCACGTTCGGAGGAAATTACCTGGCCTGCAGGGCAGCCCTGACCGTGATTAAGGTAATGGAAACAGAAAACCTTATGAACAATGCCCGGGAGGTCGGTTCCTATATCATTGAAAAGCTGCAACAGATCCCCTTTGGTATCAGCCAGGTCAGGGGACGGGGACTGATGATCGGGATAGAGACAGAAAGGGATCTTCGCAAAGGTCCCTCCCTGAGGGAGGACCTGCTGTGGAAAGGGCACATTTTCACAGGAGCTTCGGGACCTTATATCCTGCGTCTGCTTCCTCCTTTGTGCATTACGAAAGAACAGGCAAACAAACTAATAACATTTTTGGAACAATGGTACACTTCACATCGGTAAAAGACATCGGTCCCCTGGACCAGGCCATATCAGAAGCCTTTGAGGTCAAAAGGAACAAATTCGCAGACTCCTCTCTGGGGAAGCACCGTACTGCGTTGTTGATCTTTTTCAATTCAAGCCTGCGTACCAGGCTAAGCACACAAAAAGCAGCCGAAAACCTAGGCATGAATGTAATAGTTCTGAATGTGCAGCAAGGCGCATGGAACCTGGAAACAAGAAAAGGCACCATCATGGATGGGGATAAACCTGAACACCTGTTGGAAGCGATCCCCGTCATGGGATGTTATGCAGACATCATAGGCGTTCGTTCCTTTGCCCGTTTTGAGCATAAGGAAGACGATTACAGCGAAATGATCCTTGATCAGTTCATAAAATATTCCGGAAGACCGGTCATCAGTATGGAGGCAGCCACGCGCCATCCGCTGCAAAGCTTTGCTGACCATATTACCATAGAAGAGTACAAGACCAAAGAAAAACCAAAGGTAGTACTGACCTGGGCCCCACATCCAAAGGCGCTCCCGCAGGCAGTCCCCAACTCTTTTGCCGAATGGATGGTCGCAGCCGGTTACCACGTGATCATAACCCACCCGCGGGGTTATGAACTGGACGAGCATTTTACGCAGGGAGCAGAGATCGTGTATGACCAGCAGGAAGCGTTCCGTGGGGCAGATTTCATCTATGCAAAGAACTGGGCGGCCTTCCGGGACACTGTCTATGGAAAGGTCCTGAATACAGACAGTTCCTGGATGGTAGACAACAGGAAAATGGAACTTACTGACAATGGATATTTTATGCATTGCCTGCCGGTAAGGCGGAACATGGTTGTTACGGATGATGTGCTGGACGGACCGCGCAGCCTGGTCATTCCCCAGGCAGCCAACCGCGAGATAGCAGCCCAGGTAGTCATCAGAAGGATATTAAAAAACCTCACGCAATTTGATTTATAATGCACCTGAATATTTTTAAAATAGGCGGGAATGTCATAGACAATCCCCAAAAACTGGAAACATTTCTGGATACGTTCTGTCGTTGCCAGGAAAAAAAGATTTTGGTACACGGTGGCGGTAAGCTGGCCAGCGAACTGAGCGAACAGCTGGGTCTGAAGGTTCGTATGGAGCAGGGACGCAGGATCACAGACAGCATGACGCTGCGCGTTGCCGTAATGGTATATGCCGGATGGGTCAACAAGAACCTGGTATCATCCCTTATGACCAGGGAATGCCGGGCCCTGGGTCTGAGCGGTGCCGACGGTCGTTGTATTATCACCCGTAAAAGAGACCCGGAACCTGTCGATTTCGGTTATGTGGGTGACATTACCGATAGTAGCGTAGATGCGGTTTTCATCCAAAAATTGCTGAACGACGGACTGGTACCCGTATTTTCATCCGTCACATGTGACAATTCCGGCCAATTGCTCAATACGAACGCAGATACGGTCGCATCGGCATTGGCACTGGCCTTCAGAAGTATCTATACAGTCCGACTGCGGTTTATTTTCGATAAGGAGGGTGTCTGCTGCCCTGGATCGGACAGACCCCTGCCTTTGCTGAGCCGCACACAATACGAAAAGCTCCGTTGCCAAGATATCGTCTCGGGCGGCATGATTCCCAAGATAGAAAATGCCCTTCGGGCGCTGGAGCGGGGCATTGAAGAAGTTTATATTGGCAATACATACATTCAGCTATGAAAGCAAATATGACTGACCTGCTCTGCAGATTGACCGGAACACCTTCCGTGTCGGGCAGCGAGGACAAAACAGCCACGCTGCTTACAGACTATCTGAACGCAACATCCAAAGTCCGGGCTGAACGTATAGGAAACAACGTGATCGCCCGGAAAGAATCTTACGTGGCCGGATTTCCCACCGTACTGCTTTGTTCACATCATGACACGGTAGCCCCGGCTGCGGGTTATACCAGGGATCCTTTTGTCCCTGTGATCGAAAAAGATGCGGAAGGCAGGACCCGTCTGTACGGACTTGGCAGTAACGATGCCGGAGGGGCAGTGGTCTCGATGATCCATGCTTTCTGTGATCTGGAAGACCTTCCCTTCAATCTCCTGCTGATTCTTGCCGCGGGAGAGGAAACATCGGCCCCTGAGGGGATAGCCTCTGTACTGCCCAACTTTCCCGGGATCAGTTGTGCCATTGTGGGTGAGCCTACAGGACTGCAGGCTGCCGTGGGAGAAAAGGGCCTGCTGGTGCTGGACGGTTATACCACCGGACATTCCGGTCACGCTGCCCGCAATGATGGGGTCAACGCCCTGTATGCGGCCCTGGACGATATCGCCATTCTGAGGGATTTCCGTTTTAAAAAAGTGTCCAGAGTCATGGGCCCGGTACACCTCCAGGTGACGCAAATAAAGGCCGGAGAACAGCATAATGTCATTCCCGCAGCATGTCACTATGTTGTGGATATCAGGACAACGGATGCCTATTCCAACAAACAAATCGTGGAGATGCTCGGCAAAGCCGTTTCGGGACAACTCGTTCCCCGGAACCTGGCTAACAAAGCTTCAATGACGCCCCTGGGCCATCCGCTGCTGGATGCAGTGAACAAAACAGGCCTGAGGACGTATATATCACCCACCACATCGGACTGGATGCGCCTGCCCTGCCCTGCAATAAAGCTTGGCCCTGGTGATTCGCTCAGGTCCCACGTCCCCAATGAATTCATTTACGTATCAGAACTGCAACAGGGAGCTGAAATCTATAAAAAGGTACTCTCGTTGCTAAAATTGTAAACATTATGGAAACACTCTGGAACAAAGATGTTGGAATGCCCCCTGAAGTTACCCGGTTCACCGTTGGGAGCGATCCTCTATGGGACCTGCGTCTTGCCCCGTACGATATAAAAGGCTCGATGGCACACGTCAGCATGCTGGGTAAGATAGGCATTCTGACACCACAGGAAAAGGAAAAGCTGCTGGAGGGTCTGGACGTCATACTGGAAAAAGTCCGGCAGGGAGGTCTGGTCATCGGACAGGGTGCCGAGGATATCCATTCCCTGATAGAACTGGAGTTGTCCAGGGAACTGGGTGACCTGGGTAAAAAAATCCATGCCGGCCGGTCCCGCAACGACCAGGTACTGACCGATATTCATCTGTACCTAAAGGATGTCTGCAAGGAGATTGCCCGTCAGACCGGCAATTTATTCCGTTGTTTGCAGGAGAAAAGTGAATTGTACAAAGATATCCTGATGCCGGGGTACACGCATGAAAGGCCTGCCATGCCTTCTTCTTTTGGTCTTTGGTTCGGGGCTTATGCCGAGACCCTGGTTGATGATATCTACCAGCTTACTGCTGCCTGGCAGCAATGTGACCAGAACCCGCTGGGATCAGCAGCCGGATACGGGAATTCATTCCCGCTTGACCGGGAGGAAACAACACGATTGTTGGGGTTTGGCACTTTGAAATTCAACAGCATTGCGGCCCAGATGAGCCGCGGAAGGACCGAACGCTCGCTGTCTTTTGCCATGGCCTCGCTGGCCGGCACACTTAACAAGCTTGCCGCAGACTGTTGTCTCTTCTCGGGACCTGACTATGGATTCATGGATTTTCCGGAATCCCTGACCACCGGAAGCAGCATCATGCCCCACAAAAAAAACCCTGATGTCTGGGAACTGATCAGGGCTCGTTGTAACAGCATTCAGGGGCTGCCCAACCAGATAGCCCTGGTTTGCACCAACCTGACACACGGGTACCATAGGGATTACCAGCTGCTCAAGGACCTGCTCTTTCCGGCCATTGATTCTTTGTTTGATTGCATAAATATGTCCGTTCTGATGGTGGATAATATGAAGGTCAAAAATAAAATCCTGGAAAACACCCGTTATGATCAGCTTTTTAGCGTAGAAACCGCAAACCGCCTGGTCCTGAATGGCATACCTTTCAGGGATGCTTACAGGCAGGTGGCCATGTCACTCAAGGACGGTTCCTATAAGGCAGAAAAAAACATCCGCCATATACATACAGGCAGTATCGGTGACCCGGCCAACGAAAAAATCCGGGAGAAAATGGAACAGGCCCTCTCCCGGATACTCCTTAAAGACTGATCATATTTCAGGATCTGCCGTTCAGGGCCCTCAGGATCTCGTTAATTTTTTTCATTTCAGCGGGTATGTCAATTTCCTGTGGACAATGCTGTTTACACACCCCGCATGCAGTACAATGTTGTGACTGGTTCTCAAAAGGAACAGATTTTGTGTAATGTGAAAGGAATGCCTGTCCTTTCGCAAAAAATTCCTCGTTCCTGGGTCCGTTTATATCGGGGACCATATCCTGGGCTACCATCCGGTTGTACGTACTAAAGACCAGTGGAATATCCACCCCGTAAGGGCAGGGCATACAATAGGCACAGGCGGTACACGGGATCTGGGATATCTTACGGTATGCCTCCAGTGCCCTGGCTATGACATCATATTCGGCCTTTTTTAAAGGTTTGAATTTTCTGAAAGTATTGATGTTTTCCTCAAGGTGGTCCAGACGGTTCATTCCGCTCAAAACGGTCAATACGTTGGGAAATGATGCCACATACCGGAATGCCCATCGGGCTGGGGTGCCGGACGGGTCAGCTTCTTTGAGGATTCTGGCCGCCTCGGTATTAAGTGTTGCTAATGCCCCGCCGCGCAAGGGCTCCATCACAAGGCACTGTATACCCTTCTTTTCAATTTGTTCATACATATATTTGGCATTCTGTACTTCCCAGTCCAGGTAATTCATCTGGATCATTACAAAGTCCCAGGGATACTGTTCCAGTAAATAATCCATTGTTTCCTCGTTCCCATGAAATGAAAAGCCCAACCTTCTGATGCGCCCGTTTGCCTTTTCTTCTTTCAGGTATTCCAGGACACCTGTATCGCGATATGCCCTGTTGTAGTCGTCTATGGATGAAAGCGCGTGGAGAAGATAAAAATCAAAATACTCCACCTGGCATTTATTCAATTGTTCCCGGAACAGTTCTTTACCTCTTTCCAGGCTGGTCACCAGCCATGTAGGCATCTTAGTGGCAAGGCAGAACGTATCGCGTGGAAAATTCTTCAGTATCTCGCCGGTGATGATCTCGGATTCACCGTGGTGATAATTGTATGCCGTATCAAAATAATTGATCCCGTTAGCATAAGCATACTCAAGCAATGCCCTGGTCTTTTCCCTATCAATTACCGTGGTCCCGTCATGGTTGCGCATGGTGGGAAAGCGCATACAGCCGAATGCCAGCAGGGATATGCGGTCCCCGTATATCTTATCCTTTCTTGCGGTTATAGGCCTGATATCGCCTCTTTGCAGGGATTCCCTCAGTTTATCATTCAGAGGTGTGAAACGTACGGCAGCATAGACCCCGGCAACACCAACAACACCAGCTCCTATGTACTTAAGGGCTTTTCTTCTGCTGATCTTTTTTTGTTCGTCCATCGTGGTAAGATTTTTCAAAAATTGTTAGGCCTTCAAAATTACTCATTTTTTATACCTTTGCCACAATGATCAAACAAAAAATTTGCGCTTTCATTGCCACCCGCATTATGGGATGGAAACTCATAGGGAAACCGATTCCAGTTCCCAAGTGCATTATTCTGGGAGTTCCGCATACTTCCATGTGGGATTTTGTGATCTCTTTTCTTTTTTATAACGGGATTGGAGGCAAGGCCAAAGTGCTGGTAAAGAGCGATATGTTCAAATGGCCCCTAAAAGGGTTGCTGCGTTGGGCAGGAGCCATACCCGTAGACCGTGGTAAAGGCGCCTCTTTTGCCAGGCACATGATAGAGGCAGTCCGTAAGGAAGACCATATACATCTTGCCATAGCTCCCGAGGGTACCCGTGAAGCGACAAAAAACTGGAAAGCAGGTTTTCACACGCTTTCCCGGGCTCTTGACATTCCTGTTTACTACGGTTACTTTGACTGGGGGAAAAAAGAGATTGGTGTAGCCGGTCAGGTCCTGATCACAGACGATGTGGAAGCCGATATGCGCCGCATCAAGGAATGGTACATCGAAAAAGGCGTAGTAGGCAAACACCCGGAACGGTTTGATCCGTATTAAATCTTCATGATCAATGCGCTACCATCACTGTCCACTTGTATTGTTTGGTTCGTATCCAGGGTGCCATCCAGTATTTTGCGGGCCAGTTCGTTGACCAGTTCCCGTTGCAATAAACGCTTAAGAGGTCTGGCACCGTAAGATGGTTCGTAGCCTTTTATCTGAAGATAATCCAAAGCATTATCGGTCAATTCTATACTGATTCCCCTGGCTTTGAGCATTGTGCCAATCCCCTCCAGCTGAAGCTTGAGGATATCTCTTACATTTGAGGGTGTCAGCGCATGGAACATAATGATCTCATCTATCCGGTTCAGAAATTCCGGACGAATGGTCCTCCGGAGCAGTTCCATAACCTGGTTCTTGGTCCTTTCGAAAGCTGCCGGGTCATTGATATCATCCTGCATGTTCTCCTGTATCAGATGGGATCCCGTATTGGACGTCATAATCAGGATGGTGTTTTTGAAATTGGCTACACGGCCCTTATTATCTGTCAGACGGCCGTCATCCAGGACCTGTAGCAGGATATTGAACACATCGGGGTGGGCCTTTTCGATCTCGTCCAGCAGGATGACCGAATAGGGCTTTCTCCTGACCGCCTCGGTCAGTTGCCCGCCTTCATCGTATCCCACGTATCCCGGAGGCGCGCCTACCAGACGGCTTACAGAATGACGTTCCTGGTATTCGCTCATATCAATGCGGGTCATCAGGTTCTCATCGTCAAAGAGAAATTCGGCCAGGGCTTTGGCCAGCTCGGTCTTCCCTACCCCGGTGGTTCCCAGGAAAAGGAATGAGCCGATGGGTTTGCGGGGATCCTGAAGACCTGCCCTGCTGCGGCGAACCGCATCGGCAACGGCCGAAATAGCCTCGTCCTGACCAATGACCCGCTTGTGCAGCTCATCTTCCAGATGGAGCAATTTTTCCCGCTCAGTCGTCAGCATGCGCTTGACAGGGACGCCTGTCCACCTGGAAACCACCTCGGCAATATCTTCTTCACCAACCGATTCATTGATCAGGGTATGGGTAAACGATTCCTTTCGCTTGTTGAGCAATGCGATGGCTTTCTCCAGTTCTGTGATCTTTCCGTACCGGATTTCTGCCACACGGCCGTAATCGCCGCGCCGTTCTGCTTCAGCCGCTGCAAAGCGCAACTCTTCCATTTCTTTTTTTCTTAGCTGGATGTCTTCAATGACCGTTTTTTCTTCCTGCCACCTGGCCCGTTGCACATCACACTGCGCCGATAATTCTGCTATTTCCTTACTAAGTGCATCAATCTTTTCCTTGTCGTTCTCACGTTTTATGGCTTCGCGTTCTATCTCCAGCTGGCGGATTTTCCGATCCAGTTCGTCTATGCACTCGGGTACAGAATTCATCTCCAGTCTCAGCCTGGCTGCCGCTTCGTCTACCAGGTCAATGGCCTTATCGGGAAGGAAACGCGAAGTGATGTAACGATGAGATAACTCCACGGCTGCGATCAGGGCATCGTCCTTGATCTGGACCTTGTGGTGCTGCTCATAACGATCTTTCAGCCCCCTGAGTATGGAAATGGCTTCTGCCGGAGTAGGTTCGTTTACCACAACCATTTGGAAACGCCTTTCAAGAGCCTTGTCCTGTTCAAAATATTTCTGGTATTCCCCAAGAGTGGTCGAACCTATGGTTCTCAACTCCCCACGGGCCAGGGCAGGCTTCAGGATGTTTGCAGCATCCATGGCCCCTTCACCCTTACCGGCACCCACCAGGGTATGGATTTCGTCTATGAAAAGGATAATCTCGCCTTCACTGGAAACAACTTCCTTAATTACGCTTTTAAGCCGTTCCTCAAATTCACCTTTGTATTTTGCACCGGCAATAAGAGCCCCCATATCCAAAGAATACAGCCGTTTACTTTTCAAAGTGTCGGGAACGTCCCCGGTTACTATCCGCTGAGCAATCCCCTCGGCAATAGCCGTTTTGCCCACACCGGGTTCTCCTACCAGGATCGGATTATTCTTGGTTCGGCGACTTAGTATCTGAAGTACCCTGCGTATCTCGTCATCGCGGCCTATTACGGGGTCCACCTTGCCTTTGGCTGAAAGATCGTTCAGGTTAACGGCATACTTGTTCAGGGCATCAAAAGTTTGTTCGTCTGTGGGGGAATCCACCTTTCTTCCCTTTCGGACAACCTGTATAGCTTTCATCAACAATTCCTGATTCAGGCCTGCAGAACGGAGTAATCTTGCCGTTTCATCCTTTCCTGCAGTAAGGCCTGCCAGAATGTGCTCCACGGTTATGAACTGATCCCCCATATGGCTGGCCGTATCACTTGCTTTCTGAAAGGCATTCTGCGATTCACGGGATAAATAATTATCCACGGTACCTTGCTGTTTGGGATATTTTTCCAACAATAAGGCAATTTCATTGTCCAGCTTATCTGTATTGACGCCCGATTTTTGCAGGAGATAAACACCAATCCCGTCTTTGTCGGCCAGAATGGCTTTCAATATGTGTCCGGGTTCGATTACCTGATTAGAACCGGATTGCGCAATCTGAACCGCTGCCTGCAGTAGTTCCTGCGCCTGAATGGTATATTTCTGTTCGTTCATAGCACCTATCATGGCTCAAACCTTGTTCCAAACTCATCTTTCTGACATTTTGTCACAATTATTCCTTACATTTGTAGAATGAATTCATTTCTGGAAGAAGGACACCTGCTGCCCCTGGCCGAAGATTTTAACTCTATACAGGGAGAAGGTTTTCATACGGGTAAGGCAGCTTACTTCATAAGGCTTGGAGGTTGTGATGTAGGATGTTCCTGGTGTGATACCAAAGTTGCCTGGAATCCCAGGATGTTCCCACCTGTTCCCGTTGAAAAGATCATAGCCAGGGTGGTAAAATGTGCCGCACGCACTGTGGTCATCACCGGAGGAGAACCGCTCACTTACCCGCTGGATTTCTTATGTGACGGCCTGAAAAAAGCCGGAATCGCCATTTTTCTGGAAACATCGGGATCCCGTCCACTGAGCGGACAGATGGACTGGATATGCCTCTCACCCAAGCAAAGCCACCCTCCTCTTCCGGAGATCTACCCTCTGGCAGATGAACTGAAAGTAATCATAACAGGACCGCTGGATATGGAATGGGCCGAATTCAACCGCAAGATGGTCCGCTCGGAATGCCACCTTTTCCTGCAACCTGAATGGAGCCGCAGGGAATCTGTCCTGCCCCATATCATTTCTTATGTCAAATCAAACCCTGCATGGAGAATATCACTACAAACCCACAAATACATTAATATATCCTAAACTTACACGTATTATGAAACGAATCTTGATCTGTATTGTCGCCCTGACGGCAATTACTATCCAGGCAACTGCGCAGGAACAGGAAACAAAAAACGAAGAAGGTTTCCGGTTTTCCGTAATCAAAGAGAATCCCATCACATCTGTCAAGAACCAGAGCAACACAGGCACCTGCTGGTGCTTTTCTTCTCTTGGATTCATGGAATCTGAACTGCTGAGAATGGGAAAAGGCGAATTCGATCTTTCCGAAATGTATGTCGTATCCAGAACTTATACCGAAAAAGCAGACCGGTACGTACGTCTGGATGGGTTTCTGAATTTTGCACAGGGAGGCGGATTTGACGATTACCTGTACGTGACCCGTAAATACGGAATCGTACCGGAAGAAGTTATGCCCGGATTGAACTACGGTGAAGACCAGCATCGTCACGGCGAACTGACGGCCGTGCTCAAAGGCATTGTGGATGCAGTCAAAAAGAATCCCAACCGCAAGCTTTCAACTGCTTGGAAAAACGCTTTCCAGGGAGCACTGGACGCTTATCTTGGAGAAATTCCCGAAACATTTCAATACAAAGGAATTACCTATACGCCCCAGTCCTTTGCGACATCCCTGGGATTTAATCCTGATGATTACGTAACCATTACCTCATACACACATCATCCTTTCTATACACAATTTGCACTCGAGATCGCTGACAACTGGCTTTGGGGTACATCATACAATGTACCCATCGAAGAGTTGATGGCTATCATAGATAATGCCATCATGGAAGGTTACACTGTACTGTGGGCTTCAGATGTATCTGAACAGGGATTCGGACGGAACGGAATTGCTATGTACCCTACAACGGATCCCCAGGAAATGATAGGCTCGGATCAGGCAAAATGGCTTGAACTCTCCCCTACCGAAAGGAGTAATATGTTCCGCAACCTGAAAGCTCCCGTAGCGGAGATCAGAGAAGTCACACAGCAAATGCGCCAGGAATCTTACGACAACAAACAAACGACCGATGACCACGGCATGCAGATCTACGGGATAGCCAAAGATCAGAACGGCACAAAATATTATATGGTGAAGAACTCCTGGGGAGACGATGCCGGAAACTACAAAGGCCTATGGTATGTAACAGAAAAGTTCGTTCAGTACAAAACCATGGACATCCAGGTACACAAAAACTCCATCCCAAAGAACATACGCAAAAAATTATACATTAAATAACGTTTTATCCTATGAAAAAGACCTTAATTTTTTTACTTACTGCGCTGATTCTGACTGGCACTTCAAGCGCTCAGCAATATGATTTCCGGATTATTATTGAAAATCCATCCACATCCCTGAAGAGCCAGGGCCGTACCGGTACCTGCTGGTGTTTTGCCACTATTTCTTTCCTGGAAAGCGAATTGATACGTATGGGCAAAGAGGAAGCGAGCCTTTCCGAGATGTTCGTGGTACGCAACACCTATAAAACACGCTATTTTGATAATTACCTCCGCAGGGGCAAAGGCAACCTCGGCCCCGGATCCGTGAGCCATACCGCAATCAATGCAATAGCCCGTTACGGGTTGATGCCCCGGGCTGCATATCCCGGAACCAGATACGATTCGCAGATTCATAACCATTCGGAACTGCAGGGCTATATCAATACTCTTTCCGAAATTCCGGTAAAGATGAAAAAAATAAGCCGGGAATCGGAAGAGTTACTGGATGCACTGCTGGACATATATCTAGGTGAAGTTCCGCAAACTTTCCTTTACAATGGAAAAGAACACACGCCCCTCTCCTTTGTAGAATACCTGGGGTTAAACATGGATGATTACGTTGAAATAACAAGTTTCTCACACCATCCTTTCTACAGGCAAATACCTGTCGAGATCCCGGACAACTGGGAACATGAGCGTTATTACAACGTTCCTCTGGATGAATTCATGACCATTGCCGATTATGCCCTGAAGAAAGGATATACCTTGGCCTGGGACGGGGACCTCGGCAAAAATTTTTCACAAGAAAGCGGCGTGGCTGTGATTCCCTCCGGAGATTCTTCAACCGTTGAAGTGTCCGTCACACAGGATATCCGCCAGGAATGGTTCGAAACATTCAATACGACCGATGATCACCTGATGCACGTTACAGGCATATCCGAAGACCAGAATGGTGTAAAGTATTACATCACTAAGAATTCATGGGGAGAGACCGGGAAATACAAAGGTTTTGTACATATGTCGGAAAATTATTTCCGTGCCAAATGCATTGGCTATATGATTCATAAAGAAGCCATACCAAAAGATATTCGTAAAAAGCTCGGGCTTTGAAAAGAATCTTGCAATATATCCCCAATACAATCACATCGCTGAACTTGTTGTGTGGAGCGTTGGGGATAGTTTTTATATGCAGAGGCCGGATCGACATCGCTTTTTGGTTGTTGGTCACGGCCTCTGTTTTTGATTTTCTGGACGGATTTGCAGCCTGGCTGCTGAATGCTTATTCGCCACTGGGCAAGGAACTTGATTCTCTTTCAGATGAAGTCAGCTTTGGACTTCTGCCTGCTTTCATGCTATATCATATTTATCTGCCCGTTGCACCACAGACCTGGATGGCATTCATTCCTTTTATTGTGGCTGTTTTTTCTGCACTCAGGCTTGCCAAATTCAACATGGACGAACGACAGACGAATCGTTTTCTGGGATTACCCACCCCGGCCAATGCGATGATTATAGCCGCCGCATCGTTCTACACGCTGCAGAACCCTTCCTGGGCTGCATTCATGAAATCCGTCTGGTTTATTCCCTGTATATCTGTCGTACTGTCCCTTCTGCTTGTAAGCAATCTTCCTATGTTTTCACTCAAGTTCAGGGGATTCGGATTCAAAGAGAATAAAGTAAGATACATCTTTCTTGGTTTGTGCATTGGAATGGTCATTGCGATCCTGGCAACCGGGAACCATCCTGCTCTGGCTCTTCTGAGTTGTATCTGCCTGTATATAGTGATGTCCGGGATCCTGAGGATCTCCGGACATCAGCAATAAAACCCCAAAGAGGACTTAAAGTTCCGGCTGGGGAGCTATTCCAAATTGATCCACCAAAACTTTTGTTACATTGGGCGAGAGGAATGCCGGAAGTGTCGGTCCCAGATGAATGTTCTTTATACCAAGGCTTAGCAGCGCCAGCAGCACGATCACGGCCTTCTGTTCATACCATGCAATATTGTAAAAGATCGGCAAGTCGTTCACATTGTCAAGTCCAAATGCCTCTTTTAGAGCAAGGGCTATGACAACCAGCGAATAACTGTCGTTACACTGACCGGCATCCAGTACGCGCGGAATTCCATTGATGTCTCCCAACGGCAATTTGTTGTACCTGTATTTAGCGCAGCCGGCAGTGAGGATCACATTGTCCGTGGGTAAAGCTTGGGCATAATCTGTGTAGTACTGACGCGATTTCATGCGTCCGTCACATCCTGCCATTACCACAAACCGTTTAATGGCTCCTGTTTTAACAGCATCCACCACCTTATCTGCCAGAGCCAGTACCTGATGATGGGCAAACCCGCCTATAATCTCACCTTTCTCAATTTCACGGGGCGGCTGGCATTGTTTTGCCTTATTGATCAGTTCTGAAAAATCTTTCTTTCCGCCTTTCTTACGTGAGGGAATGTGTTTGACTCCCGGATATCCGGCCGATCCGGTAGTGTACATGAGATCCAGGTAGGTGGCATTTTTGAGAGGAGGAACAATACAGTTGGTGGTGAATAGGATCACCCCGTTGAAAGCCTCGAACTCTTCGCGTTGTTTCCACCATGAACTGCCATAATTACCCACAAAGTGGCTATATTTTTTGAAAGCCGGGTAATAATTAGCCGGCAGCATTTCGCCGTGCGTGTATACATCCACACCTGTTCCGGAAGTCTGTTCCAGGAGTTCTTCCATATCCTTGAGGTCGTGGCCGCTGATCAGGATTCCCGGTTTTTTGCCAACGCCTATATTCACTTTGGTTATTACGGGATGTCCATATGTAGAAGTGTTGGCTTTATCGAGCAATGCCATCGCCTGAACACCGGTTTCCCCTGTTTTCAGGACTAGTGTAATGAGTTCATCCACAGAAATATCGGCACGTGAAACCTGGTATAAAGCTTCTTCTATAAAAGAATAGATATCACTTTCCTGGAATCCCAGGTTCATTGCATGTTCTGCGTAAGCCGCCATGCCCTTGAGACCATATATGGTTAATTGCCTGAGAGAGCGTTTATCTTCGTTGCTCTCGCTTAGTACGCCTATCCCGGCCGCTGTCGCAATATAACCGGCCGGTACAGATTCCAGGGTAACCTCGGGCATCTCCGGTATGGTTATGCCGTTCTTGCGGGCTTCTTCCAGCAGTTCCTTTTTCAGAACAAATGCCTTATCAATGCGACTGGATATGGCTTTATCATCAAAATTCGCATTGGTGATGGTGCAAAAAAGAGCATCCATTAAAAAGTGATCCGTGGAATCAGAGGCTTTTCCCTTTTCCCGCAATGATCTTTGCACAATGGCAATACCTCTGGAAACATACAGCAAAAGGTCCATCAGGGCTGCTGTCTGCGGTTCTTTACCGCATACTCCTTTAACCGTACATCCCTTGTTCATGGCTGTTTCCTGACATTGATAACAAAACATACTCATAATACAATTGTTTAAAAAGTTATATGATATTGCTTCCTGGTTGACATAATTTACAAAATTATACGGTTTTATCACGAGATTTTGTATCATTTGTTACATAATCAAAAAAAAACTAAATTTGTCAATCATGGAAGGGTTATATCGTTCTCCCATTTTCTTAGGGATTGAAAGGAATGAGATAGATGCTATGCTGGACGGAAAGTGCCGCCTGAGAGACTATTCCGCGGGTGAACTTGTTGCCATGCAGGGTGACGTTTATAAATCGTTGCTCATTGTGGACCAAGGGGTGCTGCGGACCGAGATGACCGATGCCGAAGGAATTAAGGTGATTATAGAAGATATTGCATCTCCCAGGGCTGTTGCTCCCGCTTTCCTTTTTGCTACTAACAACAGGCTTCCGGTCAACATTTACACCATATCTCCTTCCGTTATTGCCTCTATTCCCAAAAATGCCTTCATCCAAATGATGCGGGAAGAAGGCCGGATCCTGGAGAACACCCTGCGTAGCATATCTGACAGAAACCATTTCCTTTCGGAAAGATACAGAATGCTCCGTTTTGGGACCATTAAAAGCAAACTGAAGGCATATTTCCTGGAACAGATGCAGGGAAAAGGGAACGGTACATGTACCATTCCCCACACTCAACAGGAACTGGCAGACATGTTTGGTGTAACAAGACCTGCCCTCTCCCGGGCCATCAGGCAGTTAGAAGATTCCGGAATCATTATAAGAAAAGGGATGCGCCGGTACGAAATGCTTCAGTAATTTTCGTATTCTTCCCACAATTCAGATTCTTCGGTATAAGCGTCCTCGAGAAAAGATTCTATGTTGTCTTCCACAAAATCAGCAAATTCATCCATTTCCCGGGATTTATCCATCAAAGAAGCCTTCCGTGCCGATTGTGCCCGATTTCTGTAATGATCTATGATTGCTTTGAGCCTATCCTGTTTCATCGCTTGAATTTAAGCATAATTTCCTTACATTTACACTATGGGCCACCTGGAAATTATCATAGACGACCGTTCCGCCCCGGCTGGTACGGTAGGACTGAAACGTCTGACAGAACATGGACTGTGTCTGTACTTTGAAAAAGATGGGAAAAAATGGATGGTCGATACGGGTGGCTCAGGCTGTTTTGCAGAAAATGCCTCTCGTTCGGGTATTGATATTGCGAAGGTGGACCACCTGATACTCTCACACAACCACTATGACCATACGGGCGGGCTGGATGTATTTCTTAAAAATAACTCCCGTGCGCAAATCCATATATCTGAATGGATCAGGAATAGCACATGCTGTTCTGTCAGGGATGGAAAAAGTATAAATATAGGATTAGACCGCACATTGCTTGAAAGTTGCCAAAGACGCATTCACTGGCATCGTTCTGTCAATATGCGTCTGTCAGAGAATGTAGCCCTGCTGGCTGATATCCCTGCCAGGTATCCCATTCCACGAGCAAACAGTTATCTGACGTGGATTTATCAGGGCCGCGAAACACCCGATCCATTCCATCACGAAATGGCACTTCTTGTATCGGGAATCAAGGCTGACACGGTTATCTCTTCCTGCACCCACAAGGGGATTCTCAACACATTGGAGGCAGCTTATGCTTTTTCGCTCAGACCAGTCAGCCAGTTTATCGGAGGGACACATCTGAAAGACGGCCATGAAGAGGAAGAGGATTTAATCACAATGGCTTCAAACATAGTTTTGATGTTCCCGGAAATCCATATCTTTGCCGGCCATTGTACCGGCGACAAAGCCATCAAAGTGCTAAAAAGGGTGCTCCCAGAACAATTTAACGCTTTTTTCTCCGGAGCCCGGATGTCTTTGTAACTATTTATTTTAGATCAACATTTTTATCAAAACCTGGACGTAAATAACACCATTAACCGAAAATCGGGAAAATTTGCCAACTTATTGTGGAAAATAGCCATTGTTCATTTT
>LUZA01000047.1 GCA_001603455.1 Bacteroidales bacterium Bact_09 | reverse complement strand
GTCTGGAGCTTGCTGATTATAAATTATGGAAAATAAAAAACAAGAAGGCCAAAGATTATTCAGCAAAGTATTATTGGGAAATATACCAATACCATCCACAGTATTATGCCTTAGGAATAATGAATCAAATATTGTACGTTGACCCTGAAAGAAAAATGATTATTGTGCGTTTAGGGAAAGATTCGAGCGACAATATTGACGAATTTTTCATGTTTAAGTTAAGCAAGAAGTACCCCTTAATTAAATAAAGCCCTACCCTTCTTTCACTCCAGATGGTCATAATTCTACCGTACTTTCAACTGAAACGCAAAAGCCCCGCAAAGAAACAGTGGTCAGAGCATCTCACTTATCCGGTCGTAAATGGCACGGCTGTCCTGATTGCTTTTGTACCTTAGTATGGTCCTGAAACCGGTCTTGTCTGTTATGATCAGGTATTGTCCCCTGCCGGCATTGATATACAAACGGCATCTCCCAAAATTCTTCAATGTATAAATGCCTTTGTGCACCGGACCCAGGCTAAATCCGTTATTTCTGATGCGGATGGCCGGGATGGTATCCATAAGTTCCACCTTTTCAATATCCGAAACCTTCATTTCTGTGGCATACATACCCGTAAAACGAATTGAATCTCCGTTAAATTGCGTTTTGGTAGTTATAAATCCTAAAAGAAACGTACCTGCCAAAAGAAACAGGATGATCCCCAGGATCACGTAGTGGCTTATACCATTCTTCTCCCTGTTTAGGTTGAACTTGTTTGAGCTTATCATAAGAAATGCAGATCCTACCAGCGTAACGATCAGGATCACCATATTGGCCAAAGTGGTCCATCCAGCCCACCGGAACAGCAGGTAGCCGGCCATGGTTGCGACACCCATTATTATTAAACCATTACGAATATATCGTGAAAGTCCGTCAATATCCACGTTCTTTTTTTTCTCCGGGGACATGGTGTTGTATCCGGCGATCAGCCCTGGAAAGACTTTTACCAGAAATCCCAATCCTATGAATAACAAACCCGTTATTAAATGAATAGTTCCCATAGCAGAAAGGTTTCGGTTACAATTTATTTCGTAGGTACCACCTTCTGAATGGTACCGTTTTTGTTATATTACAATTATGCGGGCTTCCATGGTTCCACAATGGAATGGTGGTTGGCCCGCTGTTCAGGGGAACAATGGAACAATGAGCCGGCAGGTGAACGGATTATGCCCGTTAGACAAGTCCCCGGACAACTGCAAACGCAAAGTCAGTGCAATACATTTCATATCCACAAACTTACATAAAATCTAAAAAGATAACAATAAAAAGTACGTTGTAGTATTATTCACTTGCCTCAGTATCAGATAAAGAACAAAGTCACTCCCCCCACGCTCAGTACCGCTCCTGCCACCTGTTGCCAAGTGACTTTGCGTTTGAGGATAAAGAATTCGGGGACAAGGATCAGAATGGGTACCGTGGCCATTATAGTCGAAGCGACGGCCGTGTTGGTATGCTGGACAGCCATCAGGGATAAGGTTACGCCCAAGTAAGGGCCCAACACAGAACCGGCAAATGCACTGCTGCACGCTTTTTTATCCTTCAGCGCCTGGATAAAGTTACCGACACTACCCCTGATAAAAATGATAGCCGCAAAGGACAGAACGCCTGTTATGGTACGGATCTGGGTTGCAGCCAAAGGAATGTAAAGCGGGTTATTGGGAGTATACACTTGTTCGTAGGCGATCAACCCCTGTTTACTGAGTACAATTCCCACACCCTGACCCAATGCTCCCAACAATGCAAACAATACTCCTTTGACGGGGAGTTCCATACGCACCTTGTTATTACTCAATCCGTTCTGCTTTTTTAATATAGATATGGAGATCCCTGTCAGTGTCAGGCACATTCCGAGCAACGAAAGCCATGACATTCTTTCACCCAGAAGTATGAATCCGAAAGACGCTGCAAAAAGAGGTGCCAGTGTCATCATCAATTGTGAATACCTGGCCATGATCATGGTATAAGAGGCAAACAAAAAATAGTCGCCCAGTACAAAGCCTACGAATCCAGATAAAGACATCCAGCCCCAGGTGCTCCGGTCAGCATTAAGGGGCAAGAAACTGCCACTGATAGCCCATTGCGTTAAACCGATGAATATAAATGCAAATACAAGACGAATCAAATTAAGATTAACAGAGCCGATCCTTTTACTGGCGTGTTCAAAAAAGAGGGCGTTCAATGACCAAAGAACAGCCACCCCTATAGCGATGGTTTCTCCTTTCATGCGGGTGCAAAAGTACTAATAAAATCAGATTAGCAGCAAACTCACGGCCATTACAGCCATCCCCGCTATAAATCCGAGGATCGACAAATGATGCCTTCCAAAACGTTCTGCTCCTGGCAGCAATTCATCTATGGATATGAATACCATAATACCCGATACGGCTGACATAACTATTCCTTCGAGCACAGGATCCCAGAACGGGAACAAGATGAGTATCGCCACCAGAGCACCCAGGGGTTCGGCAAGGCCCGAAAGAAAAGAATACCAAAAGGCTTTTCTACGACTTCCTGTTGCATGGTATATAGGCACTGATACAGCTATGCCTTCAGGGATGTTATGCATCGCAATAGCCAGGGCAATGGGAATCCCCACATCCGGGCTTTTCAGTCCCGACATGAAAGTGGCAATTCCTTCCGGAAAATTGTGTATGCCAATGCTCAGGGCCAGCATGATACCCATCCGTTTCAGCCCCCTGATGTTGTTCATGTCCTCGGAAAGGTGCAGTTCATGGGGGTTTTCGTCTTCGGGTATCAGAAAATCTATCACGGCAATGAATGCTATTCCTCCGAAAAAGGAAAGTACAAGGTATAAGTCACTCAGTATCTCTCTGGCTTCGGGAATCAATTCCATGAATGAAATATAGATCATCACGCCTGCAGAAAAACCAAGAGTCAGCGAAAGAAAGCGGGTATTGGTCCTTTTAGTCAGGAAAGCCACCAGAGAACCTATACCGGTTGCAAGACCGGCAAAAAGTGTCAGGGCAAAAGCGATAAGTATCTGTGATGGTTCAAAATCCATGATCAGGAGGTTTTTGCTGTCAATCGCTGTACTATTTTAAATCTGGATAGAAATTCGCTGGCGAAAACGCGAATTACGGTGTAGGCCGGTATCGCCACGAGCATTCCGACGGTTCCTCCAAGGAATCCCGATATCAGTATAACCAGGAAAATTTCCAACGGATGGGCCTTTATATTACTAGAATATATAAGAGGCTGGAATAAATAAGTATCGAGCATATTGATCCCCACATAAACGGCAACCATCGCTATAATGAAGAGCAACAAGCTTGAATAACCCGACGTGGCATAAGAGGTGACGATACCCAGCAGGGTGCCCAGTGTACCTGCCAATAAAGGCCCTACATAGGGAACGATGTTCAATATCCCAAACATAAGGCCCAGTATGAGTGCCAGCTGATATTCGATTCGGACAATAAAATGAAGCCCTGTCGAGATCAGTATGGTCATAACGATAACCTGTATAAGAATACCTACAAAATAGCGGAATAAAAGTTCGTTGACCGATCTGATGGCATGTGACAGTTTCTCTTCATACTTTTCGGGTACTATAGCCAGAATCATGTTAAAGAACATATTTTCTTCCCTTAGAAAGAAGAAAGTAATGAAGACCACCGAGAACAATCCCACCCCAAAATTCACCAGGAATGAAGCAACAGATCCGAAAAGATGTGTAAAAAATTCCGGATGCAATATTTTGTTTATCTCGGCCCATATAAGCGACTCTATAGTCACAGATGCATCAATTGAAGGAAAATATTTATGCATCAGGAAATTGACCTGATCCAGGGAATCTGACAACATGGCTGTTATATCCTCGGCTTTCAGGGAATTAAAACGGGAAGCTATCCCGCTCACCAGGGGGGTCATAAAATAGAAGACGAGGATCACCACCCCAATCATAAGCATCATGACCAGGATGGCAGAAAAGGTTTTAGGAATCCGCCATTTTTTTATCCTAAGCCGGGACAAACTCCTGACCAGCGGTCTGCCTATCAGTGACAGGAAGGCCGCAATCAGGATATATGAAATGATGGTACGGAAATACCATACAAGGAACATAATGATTCCCAGCACGACAACCCCGATAATGTACTTGGCCAATTTGTTCATACTGCATCAAATATAGTACAATCCCGTGAAATTGATAACAGGAGGAGCTTTGCTGTTGAAGCCCCTTGACGGCAATCAAGCGCCGTTGAAATAAAAACTTCACAAGATCCTTTTGTTTTCCATTGGAAATATTTATCTTTGTCAAATATTAACATAACATTTTTTTCTAATTATAAAAATACAAAAAATCCCGATGAAACATGTCATTATAGGTGGTGTGGCTGGAGGAGCCACTACTGCAGCCAGAATCAGAAGAAACGATGAAAAGGCACAGATCATCATGTTTGAAAAAGGAAAGTACATTTCCTATGCAAACTGCGGTTTGCCTTATTACATCGGAGACGTCATCAAAGACAGGGCAAAACTTTTTGTTCAGACGCCAGAAAGTTTAGGGACCCGTTTCAATATGGAAATACGGGTCAACTCAGAAGTGGTGGCCATCCATCCCGAAAAACACCAGATAACCGTAAGGAATAAGGAAGGAAAGGAATACCAGGAAAGGTACGACAAGCTGCTTCTATCACCGGGGGCAAATCCTGTGAAACCCCCGCTGCCAGGGATAGATTCGGAAGGGATCTTCACCATGAGAAATGTGGACGATACAGACAAAATAAAAGAGTACATAAGATCACACCCCATTCGCAAGGCAGTGGTCGTAGGTGCCGGGTTCATTGGTCTTGAAATGGCCGAGAACCTCCATGCTGCCGGAGCACAGGTAGCTATAGTGGAAATGGCCGATCAGGTCATGACGCCCCTCGACTTTTCAATGGCCGGGCTGGTCCATCAACATTTGTACCAGAAGCATGTCCAACTGCACCTGAACCATGCGGTAAAGGGCTTTATTCCGGTTAAAGGACCCGATCCGGCTATCCGGGTCGAGCTGAACGACGGGAATGTGCTGGAAGCAGACCTGGTCATTCTTTCCATCGGAGTAAGGCCCGAGACCACCCTGGCCAAAAATGCAGGAATCAATCTGGGTCGCACAGGCGGAATAAAAGTGAATGAATACCTCCAGACTTCCGATGCAGATATATATGCCGTAGGGGATGCCATTGAATTCCCCCACCCCGTCACAGGGGATCCGTGGCTTAATTACCTAGCAGGTCCGGCCAACAGACAGGCAAATATCGTGGCCGATAACATGGTATTCGGCAACAGAATTAAATACGAAGGTTCCATCGGGACATCCATAGCTAAAGTCTTTGACCTGACAGTTGCATCGACGGGTCTTCCCGGTAAAAGACTCAAACAGCTCAATATCCCCTACCTGACGTCAACCACGCACTCCAATTCACATGCAGGTTATTATCCCAATGCACTCCAGATGAGTACCAAGATTACCTTCGATCCCGGAACGGGACGCCTCTACGGAGGTCAAATTGTCGGGTATGAAGGCGTGGACAAACGCATTGACCTGATAGCACAGGTAGTCAAACAAAAAGGCACTGTGCACAACCTGATCACCCTGGAACATGCCTATGCCCCTCCCTTTTCCTCGGCAAAAGACCCCGTAAATATTGCAGGATATGTGGCTTCGAACATCCTGAGCGGTAAGATGAAACCCCTGTACTGGAGAAAAATGCAGAAGACCGCCGAGGGTGAGGCTTTTAAACTTGATGTAAGGACGGCACAAGAAAACGCATTGGGAACGATCCCCGGTGCGGTAAATATACCTGTAGATGAGCTTAGGAACAGACTGGATGAAATACCGCACGACAAGCCCGTTTACGTTTTCTGTGCCGTGGGTCTCCGGGGATATCTGGCATCAAATATCCTGATCCAAAACGGGTTCAAAGAGGTTTACAATCTTAGCGGCGGGTACAAGACATACGAAGCTGCCACCGAATCGGAAAAGGAATCCATTCCCATTCAGCCGGTTTTTTCGGCCCGTTATACCGATTCCGGCGATCCACTTTTAAAAAATACACCTGAACCCAAATCAAGTCCAGCCCCAATGGAGGCAAACACCATCAGGATAGATGCCACCGGGCTGCAATGTCCGGGACCTATCATGAAAATAAAAAACGGTATAGATTCCATGAAACCCGGACAGAGAGTTGAAATAAAGGCAACAGACCCCGGTTTTTCCAGAGATGTGCAGGCCTGGTGCCAGACAACGGGCAATATATTGATAGAGCAATCCGATAGTAAAGGTGTATTTCGTGCCGTAGTCGAAAAAAAGAAAGATACAGGCGTACAAGCCGTAGAAGCCCCATATGGTACCAAAGGAAAAACATTCATAATGTTCAGTGATGATCTGGATAAAGCCCTGGCGACTTTTGTTCTGGCCAACGGAGCCGCTGCAACCGGCCAAAAGGTCAGTATATTTTTCACGTTCTGGGGCCTCAATGTGATCAAGAAAGTCAAAAAACCGGCGGTTTCTAAGGATATTTTTGGGAAAATGTTTGGAATGATGTTACCTTCGCACAGCAGTGCCCTCAAATTATCCAAAATGAACATGTTCGGGATAGGACGCCGCATGATGCGTCACATCATGAAGATCCGCGGAATAGATTCACTGGAGGATCTCCGCCGGCAGACTATAGAGAACGGAGTGGAATTCATTGCATGCCAGATGTCCATGGATGTTATGGGTGTGAAAAAGGAAGAATTGCTGGACAATGTGACGGTCGGAGGCGTGGCTTCCTATATGAATCGTGCCGTGCAGGCAGATGTGAACCTGTTTATCTGATTTGATACATGAACGACTCAATATGTCTGATGAAAGATGTCCTGAAGGCTTTTAACGAGTTCGAAAAAAGCCTTCTCAAGGTTCATTCCCTCTCACTGAACGAGGCCATGCTTCTATGTATGCTGGGAGAATACGGAAAGGGAAAAGGACATCTTTCAGCTTCCGAAATTGCAGAAATAACGGGATTTACAGCCTCACATACCTCAAAGGTACTGCGATCGGCAGAATCCAGAAACTGGATCAGTCGATCTCTTTGTGATCAGGATCGCAGAAAGATGCATTTTGAACTTACCCCGGCAGGATTGAATAAGCTCAAACAATTGAAAGGCACTCCTGTCGAGGTTCCCGAGCTGCTAAAGAAACTGCTTTAACGGTTTTCTACTCGTCTTCTGGTAAAGTATTGATCGGCTTTCCATGAATGCAAAAAAATTATCTTTACACACTATGAAAAGAAAAGCTGCCTGTATCCTGCAAGCAATATTAACAGCAATGACAAACTCACGCAACTGCTGGGTCTTTTGGATACAACCGGCCACTGCAGCGACCAGGATGATGCTCACCTTTGAAGGTTTTTCAGTTTCTTCGGCTATACGGTAATCATCCCTGACCTGATAGGATACGGGGGCAGCTTCTATGCTGAATATCCTTTCCTTTTTGCCGATAATACGGGCCAGGTGGCATACGATATGCACCTGGCTGTAGTCGGGTATTTTCATTTGTGCGGAACGGGTGTGGTTGCACTACACCGGCATATTGAAGAGTATGATTCGGAAGGCATCATCGTGGAAGCATCGTATCTGGAGAGAGGTGTTTACGATCTGGGCATGGTTTTTTACTCTAACCTCGTAGACACAAAAAAAGAAGGTGACTATTCGTCAACTCGACTTTTTAGTCACCCTCATTTTATCTCGATCGTGTACTCCTTTGGAACCACAGGGGATTCCATGTCTTTGGGAATCCTGATGTTAAGTACTCCATTCTCCATCGAGGCCTCTATCTTGTCCTTCAGGATATCATCCGGAAGTAAAAGGGCCTGCTCGTAATGTGAGTAGGAGAACTCACGCCTGAGGTACTTACCGCTCTTGTCTTCTTTGGAGTTTTCCGATTTCTTTTCCATACAAATGATCAGACGGTTTTCCTGGTCCAGGCGGATGCAGAAATCCTGTTTGGTCATTCCGGGAGCAGCGACTTCAACTTTGTAATCCTTTTCATTTTCTATCACGTTAATGGCAAGAGAAGTCATTCCGGCCAATCTTCCAAATCCTTCACTGTCAAAAAATTCATTGAACAATGAGGGCCACCAATTTTGTGTTTTTCTAATTGTAGGTAACATAACTATATCCTCCTCTAATGATTAATTGTTAAATTTTAGTTTGTCTATCTGACCATTAATCATACAAAAGACATACCTCCAGGAAAAACACCGGTAATAACGGTCAAAATGACAGATTATCAGTCATTTTGGCAATCACCTCCAACTCAGCGACAGCTCCTTTTTTCGGCAGTGCAGATACCTCAAAAACCGACCTTGCCGGGAACGGTGAATCAAAGTGCCTGGCATAGATTGAATTAAAAAGGGGAAAATCGGCCATATCGGTCAAAAATCCGGTACATTTTACCACATCACCGAAACCACAACCGGCCGCTTTCAGTATGTGTCCTACGTTAACGAAAATCCGCTCTATTTGTTCCTCTTTGGAAGATTCCACCAGTGAACCGGCAGCCGCATCTATACCCAGCTGACCTGAAATATAAAGGAATCCGCCAGCAATAACGGCTTGTGAATAGGGCCCCAGGGCAGGAGGAGCAAGAGGAGTCTGTACACTTTTTCTTTGGCTCATAATATTTATGTATGTAAGTAATAATATATCAATAGCTGTCAAAACATATGATCCCATACAGGCAGTAGCACAGGATCCTTTGAAAGCGCTGCTATTGCCTTAGGACTCAGGTGTTTTTTGTGAATAACAAAACGGAACATGTACTCGTCAAACCATTTATCGGTAAAGGTAAGATATCCTCCGTTGCCGTTATTCTTGCCCCAGCTGTTCTCAAATTCCCATTTTACGGGTTTGTCATCCTGATCCGTGTCACATCCTATCAGCAGCATAGCATGGGAAGAACTGCTTTGTCCGGTGAGAATGCGTGCCTTTTTATCCATCTGCAGATTAATCCCCAGGAGGGATTGATAATCGTAATTGTCGGGATCAAGTATCCCGCTCTCCTTATCAAAATACTTGCCTACATCGCACGAGGTGTACATGGGTTCATTGTCCTTTATGGAAGAGAGGGCTGCAGCCTTGATCTCATCGTTGGGAAGGTTCAGGTAAATCCAATTGATACCCTCAACGGTATTGCGATAGTTTCTGAGTTCATACATACGGTAATACTCTCGTGTGGGATCGTTCATGATCATAATATAGCTGGAAGGAGAATAATCACTGCTGATGATGCTCCTGTAAAATTCCAGCGGAGTGGTCTTCATGGAAATGATCTGCCCTTCCCTGTTCTTATAACGGTAAAGGAATTCTGCAGGCGGATCGCCCAAACATAAAGACAATACCCTATACACATCTTTGAGGATAGCTTTCTTTTCCCGCCTAAGCCCTTCAGCATCTGCTCCCCTGCTGTACATTTCCCGCAGTGAGTAACCGCCGGCACGTAAACGTTCTTTTATCACCGATACCATTTGCCGTGAATTTTTTGAATGTTCGCTTTCCGGCATTACTGATTCCGGAACGACTCCGTATTTTTCTGCCACATTGTAGAAAAGACTCCATACTCCTCCATCGTTGATCGGGGTTGAGAAATAAACGGTCACCTCCCTGTCATCTATGTCCCTTTCCGCCGTCTGTATGATATTTTCCAGAAACAGGTTGGATTTTTCCAACAGGTCCCAGAAATAAACGTAACTGTGAGAAAAGTCAAAATCTTCTGTCTGTAACAATTCCCTGACAACGGGACGCAATGCGTTCATGGAAGCGAACATCCAGCACCTGCCCGAACTATACTGGTTTGTAATGCCCTTGACAGTTACCCTGTATTTAAAAAAGTGGTCGATTTTTCCCTGTACTGCCCTATTCATGGCATTACGTGAAATATCGGCATCGCCGGTAAGTATGTTCTGTAATGCAATGTTTTGGGGATCTCTGACAAAGCTGCCTTTAATTTCCCGTAACAGGGCTTCATCCAGTGTCTGTGCATACGAAAACAGGCTGAAAAGAATCAGCCAAAAGATTAGGATCGGTTTTTTCATAATATCGTTTTATATGGTTGGTCTCAAAGATAGTTTTAGTCTTTCAAATAGTAATTCACGGTGGTCACCACGCGTACGTTCTTGATGAAGGGGGTGTTCTCGTCCCTGTCTGTTATTGTAAACTGCCCCTGAGAGGCATTTTTGATCTTGCCGAGTTTACTATTGGAATCTTGGGCAAATTTTTCGGCAGCCGCACGTGCATTGCGTGTCGCTTCCTCGATCATCCGTGGTTTGATGTCATTAAGTCCGGTAAAGTAATAAACCGTATTATAACGGTATTCTCCCCCGATAATGGCAATGCCTTGCCTGAGCAACTCTCCCTGGTTGCTTATCAATTGTCTTACCAGGTCCACTTTCGACGAGCTGACGGTGATGACCGACGTGACATTGTAACGATACGGGGGCGGTGTGGTATTGTAGCGTTCTGCACTCATGTCTATGATCTCGGGAGCATTCACGCTGATCTCCTCTTCCCGAATCCCGTTAGAGGTCAGAAATTCGATCAATGCATCGTTGTTCTTGCTGATCCTGACATAAAGATCCTGAAGGTTGTTTCCGATCTCCTTGTATACCAGAGGCCATGTCACCTTATCGGCAGGCACCTCCATTTCGGACAACCCTTTTACGTTAACGGTTCTTTCCCTTCCGGAGAAACCGTCCAGTCCCTTTTTAAGTGAAATCCCCATTATTACCAAGGCCACAGCTATGGTAAGGGCTTCCATACGGTAAGTTTTCATAGTGCAGCAAAATTACGAAATTTTATTATAGTTTTGTAGCATAAACAAATCATAATGGAAGTAATTGCCCTTGGATGCGACCACGCTGCCTTTCAGCTGAAAGAAAATATCAAGGATTTTCTGATTGAACTGGGTTACCAGATCAGGGATCTCGGGACCTCCGGTCCGGGTAGTGTGGATTACCCCGATTTTGGTATTGCTGTTGGAGAAGCCGTCTCACGAGGCGATTGTGACAGAGGCATTGTTATGTGCGGTACCGGGATTGGGATCTCGATCAGCGCCAATAAGGTAAAAGGCGTTCGTGCCGCAGCCTGCAGCGAACCTTTCTCTGCCCGGCTTTCGCGTGAACACAATGACGCCAATGTATTGGCACTCGGTTCGAGAATTGTAGCCCCGGAATATGCAAGAATTATTGTTAAAGAATGGCTGGATGCCAAATTCCAGGAAGGCCGGCACTTGAAAAGGATCCGCAAAATTTCACGGTATGAATCGGGCGATACCCAGTGGAAACAATGAAATAAAGCTAACGCGAGAACGTTTTGACGGGATTTACATCGCCTATTTTTCACGTTTATGCAGCTTTGCCCGTACATATGTACTTTCGGACGAAACTGCCGAAAACATTGTCCAGAATGTGTTCCTGTTCCTGTGGGAAAAACACTACGCCCTGAGGATCAGTACAAGTATATCGACCTACCTTTACACCCTGGTAAAGAACAAATGCATCGATCACCTGCGTCATCAGCGGATCGCGCAGGAATACAGGACCGAGCAGTCCCTTAAACTCGCCGCTCTGGAACAACTGGATACGGAACTGATCTCGGGCGAAGATCTGGAAAAAACGGTCATGGCAGCGATAGATAGACTACCTGCCAAATGCCGTGAAATCTTTATCCTGAGCCGTGTTGAAGGCAAAAAATACAGGGAAATATCCCAACTTCTGGGGATCTCTGTCAATACAGTGGAAAACCAAATGAGTATTGCTCTTAGAAAACTCAGGAAAGATCTGGAACATCTTTTATAATTTTTTTTCAGATCGTTTTAGTGGTTTTTTGAGACTTAAACGTTCTAAAATCAGAAAAGGAGACATAAAATGGAAGAAATGCTTCACCGATATTTTGCCGACGAGCTCACTCCATCAGAAAAGAAGGAACTTATGAAATCCGTTGAACAAGATACAGAGCTCAGGAAAGAGTTCTGCAGAATACAGAACCTCAGGGCCATCACCTCCCTTTTCCCTGCAGCTTCCGATACCGAAAATGCGACATCCCGCCTGCTGAAATGGAAGAGAAACAGCATACGCATCATGTCCAGACAAGTTGCCATATACGCAGCTGCCGTTATTCTTGTGGGTTTCGCCCTTTGGGGTTTGTTACAACCCTTTACCAGGACATTGCCCGAACCGCCTTCTATTTACCTGATAGAAGTCACCTCCCCTTCCAACATAACAAAATCTTTCCGGTTAAGTGACGGAACAATCGTATGGCTCAATTCCAGTTCAACCCTTCGTTACCCCAATAAATTCGCAGGTCAGGAACGCCGTGTTGAACTTACAGGAGAAGCATTCTTTGAAGTGGCTGGTGATCCGGCTATGCCCTTTATCGTTACTACAGATCAGTATGATATCCGCGTTCTTGGGACCAAGTTCAATGTATTTGCTTACAAAGATCACAATGTCAAAACTTCTTTGGTGGAAGGATCCCTTGAAGTAATTAATCCGGCTGTGAAAACCACGCCTGTAAGAATCAGACCCAACGAAAGCATAGAATGGGAACAGGACGGATGGCAGCGTTCCACTTTTCAAGACAAGGAGTTTCTCCTGTGGAAAGACGGTATCTATGCCTTCAACGATGTCCCGTTCATAGAAATCGTAAACAGACTGGAACTTTATTATAATACGACCATCGTCGTAACCAATCAGGAGCTGGCGCAATACCGTTTCAATGCAAAATTCCGCCAGGATGACGGACTGGAGAGTATCCTCAAGACCATGAGAAAGATCTACAGATTCAAAATAGATGAAAATCAGATGACTAACACAATTATGATTGAATAAAAAAGCCGGCAGATGCTGCAACATCCGCCGGCAGAACCGCTAACACAAACTAATGTATTAACTTCTAATTTTACAAAGCTATGAAAAAAATTTTCTTTTCGCTAATTCTGTGTTCCGTTAGTGTTTTTTTGCTCCCGGCCGCAGAACCCGGTATACCAATCCCGCAAGATGCTGTTATAACAATATCGGGAAATCTT
>LUZA01000046.1 GCA_001603455.1 Bacteroidales bacterium Bact_09 | reverse complement strand
GAGTTGTTTACACTGCAAATATAACTATATTTTTTAGTTATGCAACTATTTTATATAGTTCTATTAACTTCATCCATGACTTTCATCAGACGGGAATGCTTTTATCCTTTACGAAAATTGATTTACTCGTATCTCAGTGATTTTACCGGATTTTGCATCGCAGCATGCATCGAATTGAGTACGGCGACGGAACTTGTGAGCAGGAGAATGACAACACCAGCCAGTATGAAAATCCACCATTGCAGCGAAATCTGAACGCTGAAGTTCTGCAGCCATTTCATGGCAAGGAACCACGCTCCCGCCAATCCCATCAATACACAGGGAACAGCCACTTTGGCAATGTCTGAGACGAAAATGCGGATTACATCGATGGTGGTAGCGCCATTGATGCGACGAATGGCGAGGTTTTTCCGGTAACGGGTAATCTCATCGCTCAAATAGCCTAACAGTCCCATAACAGTAACCAGCAGGATTACGAAACTACCGGCATAAAGCGCGTTTCGAAAACCTCTTTGTGGCCGATATTTGTTTTCCTGTTCCGCTGCCAAACTATAGATATGTGCCTCGCCGCGCGGAATTGCATTGTTGAAAATATCGTTGAATTTCTGCATGACATTGCGGTTGTTGCCCGGTCGCGTTTTGATAAGGATTAAAAAATCGTAAGCAGGATTTTTTTCGAAAATTTCGATAAATCGCTCTTGCGGCATGTAGAAAAAGACGGAAGGACGAAAATCCTTACTGTCGATGCTTCCTACAATCAGATCACTAAAAACGCCGGAGATATTGGAAGCCGCATTTCTGTTGTGCTCCGTTATTGCAACGCTTTTCCCTACCACACCGTCTGTCCAGCCGTTGTTCAATGCCAGCAGGTCGGCTCCTTTCTGACTGATCATCACATCGTTAGGAGCGGAAACATCTTTTTGGAACGCCTGTCCGGAAACCACGGGAATATTCAATAAGGGAAAATAGGTATCGTCCACGTAATAATAATCGGCCACGTTGAACAACTCTTTTTCTCCGTCGGGCGAAAGCAGGTTATTCCCCGATGCGCCGTTGATGGGTACATCATAGCCGAATCCGGCTTTTTCCACTTCTGGCAGTGCTTCAAGCTCGTTTAAAACAGTCCTGAACTTATGCGAGTCCATTCCGCTTACTGAGCCATAATAGACATACTCCACATCATACCCATGGGATGCGTTTTTCATTTTTTCGTACTGCATACTGACTACCAAAAGCATCGCCGAGATGAGTGCCGCCCCGGTAAATTGCACCGCCAACAGCACTTTTTTCCATTGCGAACTTTTTTTACGATAACTTCTGAAAGCTTCGGCGACCGGCGTTTGTGCAAATATTCTTCCGGGGAAATAGCTGACAAAAAGAATCAGTACCCCGAGGATGAGCAGTATAGGAATGATTACATGGGCATTGAGGGTAGCTTCGAGGCTGTGGTCGACCTGTGCTTCCACAAAAGGCTTTATCAACAGCATCAGCCCGAAGGCGACCGCCAACGAAATAAGGAAGATCATTGTGCTCTCGGCGAAAATCATCCCGTGCAGGTCGCGTTTTTCGGCGCCATAGCATTTGTAAACAGCAGAAGTTTTGGCACGGTTCACCAAGGTACTTACCGTGAGTAACATATAATTCATTGCCGAAACAAACAACACGATAAAAGCGATGGCGCTCAGGATAAATATCATCTCTTTTGCCTGATTTGGAAAGTACTTTGGTAGCGATTCAAAGGAATATTTGAAAATGAACCCGTTTTTGCGTTCCAGTTCTTCAATGTTCTGATGCTTTTCCTGCATTTTGCGCACGGCAGGAGCGAGACTTTCAGGCGTTACGCCATGGGCAAGTTTTACAACCGAATAATAACGGTCATTCCCGAGCCAGTTTTCCGAGCCGTCCCATATGAAATTGCCGATGGATGGCATGGAAACAGCCACATCAAACGAATAATTGGTGTTTTCGGGAAATTTCTCAAACACGCCGCCGATGGTTAGTTTCTTGCCGGGGAAGTCTTTCATTTCTATCATTTTACCTACTACGTTCCCTCCCATTTTATCTGCAATTTCGCTTGATACCATGCAACTCATCGGAGTTCTCAGGATGTCCGAGGCTTTGTTCCCTTCCAGGACCGGACGGGGCAGCAGGTCATGCAGATATTCGTCCGCCAAAACAAAGTCTCCGCTATAGATATAATTCTCTTCAGAGAAAAAATCCAACATTCCAATTCCTGTCAGTCGCGTAGCGGCTTCTATCCCCGGCACCTCGGCTTTCAATCCGGGCGCGACGGCACCACTTACTTTTGGATAGGTCGATAATTTTTCAGACGAGTTATCGAGCCTGGCAACCGAGTTGACCACATATAACCGATTGGCATCGGGATAAAAACTGTCGAAACTGTAATAGTAAAACACTTCGGCGAACAAAAGGAGGCCGAATGCCAACCCCGTGGCCAGTGAGATGATCCGCGTAACAGTATGTTCACCTTTGCGGAACAGTTTCCGCACAGCAATCTTAAAATTTTTCATCGTGTTTTCAATTAATAAAGTTGAAAGTTTGTAAAGTCATTTTCTACTTTTACCTTTCACCTTTTAACTCATTCATATCTAAGTGCTTCCACTGGATTGTGGCTTGCCGCCCGCCAGCTTTGCCAACTTACGGTCAGCAACGCCACGATGAGGGCAATCAAACCCGCAAGGACGAAAATCCACCAACTGAGGGCCGTTTTATAGGCAAAGTTTTCGAGCCAGCGGCTCATGGCGTAATAGGCGATGGGAGTGGCTATCACGAAAGCGACAACAATCCATTTGATGAAACCTTTATTGAGCAGCGCCAGTATCTCGGCAATGGTCGCGCCATTGATTTTACGGATGCCGATTTCCTTGGTACGGTATTGCGACGTGAAAATGGAGAGCCCCAAAATTCCCAACACGGATATAACGAGCGACAGCAGGCTGAAAAAGAAAATCAGATTCACTTGTCGGTCTTCTTTTGCGTACAAAAGATTCAGCTTGTCATCCAGAAAATAGTACCGAATCGGCTCATTAGGACTGAGTTTACTATATGCCTGTGTAATAAAATCGACGGCAGTTTTTTTGTCTCCTGCGGCAAGCTTTATGTTTATCCATCCGTGAAAAGTGCCCGGATAATATCTGAACGTGAACGGCTCAATGTTCTCGCGCAGCGATACGAAATTAAAATCTTCAATGATACCCACTACTTGAAAATTTATGGGATTGCCTTCCCGGTCATACTTCGTGAGATGCGAGCCTGTTTCCAATCCGTATTTTCTTTTGGCGGCTTCGTTTATAATCACGCTGCTCTGTTCGGATTCACTCTCTCTCAGAAAACCACGACCTTCCACGATGTTGAAATCCATCATTTTCATATATTCACCATCTGCAAACCAGAGCCACGTTTGGACATGTTCATCGTTAAAGCGAAATCCTTCTATATTAGACGGAATGCCCGGAACGCCACTTGACAGAGCCACGGTTTCAACCAGCGGATTTTGCTGCAAATCAGATTTAAACGCATCCAAATTATTCAATAAATCATCGGTCGGTGAGATCACCATCACATTTTCTTTGTCAAAACCCAACGATGTGGTTTTCATAAAATCCACCTGTTTCATCGTGAGTACCGACATCGCAATGAGCAGGATCGTTGCTACGAACTGTACTACCGTGAGCCATCCGCGCGATGTTTGGCGGGCAATGGCATGTCGTTTTTTTATCGCATCCATCGGCGCAATGCCAATACTGCCGAAAGCAGGGACCAACGCACCTAAGACTCCGGCTGCTAAGGCGACAGCGAACAACAAGAACATCACAAGAACCGATGCTTGAAAATCTAATGAATACTCGAAAAGTTGTATTCCAAAATGATGGTTTACAAATATGGCAAGTCCCAATGCCACAAGAAACGACACGCCGGAAACAAGTACGCTTTCCAGAATGTTTAGCATCAGAATCTGACGGCGACTGTTTCCCAGAATACGCCTTACCCCAATGTTTTTCATACGCTTGGGAAGTGTGGCGGTAGCAAAATTCACGTAATTCAACACAGCGATCATCAAAATGAACAGGCCCACCACAAAAAGCATATTTACCGATGATTGGTTGTTGGTATTAAACAGCGGATTTTCGGCTACATCTTTCGCAAAACGAAGTTCCGAAAGCGGACGGGCGATGATTTCTGCTCTTTCGCTATTTTTATCGAGATAATCGTATTTTTCTTTCAGAATGTCTATGGTATTGATGCGAGCTTGCAATTCCGATGCAGAGACTCCCGATTTTACTTTGATAAATTCCGGGAAATTGATGATTCCCCACGATTGATACGAATCTGCAATCCAACCTCTGGAAGGAAACGCCATAATAACAGGCGTATCGAAAAGCGAATTTTTGGGCGGCGTACGGAAAACACCAGTTACGGTATATTCCTCTCCGTTGGCGGTAAACGTTTGATCCATGGCATGGGTTGTCCCCCAAAGTTTTACCGCAAAGGCGTCGGAAACAATTGCCGAATTGGGGTCGGCAAGCGGTGAAGCACCCGCGGAATGCAAAAAATCAAACGTGAAAACATCTGTTAAATACTTATCAGCAATAGCGTAATCCTCGTAACTCTGTCGTTTTTGACCATCTTTAGTCCATTCAAAGAGATACTCGTCCCATTTGCCCCATGGCATATAGGTGGTTGTTGCCACTACATCCGACAGTTGTTCGCGTATCACATCCTTAGTCTGTCCCGCCATATAAACGGAAGTTTTGTCTTTTTCCGGTGATTTTAGCTCGAGACGGTAAATATTGTCCGCATCGTGATGATAACTGTCGAAACTATATTCAGTCCACACATATAACATTATGAGTATGAAAGCGGTAAATGCCGTGATAAGTCCCACAAAATCAAATATTGTAGAAATTCTGGATGATCTGAGATTTCGAAAAATTGTTTTTAAAGTACGCATATCTTTTAGACCATTTGAGTTACTCATAACGCAGTGCTTCCACCGGATTCCTGCTTGCCGCTTGCCAACTCTGCCAGCTCACGGTCAACAACGCCACGATGAGCGAAGCCAATCCCGCAAGGACGAAAATCCACCAACTGAGTGCCGTTTTATAGGCAAAGTTCTCGAGCCAGCGACTCATAACGTAATAGGCTACAGGCGTGGCAATCACGAAAGCAATACCCAACCAAATCAGCACGCTTTTATTGAGCATCCGCACCACCTCGAAAATGGATGCACCGTTTATTTTGCGGATGCCGATTTCCTTCACTTTATCGCGCGAGATAAACACAATCAGCCCCAACAATCCCGTGAGCGCGAGCAGGATAGTCCATAGCGACACGAACTCGATAAAACGTGCCATACGGGTTTCCTTGCTGTATTGCTGTTCGAGCGCATCGTCCAGAAAACGGGCGTGGAATGTGCTGTCGGGGTCGAACCGCTTGGCAGTCTCTTCAATGTATGCGCGTATCTGCGTGAAGTTTCCGCCACGGGTTTTTATTAGAATATTGAATTTACGATCATCGGTACGCCAGAAGAGCATCGGGGTAATTTCGCCCTTCAGTGACGCGTAGTTGAAATTTTTCGCGACACCCACAATATCGCCCATACCGGCAAGACCTCCAAACTTTTTTTCCAACGGTTTATCCCAACCGAATTGTTGTACCGCTTTCTCGTTAAGGATAAAATTATTCATATCGGCTTCACCCTGCCGAAAAGCACGTCCCTCCGTTATTTTTATCCCGAAAAAATCGATAAACCGATCATCAATAGGCCATGCCTGCAATTGGATTTGCTGCCCGTCAACTTCGCGTCCCCAACCCATTCCCACTTGTCCCGGAAGCGATTGGGTATAGGTATAATTCGTAATATCCGCGTTTTTCATCAATTCGTCGGCAAAAGCCTGATGACTTTTTCTTAACGCGTTAGAAGTTTGTAGATAAAGTACATTTTCCTTATCGATGCCGATATCGAAATTGTTCCAAAAGTTTAATTGTTTTTCAATGGTGAGCGAGGCTGTAATGAGCGCGATAGTGAACACGAACTGTACGGTAATCAGCATGTTGCGGAAATTCTTTCCTTTTCCGGAGAAGAACATCTTTCCTTTCACGGCTTGTGAAATGGGTGGCGAAGTGATGTAACGAGAGGGATAAAATGCGGCAATGGCTCCAAAAATGATAGCAAATAGCACGAATCCGGCATAAAACAGTTCACGTCCTTTGAACGACAAACCGGTGATTTGAAACAGATTTTCCAACCGCTGAAATATCAGGCTGTGGATGATAAACGATAGACCCAACGCAATCAGTGACAATATTACAGCTTCACCTATAATCTGTGCACGGGCTTTCCATTTGACTTCACCAAGGATTTGCTGTACCGATAGTGATTTGGCACGCAATGGGGCCTGAGAGGCAGAAAAGTTGATGAAATTGACCGCACCCATAATCAATAGCACCAGAATGAGTATAGAAAGTACATTGAGTACCGTTTTGTTGACCGACACGAACTGATAACCGCGTGAACCGTAATGGATTTTACTCAGCGGCATCAAATCCACTGCCGCCGCTTCGGGAGAATACATCACGGTGAGCGCTTTTAATGCTTCTGCTATATTTTCGATGTCGGTTATTTTCTGTTCTACTACCGCTTTGTCCGCGCCTTTTTTCAGTTGGAAGAAAATGCTGAAACTCCATTCGCTCCAATCCTGATTCCCCTGTAGAACAAGTGGCACAATGGCTTCACAGTGGAATGACGTATTTTTGGGCATATCTTTCATCACACCCAACACGGTAAGTTCATTGTCGCTTGCCAAGAGTTGCCTGCCGACTACGTCAACAGTACCGAAAATATTCTTTGCCGTGTTTTCCGATAACACCACGCTGTTGGGCACGGAAAGCACGGTTTTGGGATCGCCCGTTATAAGCGGAAAGTCAAACATCGTGAAAAAATCGGCAGAAGCATGTATGGCCTTTATCCGAATAGCATCTTTCTTTGTTTGGTCGGTGCGGTAAAACTCGTTGTCCCACCAATCGCGCACCACAACGCCTTTTTCTATTTCGGGGACTTTCTCTCTTATGAGCTGCTCCATCGGTATAGGAAGCGCACTGCCCATATCATATTTGAAAGACATCAAATAAATATCGTTTTTGTTTTTGTGGAATCCATCGAAACTGCGCTCATACGACACGTAAAGTGACAACACAATGATGCCGAGGAAAGCTACCACAAGGCTTACAAGTGTCAGCACCGAGGAAAGGCGGTATTTGAAGATGTTTTTGAAAAGTTGGCGAATTGTTCGCATGATTCATTCAACTAAATTAAAGCATGTCCGCCATTCTCACAGGCGTCTCCATTTGGCTTACCACCATACCGTCGAATAAATTTATGGTGCGATGAGCAAATCCGGCATCGTGTTGTGAGTGTGTAACCATTATAACAGTGGTTCCTTC
Source organism: Bacteroidales bacterium Bact_09 (assembly GCA_001603455.1). Lineage (GTDB taxonomy): Bacteria > Bacteroidota > Bacteroidia > Bacteroidales > UBA932 > DMER64. The sequence continues at coordinate 2,986 of LUZA01000046.1, read as the reverse complement.
CTTGTTTAGTTCGGTAAGCAGGTCCATCACTTCGCGGCCGTTTTTTGAATCGAGATTACCCGTTGGTTCGTCGGCAAGAATGAGTTTGGGGTTGGCAACCACGGCACGGGCAATGGCTACGCGCTGTTGCTGGCCACCGGAGAGCTGTTGTGGAAAATGTTTTTCACGATGTCCGATATTCATGCGTTTCAGCACATTTTTCACCATTTCTTTTCGTTTGACCGACGAAATGCTAAGGTACGTAAGCGGGAGTTCCACATTTTCGAATACGTTTAGTTCATCGATAAGGTTGAAACTCTGAAACACGAAACCAATATTGCCTTTGCGCAATTGTGTACGCTGGCTCTCCTTGAAATGTCCCACTTCTTCGGTGTCGAAGTAATACTTTCCTTCAGTGGGATTATCAAGCAGTCCAAGAATGTTTAACAGCGTAGATTTGCCACAGCCCGATGGTCCCATAATGGCTACAAATTCGCCTTTTTCTACGTGAATGTCCACATCTCGTAAGGCCAATGTTTCGACTTCTTCGGTGCGGAATGTTTTTGATAATTTTTCTGTACGAATCATGTTTGTTTATATTTAATAATTTATACACTCTCTCATACCGCAGTGCTTCCACGGAATTTTTGTTGCCACCCGCCAATTTTGCCAACTCACGGTAAACAAGGGCCACGGTAAGCACAACAATGCCGCCAAGAACGAAAACCCACCAACTGAGCGAGATTTTGTAGGCATGCGAAAGGCAAGTTTTATGTTATACATTGCTAATTGAGTATCAACTTATCATTATCCCCGAAATTTTCGTAACCGGATGTAATCACCTGTTCCCCGGGATTTAACCCTTCAATCACCTCATAAAACTGAGGGTTTTGTTTCCCGATACGAATACTGCGCCTGGTGGCAAAGTCTCCCGATTTGTCAAGTACGTACACCCATTGTCCGCCTGTGCTTTGAAAAAATCCGCCCCGGGGCAACATTATGGCGTCTTGCGGTTGGCCAAGTTCGAGATTGATATAATAAGTCTGTCCGGTGCGGATATTTTCAGGGGTCTCACCATCGAATACCATGTCAATGCGAAATTGCCCCTGCCGTACTTCGGGATATACTTTTCTGATATTCAGATTGTATAATTTATCCTGACGATCAAGAGTCCCGGCAAGTCCATGGCGTACCCGGTCAATGTAATGTTCGTCAATCATCGCCTGTACCTTGAAGTTGGTGAGTACATTGATTTGCCCGATGCGCGTTCCCTGCCCGATGCTTTGTCCTATCTCGGCATCCAGCATTCCCAGTTGCCCATCCACGGGTGCTTTCACGTTCAGATTATTTAACCGTTCATAAACGAGCTGTAACGTTTGACGCATTTTGGTCAGGTCGGTTATAAGCTGGGTCATTTCCGACACCATAATCATCGAGTCGTTTTTGGCTTTTAATCGGTTTATTTCCTGCTCCTGTTTAGCATACTCGTAGTCTTCTTTGGCTATACGATAGGTTTCGGCAGGAATGAGTTTGTCTTCATACAAAGCCTGCTGTTGGTTGAAATTGCGCTCTTTCTTTTGAATGTCGAAAGTGGAGGCCAGGAGTCGGCGGCGTGTTTCAATCATCTGATTTTCAAAATTGATGCGCGTTTGACGAAGCATGTTTTCTTTTTGTGCCAAGTTGGATTCACTTGCCATTATTTCCTGATAGAGAGTCCGGTTTTCTAATCTCAGGATGATATCTCCCGCCTTTACTGTAGCGCCTTCTTCTATAAGTCGTTCTTTTACACGACCTCCTTCTTCGGCATCGAGGTATATTGTGGCAATGGGTTCCACTTGCCCCGTTACGCGGATGTAATCATTGAACTGGCCTCGCGTAACATGGCTCACGGTAATTTTATCACGATCTATTCTAAGCGATTTTGTACCTGCATCGGAAATGATTTTAAATAAAATGAATGCGAATACTAAACCGCCCGCAATCCAAAGGATGTGCTTTTTTTGAAAGCCTTTCTTTTTTTCTATTTTTCTGTCCATGATTCTTTTCAATTAGCAATTGGCAATACAGTTAATCATTAATAAATCTTTTCTCCCATATAAAACCTTATGGTTTGTTCTTTCACTTTCAATTGCAAAAGGGTACGCATCCAATCGGCTTCGGCTTGGGCGAACTGGTTTTTAGCGGTATAAAATTCGATAACGTTGATAAGCCCTTGTTCCAATTTTTTCTCGGAAATGATATAAGCTTCTTGTAAGGCATCTTTTTTTGCCCTCAGTAAATTTCGCTCGTTTTGTAACGATTTTAGTTGCTGGATATCCTCGTTAATAAACTGATACAGCTTCTGTCTTTCTTCTTGTTGCCGATTCACTGCCATCAGGCGCTCCAGACGCGCCTGTTTCACGTGTGACATTCCGTTCCATTTGTTTAAAATAGGAATTTGCACATTCAGGAAAATGGATTGTGCCATGTTTTGCGACCATTGGTCATTAAATGGGATGATGTGCATGGGACTGTTATCGAGATTGTTAGGATCAATATGTTCTTTGCGTGAATCAGCATAATTGGTATAGATTCCGGCACCAAACGAGAGTCGGGGTGAGAGTTCACCACGCGCGATATTGAGTCGCTTTTGTGACGCTTCTACTTCAAGATTAGCGCGTAGTACAGCTGGCATGTGTCTTACTGCTGTGGCATAAACAATGTCGGGTGATAGCAGCATATCGGTCGAAATAGGAATCTCTTCAATTACTATATGTAACTCATTTTCGGATGGATAATTCATTAAGTTTTTGAGCGCGAGCAAAGCTAAGTCGTGTTGATTTTGAGCCAAAACCAGGTTGTGCAACTCGGTGGCTTCCTGTGCTCTCATTTCCAGCAGGTCGGATTCGGCTTTTAATCCTAGTTCAATCAGTTTTTCGGTTTTCTGCAAATTTAGGGTTGTGAGTTCAACTTGTTCCTGTACGATATTTTGTAAATTGCTAAAATACAAGACGTCATAATATTTATT
>LUZA01000045.1 GCA_001603455.1 Bacteroidales bacterium Bact_09 | reverse complement strand
GCGTTTGCCTTTTCAGTTATAGAAAAGGACCAATTTTACTTGAAAAAGTCGGATCATCGATGACTTCTCGGCTTGGGCTGGCTAAAAGTAGGAAGTGACGGTTTTGGCCACTTCCTGCTCTTTCTGCTCTTTCTGTCCTTCCTACCCTTCCTACTCTTCCTGCTTCATATACGGATAACGATAATCATCCGGATTGACGAAGGTTTCTTTGATCGTTCTGGGATTGACCCATCGTAACAGATTGAATTCACCACCTGCTTTGTCATTTGTCCCGGAAGCCCTTGATCCTCCGAACGGTTGCAACCCTACGATGGCACCTGTAGGCTTGTCGTTGATGTAGAAGTTCCCGGCAGCATACCTGAGTTTTTCACACATGTGTGCCGCTGCTATGCGGTCAGTGGAAAAGACAGCTCCTGTCAATCCATAGGGCGATGTACTATCACACAAATCCAATGTTTCTTCCATTTTGGAATCTTCATATACATAAACACAGAGAACAGGACCGAATATTTCTTCTTCCATAAGTTTAAAGCGAGGGTTGGTGGTTGCAATGACCGTTGGACGGATAAAATAACCGGTAGATTTGTCGCATTGACCACCTGCTATAATTTCTGCTTCATTTGAATTCCGGGCAAAATCTATGTAGGATTTAATATTGTCGAACGATTTTTCGTCAATAACCGCATTCATGAAATTTGCGGCATCCGTTACGTCCCCCATTTTTATATCTTCGGCCAGTTCGTAAACACCATTCTTTATTCCGGCCCATAAGGAACGAGGCACGTACATTCTGGAGGCCGCACTACATTTTTGTCCCTGGTATTCAAAAGCTCCGCGTATGGCATTGATACAGACATCTTGAATATTTGCCGAGGGATGTACAAAAATAAAATCTTTCCCTCCTGTTTCTCCTACCAGGCGGGGATAAGATTTGTATCGTGAAAGATTTGTGCTTACCTGTGTCCATAAACCGTTAAAAGTAACATTGGATCCCGTAAAATGAATGCCTGCCAGATCTTTGGATGCCAGGCAGATATTGCCTATGACGGACCCCTGTCCGGGTAAAAAATTTATCACACCGTCGGGCAATCCGGCTTCCATAAAGACTTTCATCAGGTGATAATTGGACAGAACGGCCGTAGAGGCTGGTTTCCATAAAGTTGTGTTGCCCATCATTACCGGGGCCATGTTCAGATTAGAAGCAATAGATGTGAAATTGAACGGGCTTACTGCAAGTACAAAACCTTCCAGGGCTCTGTACTCCATTTTATTCAACTGATTGTACGTGGATTTGGGCTGCATTTCGTAAATACGCCCGGCAAAACCTACGTTGTATTTCAAAAAGTCTATAGCTTCACAAACGGCATCAATCTCGGATTGATAAATATTTTTGCTTTGTCCGAGCATGGTGGCGGCATTGATTACTGAACGGTAGTGTATCGAAAGAAGTTCAGCTGCTTTTAGCAATATGGAAGCTCTTATGGTCCAGGCCAGATCTGACCAGTTTTTCCGGGCTTCAAGTGCGGCCTTAATGGCCATTTCTACTTCTGCCTTTCCGGCTTTATGATACCTGGCAATTACTTTGTTGTGATTATGGGGCAGTCTTATCTCTCCAAAATTTCCGGTTCGAATTTCTTTTCCTCCAATAATTAGTGGTATTTCCAGTATAGTCTGAGATTGCTTTTTCAGTTCTTTTTCCAAAAGAGTCCGCTCGGGACTCCCTTTAAAATAATTAAGTATAGGCTCATTTTGAGGCAACGGGAAATTGTAAACTGCATTATTCATGATATATATATTAAAAATTAGCGAATTGCAAATTTATGCAATTCGCTGGCAATTTCATATGTTTTATTTGAAAATCTAAAAGATTGGCTATTTACCG